>SMWF01000116.1 GCA_004357385.1 Gammaproteobacteria bacterium | reverse complement strand
TCGAAGCTCTGGATCCTCGATGAAGACGGCAATACCCGGGTATCCACCTACACCGACCAGTTCGGGTTGTATCGAGCCGACGGCCTTACGCCAGGACGCTACCGGGTAGAGGTCGTTGGCGACGACGCGGAAATCGTATCCGCCGCGACCGAATTCCAGATCTCCGACGACTTCCTGTTCGGCGTCGATCTGATCCTGCCGGAGCTGCTCGAAAATAAGGGAGGCTGACTAATCGAGTTCGTCACTCATGACGATCGACGTGCTACCGGAGTCAGGTTCGAAGGTGATGGTTGCCGCGCCCGTTTCGAGCGCTCGCAGCACCCGCGTGCGCTTCTCGTCGAGGGTGTAATCCCGGTGTCCATAGTCCGTGCCTTCACGCATCACGAACTCTTCGACCACCCCGGCGAGTGCTTCGGCGCTCAGCTCACCAGGCGAAATCTTGACCACCCACGCGCTCCTAGTGTGACCTGCGGCACAACGTCACCATTACCCGTTGAATTTCAGTACCATAACAGCTTTCATCCGTGGCGCAGCAAGGGCGCCCAGCGCGACAGGTAGCCGCGTACCGCAGGACAGGGAATTATGGCCGAACAGGAACACATCCTCGTCGTCGAGGACGAACCGATCACGCGCGAGCAGCTCGTGTCCTATTTTGAGGACGAAGGGTTTCGCGTTTCATCCACGGGGTCAGGCGACGAAGTCGTTGATCTGATCACCCAGTCCGGGAACATCATCCTGGTGCTTCTGGATATCAAGTTGCCCGGCAAGGACGGCTTGACCCTCACGCGTGAAATCCGGGCCGGATCGGATATCGGCATCATCCTGGTGACCAGCAAGCTGGAGCAGATCGATCGCATCCTGGGACTGGAAAGCGGCGCGGACGACTACGTGACCAAACCCTTCGATCCGCGCGAGCTGTTGAGCCGATCCCGCAACCTCATTCGGCGTGTGCACATCCAGCAGAGCCAGCGACGCAAGAATCACATTCGTCACTTCGACGACTGGACGCTGGACCTGAACAAACGCGAGCTGACCTCACCCGAAGGTGAACATGCGCAACTGTCGGCGGGTGAGTATCAGTTGCTGCTGGCGTTCATCGAGAAAGCCGGCGAAGTGATGAATCGGGACCAATTGATGAACCGCATTCGCAATCGCGAGTGGTTTCCGGACGATCGTTACATCGACGTGCTGGTCGGTCAGTTGCGCAAGAAGCTCGGTGAGCGGGCCGCAACCGCCAAGATCATCACCACCATTCACGGCACGGGTTATCTGTTCACGCCTGAAGTCGAATAACGAGGGGCATGTGTCCGGCGGGGGCCTGGGCGCATGATGCACGACATGGAGAGCGCTGACCTCATTCTCGATAAGCGCATCTACGAAAGTGCCAGCACGCTGGTGCATCGGGGTCGTGCGGATGGCCGCAGCGTCATCGTCAAAACCCTCAAGCCGGGCGCCGCCGGGCCGAGTGCGCTGTCCCGCTACCACCACGAATTCTCAATCAATCAATCCCTGACCAGTCCCTACGTGGTTCGCGCCATTGGTCTATCCGAGGCGGACCACCGCATTCTGTTCGAGGACATCGAGGCGGAGTCGCTGCGGGAACTGATCCGCCAGGGGAATCTCGGTTTTGAGCAGAAGCTGAGTATTGCGATCCAGCTGTGTCAGGCATTGCAATCCATTCACGACGAAGGCGTTATCCATCGCGACATCAATCCGTCGAACGTGGTCTGCAATCCGGAACAGGAAATCGTCCGGCTGATCGATTTCGGCTTGGCAACCCTGGCGCCCCGAGAGTATCCCGACAGCGCAGGCATTACGAATCTTACAGGAACCCTGCCCTACGTCTCCCCGGAACAGACCGGTCGCGTCAATCGAGTCGTAGATTATCGCACCGATCTCTACTCGCTGGGCGCCACGCTGCACGAACTGTTCACCGGAACGCCCCCGTTCACGAGCACGGATCCTCTCGAACTGATCCATTCGCACATCGCTCGGCTGCCGAAGCTGATCTGTGAACTGAATGCCAGCTTGCCGACCTGGCTCTCGGAGATCGTCGCCAAGCTGCTCGCCAAGCAACCCGAAGATCGCTATCAGAGCGCTGCGGCAGCGCGCAGCGATCTAGAGGAAGGCTACGAACTGTGGATCAGCCACGCGAATGTCGAGACCTTCCCGCTGGGGCGCACCGACGCCCGTAGCCAACTGACGATTCCAAAGCGGCTCTACGGCCGCGATGCGCAAAGCGTCACCATGGAGACTCTGCTACAGCGCGTGAGCCGAGGTGAAGTTGCGATTGCCCGCTTGCTGGGGCCGCCCGGCATGGGGAAGACCGCATTCGTCGATGTCATGGTAGCGGATCTGGGCGACCGTCATGGTCTGACCGCGCGCATCAAACTAGCCCCAGGGAAAGCGGGTGACGGTTTCGCGATAATCCGGGAGTGCTGCAGCGCGCTGGTCCGGCAGATGCTGTCCCGCTCCAGCGACGATGCAAACGCATTTCTGACACGCCTGCGCCGGCGGTCGGCCGACCCGCAGGCGTTGGCACAGCTCATTCCCGAACTCGCTGGCGTGTTCGGCGTGCAGGACGATGGCGTGGATCTTTCCAGCGCCACCTGCCGGCAGTGTCTGCAAGACCTGCTGGGCGCCTTGAGCCCAACTCCGGTAGCGCTGATCCTGGAACGCTACGACCGCATGCCAACCCGCGCGGTGGCCGAGGCGCTGAGTCTGGCCCTCCAAGGCACCCACCTGTTGGTGGTTCTGACCAGCGAGCGACCGCCCGAACCCGATGTCGACGATGCACGCATTCTGGCCAAACGAACCGACATCGAACTCGGGCCACTCGACAAAAACCATCTGCGCAGCATGCTCGCCGACACCTTGTCTCAGTCCGAGGCACGCGTCCGGGAGTTCAGCGCCGAGATTCATGCGAAGACTGACGGGGTTCCCGCCCAGGTGTTGGAACTGCTGTTCGAACTGCATGATCAGAACAGCCTGTACTACGATTCGGACGCCGGCCATTGGGCCTGGTCTATTGACGAAATTCGGGCGCACTTCTTTTCCGACAACACGCGCGAACGCATCGAGCGCCAACTGTCCGGCCTGCCCGAGGACACGTTGAGCGCCCTGGAGATCGGGGCATGTTGCGGCGAATTCTTCGAACTGGGCTTGCTGGCAAAGATAGCGGCCCGGTCCGACCACGAATTGGCAACCAGCCTGCGCCGTGCGGTGAGTGTGGGGTTGCTGGTGGGTGCCCGCGACGATCGGGACCACCAGAGCAGCTACCAATTCGCGCATCCGCGAGTGCGCGCATTGATCTATGGCACGGTCGACGAACACCGCAAGGCCGACATCCATTTGCTGATCACTTCCGCATTGATCGAAAGCGATCACGACGGCGACAACGCGACCCTTATCGCCGATCATTTCAACGCAGGCGGCGGTCCTTTCGACACCCACACGGGGACCCGTGATCAGGTTGCCCACTACAATCTGGCCGCAGCGCGCACCGCGCTGCGCGACGGAGCATTTCAGCCGGCTTTCAAATACGCCCGCAGCGGATTGTCACTGTTTACCGATCAGCGCAGCGAGCCAGGCGGATTGCTCGAGGCGCTGCTGCTAAGTGCTGCCGAGGCCGCGTTTCTGTGCGGCGACTTCGACCAGTTGGATCGTGTATTCAACGATGCGAGACGGCAACTCCCCGACTCACCTGCGGCGCTCAACGAGTTGCAGATTCGTACCCATCTGGTGCGCAACGACCTCGAACTTGCAATCGCCGCTGCGCAGTCAGGATTGCGGGCGCTGCCGTACACGACTCGGCGATTCTGGTGGCCGTTCCAGTACCGCATCGCGATTCGGCCGCTCGGCAGCGACATGCCCACCCTGCACGATCCGCGTCTGAAGCAGGCGTTTCGACTGATGGCCCAACTGCTCCATGCGGGGTATCACGCCGGCGCCCTCGAGATGCCGAACCTGGCCGCGGACATCCTGATACGCTCCCGGACGGCAGGCTATTCCGGGGAAGCCGCGTTTGCGTTCGCCGCCGAAGCGGTGCGCCACGTCGCGGCCGGGAAAACCGATACGGCGTTGGTGCTGGCCAATAACGCACGCCAGCTGGCCCATCGATATCCTGATGATATCTACAGCACGCGTGCGCTTACGCTGCTTCCGGGGCTGGTTGATCATTGGACCGGGAACCTGGACCAGACGCTGGCCCTGTTGACCGAGAACACCCGCAAAAGCATGGCGAATCATGACTATGAATTTGCGCTGGTGGGTATCGTATTTTACGCGGTCAATTCCCTGTTGCGCGGAACGGAGTTGACCACCCTGCATCGAGAACTCGGTGAGCGGCTCGATGAGGTCGCGCCGATGCAGCATGTCACTGCCTTCAACATCTCCGGTTTCATTCGCGAAATGATCGTGAGCCTGCTCGGCGAAGCGCCGCTGGTCGAGTCGGGCGACGAGCGCAGTCGGGTGAGCAACCCCGACGACCAGGCTGCACTGGCGTGCATCTACACGTTGCGGGTCTACTTCGCCGTGCTGTTCAACGACTACCTCGGTGCTGAGAACACACTTGTCCAGGCACGCCAATTCATCCCCATATTGAGCGGTTCTCCGCTGCAGATCTGGTACAGCTTCTGCGAAGCACTGATCGCCAGTCGTGGTACCAACCCGAAGCCCCGGCGCCTGCGCGCGGAGCTCAAAAAGTTGCGCAACTGGCAGCACGCTGGATGTGAGTCCGCCGCTCCAAAGGCCAGCATCATCGAAGCGGAGCTCGCGCGATCACTCGGGCGCGATACCGAAGCCCTGCAACATTACGAAACAGCGGCCAAGCAGGCTCGTCAATCAGGTTTCGCCAATGATGAAGCGATGGCCTATGAATTAGCCGGCCGGATGTGCGACGAATCCGCGCGCCACGATTTCGCGCGGATTTTCCTGCGCAATGCTCATCAGGCCTACTTGCGCTGGGGCGCGATAACCAAAGCCACTCAGCTGGAGCGAGATTTTGGCAGTTACCTGAAAGAGCATCATCCCGGGCGCCCCGAATCGGGGGCGTTGACGGTCGGCGACCTGGTCGACCTGACGCTGCGCGACTTCGCCAGCGTCTCGGGGTCCTATCACAGCGAGGAGATCGGTCGCCGCCTGCTCGACACCACCACCGTGCTGAAGGCCGCACAAGCGATTTCCGGCGAAATCATTCTCGATCAACTGCTGATCAAACTGCTGAACATCGCCCTGGAGCATGCGGGTGCCCAGAAGGCCTGCCTGATGCTGGTTCACGACGACCGCCTGTTCGTCGAATCCATCGCCTCGGTCGACGGCGACGCGACGCGACGGTTGAATCCGGCGCTGGCGCTCGAGGACTGCGACGACGTACCCCACAGCATCGTCCAGTTCGTGGCCCGCACGAAACAGAGCCTGGTTCTGGCGGATGCGACCCGCGAGGACGTGTTCACCCAGGACGCCTACGTCAAAGCGTTCCAACCGTTATCGGTCATGTGTCTGCCGATCAGCTCGCGTAACGAAGTGATCGGGGTGCTGTACATCGAGCATCGGTGGCTCACGGGATTATTCACGTCACAGCGTGTCGAGGTGCTGAGCCTGCTCGCGTCGCAGGCAGCAATCTCCATTGAGAACGCACGCCTGTACTCGGATCTGGAGTCGACTCGCGACGAGTACCGGGCCCTCTACGACAGCGCCAACGAAGGCCTGTTTCGGATTACTGCCGACGGTGTGCTGATTCGCGCCAATCCGACCCTCGCCCGGGTTCTCGAGTTCGATGACGTCAACTCGCTGCTGCACGAATACAGGGACCTGGTCGATCACCTGTTTTTGACCAAAGAACGAGCCCAACAGCTGATGTCGCTGCTGGACGAGGGCGGCACGGTGGATGGGTTCGAGGCCGAAGGGGTGACGCGCACGGGTCATACCTTCTGGATGTCGCTCAATGCGCAGATCAATCACGACCCGGTTCAGGGGGAGGTAATCGACGGTTCCGTTATCGACATCACTGCCCGCATCGAGCGCGAACGCGCCGAACAGCAACGCCAGGTCGCAGAGGCCGCAAGCCGGGCCAAGAGCGAATTTCTCGCCAATATGAGCCATGAGATCCGTACGCCCATGAACGCGATTGTCGGGTTCTCGATGTTGAGTCTGGAAACCGAACTGGACCACAAACAGCGCGAATACATGACGTCGATCCGCAATGCCGCCGAGTCGCTGCTCACCCTGGTCAACGACGTACTCGATTTCTCCAAGATCGAAGCCGGCAAGCTCACCCTGGAAGAAACCCCATTTGCACTGCAAGAGACTCTCGCAGAAGTACAACGGCTGTTCCGCACCGACGTCCGCAAGAAGGGCCTCGAATTGACCGTCACCAACCGGTGCTCCGAGCATGCAAACTTCCCGGCCAACGGCATCCTGCTCGGCGACGGGCTGCGACTGAGGCAGATACTCATCAATCTGGTGGGTAACGCCATCAAGTTCACTGAATCCGGAGCCATCACTGTCGAGGCCCAGGTCAACACCGCGACCGACTCCCTGATTGACGTCGCTTTCAAGGTCTCGGACACCGGTATCGGCATATCCAGCGACGAGCAGGCACGGTTGTTCGAATCCTTCGAACAGGCGGAGACATCGACTACGCGCCGCTTCGGCGGCACGGGCCTCGGCCTGACCATCTGCCGCAACCTGCTGGACGCAATGGGTGGCGAGATCGGTGTGGTGTCGACCCCGGGAACCGGAAGTTGTTTCGCGTTCAACGTGCCGTTCAAACGCTCACGCGCGACCCTCGAGGTGACCCCTGCCCCGGCCGTGCCCCGCCCCCGATCGGCCGATGCGCTGGCAGGCGCCAAGGTGTTGCTGGCCGAGGACAATCCGATCAATCAGCAGCTCGCCCTCGAACTGCTGCGGCGCGCGGGTGCAGTCGTCGATGTCGCGGAGAACGGTCGAATCGCGCTGGAGCGGGTTCAGCAGAAGGACTACGACATAGTACTGATGGATATTCACATGCCCGAGATGGATGGCCTGGAGGCAACGCAGGCCATACGTGATCTCGGCTACACGGTCCCGATCATAGCCGTCTCGGCCGACGCCCTGGAGGAACGCCAGTCCCGCGCGTTGGAAGCGGGTTGCGACGACTACGTCACCAAGCCCATCGACTTCGACCGGTTGCTGGGCAGCGTCCAGCGCCTCCTGGCGAAGGACCGACCCGCGACACCCCGCCAGCGCCGGGCCAGCGATCCGGAGCCCGCAATCGACGAGCGCAGCATCCTGCTCAGCCAGCGTACCCCCGGAATCAACGTAGGCCTGGCGATCCGCAACCACAACGGCAACGTCAAACTGATGCTGAAGCTGATGGGGGATTTCGGCGAATACTACGGCGATGCCGGTCATCGCATGCGCCAAGCCGTCAGCGCGGGCCAGCTCGAGGACGCGGAGCGGCTCGCCCATAATCTGCACGGAGTGGCGGGCAGTTTCGGCGCCGGCCACCTGAAGGAAGCGTCGAAATCCCTGGAATACGCTTTGATTGCCGGTGACGAAGGGAATCTGCTGGGGCTCATCAACAGCTTCGAGATTGCGTTGACCGAAGTACTGGAGTCGACGCAGTCACTGGCGGGCAATGAACTCAGCTTCCGCGCCAGCGACTTCGAAGAGTCGCACTAGCCAGTCGCTGCCAGGCTCGCGAAATCGAACAGTGACGGGTCGCCGAGCTGCGACGGTGAAACGTTGCGCACACTTCGGGCGATGCTCTCCACCCGCCCCGGGTTTCGCTCATCCCAGGCGCGCAACATTGCTTTGATGAGCGGCCGCTGGAGGTTGTTCTGCGAACCGCACAGGTTACACGGGATGATCGGAAAATCGCGGAACTCCGCCCAGCGTTCGATATCCCGCTCACGACAATAGTAGAGCGGTCGAATGACCACGTTGCGCCCATCGTCACTCTTCAACTTCGGCGGCATCGCCTTGAGCCGCGAGCCGAAGAACATGTTCAGGAACAGTGTCTCGACCACGTCGTCGAGATGATGGCCAAGCGCGATGCGGGTGGCCCCGAGTTCGCGGGCGAAGCCGTACAGGCTGCCCCTGCGCAACCGCGAACAAACCGCGCAGAAACTCTTGCCGTTCGGGGTCAGCTCCTTGACGATTCGATAGGTGTCTTTTTCCACGCAGTGAAACTCGATCCCGCGTGCTGCCATATAGTCCGGCAGAACTGCGGCCGGAAACCCGGGTTGCTTCTGATCCATGTTCACCGCGACCAGGTTGAACTCGATCGGGGCGGCATGCTGCAGATTGATGAGAATGTCCAGCAGCGTGTAGGAATCCTTGCCGCCGGACACGCAGACCATGACTTTGTCGCCATCTGCGATCATGCCGTAGTCGGCGATTGCCCTGCCGACCTGACGGCGTAGTTTTTTCTGCAGCCGGCTCTGTTCGTGTGGCGACGTCGCAGCCTGGGCCATCAGTCGAGTTCCCGCAGCACCGCCACCGGCGGTGAGTTGACCAGCTTGCGGGTACCGAGCATCCCGATCAGCAGGATGAACACCAATCCCAGCGTCGGCCCGAGCGCCCACAACCAGGGATGCAATTGATAGGGCAATTCGAATACCTCCACCTGCAGGGCGTACGCCGTAACTTCCGCGCCGATCGTCGCGACGATGCCGGCAAATATTCCCAACAGCGCGAACTCGGCGGCCAACGATCCGGTGATGAGCCGTCGCGTCGCGCCCAACGCGCGCAGCAGGGCATGCTCTGCCAGACGCTGATCGCGACTCGCCTGGATGCTTGCGATCAGCACCAGTGCACCGGACGCTACCACGAGGGCCAGAATCAACTCCACCGCCTGCGTGACGCGGCTGATAATCGACTGGATCTGCCGAATCAACTCGTCGACCTCGATCACCGTCACCGTCGGGAACTGACTGAGCAGATCGTTCAGGAATCGTTTTTCGTCAGCCGGAAGATAGAAGCTGGTCATGTAGGTGGCGGGTATGTCGACCAGCGCGCCCGGTGAGAACAGAATGAAAAAATTCGGTTCCATGCTGTCCCATTCAACACGCCGCAGGCTGGACACCGTGGCGGATACAGAGATGCCGCCGATGTTGAAATCAACCACGTCGCCAAGGGACAGGTGGCTCGACGACGCATAGTCCTGCTCCACGGATATCTGTGGCTCGACCTCCTCTTCGCCCCACCAGATACCTTCAATGAGCCGGTTGTTCTCGGAAAGCTGGGTTGTCCAGCTGAGGTTGCGTTCACTGGACAGTCGCGGACCAGGCGCATCGGGGTGGCGGTGTTCTGACTCCCACTGCGCAGCGCTCTGCCCGTTGACCGCGACGACGTGCCCGCGAATCATGGGAAACAGCTCGCCCTTGTAATCGACCCGTGAGGTGAGCAACTCCTCGAGGGGGCCGAGTTGTTCGGGAACGATGTTCATCAGAAAGTGATTCGGCGCGCGGTCCGGAATCTGTTGTCGCCATTCGTCCACCAGCGCCACCCGCACCAGCAGCAGGATCAGCAGCAGCATGATCGCGAGGCCGAAGATCAGGATCTGCGCCACGCTTTCGCGATGCCGGCGTTGCAGACCTGCCAGCGCGAGCCGCCAATAGTTTCCAGCCTGCATGCCGACCACGCGACCGCCGCGCAGCAACAACGTCGCGAGCACCCCAAAGCAGACGACGATGCCCAGCACACCTACCAGGGTCCAGGCCGTCAACCACCAGCTGTCGGTATACCAGACCAGCAACAGCAGGCTGCCACAACCGGCGAAGGCGTACGTGAGAGCACGCGACACGCCCGCGTGCTCAAGGTCGCGCCTGATCACCCGCATGGGCGAGATCCGACGCAGATTCATGATCGGCGGCAGCGCAAACGCAACCAGACAGACAAATCCGGTCACGCTGCCAACAACCAGTGGCTTCAGCCCGGGTGCGGGCAACTCGAGCGGCAGATAGCTGCGCAGAATTCCTACGATCGAAAGATGCAGCCCCGCGCCCACCAACAGCCCCACACTGACGGCGACAATCCCGATGATGCCCAGCACCGTGAGGTAACCCCATTGCACATCCGCCGGCGTGGCACCCAACGTCTTGAAGATCGCCACATGATCATAGTGGCGACGGGCGTACCGGTCGGCAGCCAATGCCACCGCCACCCCCGCAAGCAACACCGCGAGCAATCCGCCAAGCAACAGAAAGCTCTCGGCCCGGTCCAGCGCATCGCCAATCGACGGGCTGCTCTCCCGAATGCTCTGCCAACGAAATCCCTTAGCGAGTTCCTCATCGAGCGTGCTACGCAAATCCGCCAGATCACCATCGTCCCCGCGCAGCAGCAAGCGATACAACAACCGGCTGCCCGGTTGAACCACCTCGGTCGCGGGTACGTCATCGATATGCATCAACAGGCGCGGGCCGAGATCGAAGAAACTGCCGCCGCGGTCCGGCTCGTCGGTCAGCACCTGGGCAATGCGCAGATCGGCCACACCCACCGTGACAATATCGCCAATCGCAAGTCCGAGCGCTGGAAACAGCCGTGAATCGAGCCATACGTCGCCTCGCGCCGGCACGGTATCGGTGCGGGCACCCTGCACGAAGGGTTGATCCGAAATCCGCAGACTGCCGCGCAACGGATACCGCTGACTCACGGCTTTCACCGACACCAGTTGGTTGCGCTGCGCCGAGAACACCATCGACGGAAACGTCAACGTCTCAGCAGTCTCCAATCCGCGTTGCTCTGCCGCAACGCGAAACTCGTCTGGAATAATCCGCGACGACGAGATGACACGGTCCGCGGCAAGAAACGTGCTCGATTCGGATAACAGCGCCGCCTGCAGTCGATCGACGAATAAGCTGATCGCCGTTACCGTTGCTACCGCCACCACCACTGCGGTCACCAGCAGACGGAGTTCACCGGCGCGCCAGTCCCGCGCCAGCAACCGCAGCAGCAGCAGCAGTCTCACGCGCGGGTCTCGGTTACCAGGCGACCACCGTCGAGCTCCAGCAGCCGTTGGCAGCGCTCCGCCAGCGGCGCGTCATGAGTGACCAGGATCAGCGTCGCGGCAAACTCACGATTCAGGTCGAACAGCAACTCGATCACCCGGGCGCCGGTCACCTTATCGAGGTTGCCGGTGGGCTCGTCAGCGAACAGAATTTTCGGCCGGGACGCAAAGGCCCGTGCAATCGCGACGCGCTGCTGCTCACCCCCGCTGAGTTGACGCGGATAATGCGTCGCGCGATCTCCAAGGCCGACTCGTCGCAGCAACTCCGAGGCTTCGCTGCGCGGATCGGAATCACCCCGCAGCTCGCCGGGCAGCATCACGTTCTCCAGGGCAGTCAGGCTGCCGAGCAACTGGAACGACTGAAACACGAATCCCACGAGCTCACCGCGCAGCACGGCGCGCTGCTCTTCGTCCAGAGCCGTCAACTCGTTACCGTCCAGCAACACGGAGCCTGAGCTGGGCGTGTCCAGCCCGGCCAGGATACCCAGCAGCGTAGTTTTCCCCGAACCTGAGGCACCGATGATCGCAACACTTTCGGCCGCGTTGATTTCAAGGCTGATGCCATCCAAGATCGTCAACTCCCCCGCGCTCGTTGGAACGATCTTGGTCACCCCGCTGGCACTGAGAATCTCTGCGGTCATGAATGCCGTACTCGTGGTATCGCTGCTGGCGGTCGGGGCCAGTCATGATTCCGCCGCCGCCGAACAACTCGAAGCCGGACGCGCTAGAACCGTACTGGTGCTGGGCGACAGTATCAGCGCCGGCTACGGTATACAACGCGACCACGGGTGGGTCGCCTTGTTGTCCGCTCGGCTGAACGCATCCGGCAGGCGATTCAATGTCGTCAACGCCAGCGTCAGTGGAGAAACCACCGGCGGCGGATTGGCACGACTGCCGCGCGTATTGGAGACCCACGCACCGGACATCGTAATCGTGGAGCTAGGCGGCAACGACGGGCTGCGCGGCTACCCCTTGCAGCAGATTCGCGCGAATCTCCAGCGCATCGGCGAACTCAGCCGGACCGCTGGCGCCGAGCTCGTGTTCCTCGGCATGCGCATTCCGCCGAACTACGGGGCGCGCTACGCAAACGCCTTTCAGCAGGTGTTTGCCGACGTCGCCGGCACCTTCGACGCCCCACTGCTGCCGTTCTTCCTCGAAGGCATCGCGCTGACCCCCGGCATGATGCAGTCCGATGGCATCCACCCGACCCAGGCCGCCCAGCCACGGCTGCTCGACAACGCGTGGGCCGTTCTTTCGGGGGTGATCTGACCCCCCATCCAACTACAGCGACGATACGCTGTGCCCACCGTCCACCACGACCACCGATCCAGTCATGTGTGCGGAGGCATCCGAAGCGAGCAGCAACAACGGCCCGTCGAGATCGCGGAACTCGCCGAACCGACGCTGGGGAATGCTCCGCCGAACATCATCCGCCTGGTCGCTGTCCAGCAATGCCTTGCTGACATTGGTGTAGATGTATCCCGGCGCCAGGGCGTTCACCCGGATCCCCAGTTTGGCGCCTTCGAGTGCCATGATCTTGGTCGCCTGATTGACCCCGGCCTTGGACACGGCGTAGGGAAAGACGCCCTTCTGCTGCCGGCCGGCGAGGATCGAGCTGATGTTGATGATATTCCCCGCAGTGCGTCCGGCGGCTGCCGTCCTGCGTGAAAATTCGCGGCTCATCAGCCACAGTCCCTTCAGGTTGGTCTCCAGAACATCATCCCAGCCACTGTCCTCGAGCGTCAGATAGGTCTTCACACCCGCTTCGACGCCGGCGTTGTTAACCAGGATATCCGCGGGGCCGAACGCCGCCTCGGCAGCGTCGAAGTAGTGCTTGATGCTGGCAGGATCGCGAACGTCCAACGGCAGCGCGACGGTCTGGCCGCCCGTATCGCTGAGTTCTGCAACACGTTCCTCCAGCTTATCGACGCTGCGCGCGCCTAACGCAACGCGCGCGCCAGCCTCGGTCAGCACGCCGGCAAGGTGCCGGCCAATGCCCGTCGACGCCCCGGTCAGCAACGCGGTTTTGCCCGCCAGGCTGAACAGATCTCTCATCAGTTAATACCTCGTCGTAGCCGGGCCATTTCGGCGCCCACATGCAACTCACCGCGCCGCTGTGCCAACTCGACCTGGCGACGTCGCTCGGCAAACGCCGCGCGCTGCTGCTCGCTGAGCTGGTCGTGACAATAACCACAACTGACCCCTTCCAGATAGTCAAGCGAGTTCAGGTCCTTATCCGACAAAGCCCGCCGGCAGGCATGGCACTGGATGTAACCGCCTTGGTCGAGCTGGTGGGTGACGCTCACGCGCTGGTCGAAAACGAAGCACTCGCCGTCAAACCGATTGTCATCGCCAGCATTTTCCAGGTAGTTCAGGATGCCACCGTCAAGCTGGTAGACCTCGCTAAAACCAGCCTCGAGCAGAACAGCGCTGGCTTTTTCGCAGCGCACGCCACCGGTGCAGAACATTGCGACCCGCGGGTGGTCTTCGGGCGTGAGGGTCGAGGCGAAGTCCGGAAACTCGCGAAATGAGCGGGTCCCCGGATCGAGCGCGCCCGGGAAGGTACCCACCTCGATCTCGTACGAATTGCGCGTGTCGATCACCGTTACCTGCGGGTCGTCCAGCAGGCGGTTCCAGGTCGCCGCGTCGACATGCTGACCGGTTCGGTGCCCCGGATCGAGATCGAGACATCGCAACGCGACGATTTCGTCCTTGACCCGAACCTTCAGGCGCAGAAAAACCGGGTTGGCTTCCGCCGCGGTCGAGAAACGCACGGGCAGACCGTCAAACCGCGGATCGGACCGAAGTTCGTCCAACCAGCGCCGCAGCCCTGAACCCGAACCGGCCAATGTTCCGTTGAGCCCCTCCTCGGCCACCAGCACGGTACCTTTCAGCCCGTGTTCAAGCGCCCTGCGCTCGAGCAGCCCCGCAAGCGACGGTGGATCCGCCAGCCCTACGTATCGATAGAACGTCGCAATCTCGTTCATGGATTCATTCCGGCCCTGTGCTGTACCGTCATGGAACTCCTCATGGCAGAAGGATCACCACAGAGACGTTGTCGGTACCCCCGGCATCCAGCGCTGCTTCGATGAGCGAGTCCACCAGGCCCGCCGGTTCCCGCGCGCAGCGTTGCAAGCAGCCCTCGATGTCCGCATCCGCCACGACGTCCGTCAAGCCGTCGCTGCACAGCATGACCAGCTCGTTCGCCGTGAGCGTCAGTCGGCTGACATCGACGTCCACGTCGACGTCGATGCCAATCGCGCGCGTGACGATATTGCGATTAGGCGCCCTTCGCGCCTCGTCGCGACTCAGAACACCGTCCTCCACGAGTTGTTGGACAACGCTGTGATCAGTACTGATCTGACGCAGGCCATGCTCGCCGAAGCGATAGGCTCGCGAGTCGCCAACGTGGGCAAGCGCGACCTCCCGGCCACAGATGGTCGCGGACACCAGGGTCGTGCCCATGCCGTGGTAGTCGAAGCGCGACTGTCCGAGCTCGTACACTCGCTGGTTGGCCTCTCGAACCGAGGCTTCGAGCAATTCCGCGCGACCGTCGAAATCCAGTTCCAAGTCGCCGCGCAGCACTCGCCGAAACGCTTCGAAGACAACGTCCACGGCGCGTGCGCTGGCCACTTCGCCCGCATTCAAGCCACCCATACCGTCAGCCAGCGCCGCAAGACCGATGACCTCATCGACGGCAAAGAAGTCCTCGTTGTTGCTGCGGACTTTACCTTGCTCCGTACGCCCGACGATCCTCATGGCACAGCGACCAAGCCTCCGAGCGCGCCAGTCTAAACAGTCTGATCAGACCTTGAAAGGTACTGGCACGACTTCGGTCGCGCCACTAAACTTACGCGCTTCGGCAACGCCGCGGCGACGTGTAACCACCATGCTAGCGATCATCTCGCCTGCGAAGTCTCTGGATTTCGAGACACCTCCCGTCACCCGTAAGCACACCATGCCCGACTTCTTGAACGAATCCCGGGCGTTGATCGGAGAACTGCGCCGGTTTGGCCCGGCGGACATTTCCAAGCTGATGGGCATCAGCGTGAAGCTGGGTGACCTCAACTATCGTCGCTACGCCCAATGGACGACCCCCTTCTCACCCGGCAATGCCAAGCAGGCAGCATTGGCATTCACGGGCGACGTGTACATGGGTCTGGAAGGCTGGAAATTCGATGCGCGGGACTTCAACTTTGCCCAGCGGCACCTGCGCATACTGTCCGGTCTTTACGGGCTGTTACGGCCATTGGATCTGATTCAGCCGTACCGACTGGAAATGGGGACCGGCCTGCCGAACCAAAAAGGCGCTGACCTCTATGCGTTCTGGGGCGACAAGCTTACCCGGTCGGTGAACGAAGCAATCGAAGATCAGGGTCAGCCGATTCTCGTGAACCTCGCGTCGAAGGAATACTTCGCCGCGATCCAGCCCCGCGCAATTAATGCCCGGATCATCACGCCCACCTTTCGTGATCTGAAGAACGGCCGCTACAAGTTCCTGAGCTTCTTCGCCAAGAAAGCCCGCGGGCTCATGGCGAGTTACCTGATCAGGCAACGGGTGAAGACCGTCAAGGCGTTGAAGGCCTTCGACTGCGCGGGCTACCTCTACTCGGAGGAACAATCCCGGGGCGACAACTGGGTATTCCTGCGGGACCAACCGGCGTAATCAGGCGGCAGCAGATCCGCCAACTGCGCCTTCCGCAGCCGCACGATCTCCGGGGCATGCCGTTTTCGCACGCGTATGTTCAGGGTCTCCACGCCAAACGCAAACGCCATCGCGAAGTAGATGTAGCCTTTCGGGAAATTCACGCCGAGCCCTTCCGCCATCAGTGTCACCCCGATCAACAGGAGAAAACTCAGCGCCAGCATTTTGATCGTCGGATGGGCCTCGACGAATTCGCCGATCCTGCGCGCGGCGACCATCATCACCATCACAGCCACCACGATCGCGGCAATCATGACCTCGACATGCTCGACCAGACCCACCGCGGTGATCACCGAATCCAAGGAGAACACAATGTCGATCAGCGCGATCTGCACCATCACGCTGGCAAAGCTCGGTACCGACTCGTCGCCGGCGCCGCCGGCTGCGCCTTCCAGGGAGTTGTGTACCTCGCGCGTCGACTTGAATATCAGGAAACCTCCGCCCACCAGTAGTATGAGATCGCGACCGGAGATTCCCTGACCCGCCAGAGTGAACAGATCGCGGGTTAGATGCATGATCCAGACCAGCGCAAGGAGCAAACCGATGCGCATGAACATGGCCAGTCCGAGGCCGAGGATCCGGCCGCGGGCACGCTGGGATTCGGGTAGCCTGCCCGTAAGTACTGAAATGAAGATGATGTTGTCGATCCCCAGCACGATCTCGAGGAGCGTCAGCGTCAGAAACGCTATCCACACTTCCGGATGGGTCAAAAGTTCCATGGGTAGCTATCCGCGACGGCAAGGCCGCAATTCAACCACAGCTCACCCCGACACCGCACCGGGTACCGGCTCCCCAGGCGCGTGACCCGAAAAGGGACAATCGCTAACATGAGCGATCGAAATTCAAGAGGGTTCAACGTGGATTCCAAGCAACAGCAAACCCAACGGATCGAGGCGGCCGTCCTGCGTCGCCTGCTGGATCACCTCGACGAGCACAAGGAGGTGCAGAACATCGACCTGATGAACCTGGCGGGGTTCTGCCGCAACTGCCTGTCCAAGTGGTACCGCGCGGCCGCCGAGGATCAAGGCGTGACCCTCGACTACGAAGCGTGCCGTGAGATCGTCTACAGGATGCCCTACGCGGACTGGAAGGCCCTGTATCAGCACGAAGCCAGCACCGAGCAGCTCGAACCGTTCAAGCGCGACAATTCCTGAGCTTGATGGCCCAACCCGTTGTCAACCTGGACCAGGTAAGCAAATACTTCGCCAGCGTCACGGCTGTCGATCGGCTTTCGGTCACGATCCCCCATGGCACCATCTTCGGCCTGCTGGGCCCGAACGGCGCGGGCAAGACGACCTGCATTCGAATGGTGGTTGGAATTCTAAGGCCCGACCAGGGCACTGTGCGGGTGTTCGGTGCAGATGATCCCACCTTGAGCAAATCCCGGCTCGGCTACCTTCCCGAGGACAAGGGCCTGTACAAAAAGATGCGGGTTCAGGAACTGGTGGCTTACTTTGGCCAGCTCAAGGGATTGTCAAGGGGCGACGCGCGCCGTAGAGCCGCTGATCTGCTCGACCGGTTCGAGTTGGGCGATTGGTGCCAGGAGAAGTGCGAGAGCCTGTCGAAAGGCATGGCACAGAAGGTCCAGATTGCCGCCACCCTGGTCCACGAGCCCGAACTGGTGGTGTTGGACGAACCCTTCTCCGGACTCGATCCCGTGAACGTGGAACTGATCCGCGAAACCATCCTCGCGGTGAAACAGAGTGGTCGCAGCGTCATCCTCTCGACTCACATCATGGAACAAGCCGAGCAGATCTGCGACCAACTGGTCCTGATCAACCACGGCACCAAAGTGCTCGAGGGAACGATGGGAGATTTGAAGCGCGGGGTCGGCCGGACGATCGCGCTGGATTACGACGGCGATGGTTCGATCCTGCAGGGCCTCGCCGGCGTGCTGCGGGTGAACGATGCCGGCAAGCACGCCGAGTTGACGCTGGACGCCGACACCGACCCACAACAATTGCTGGCCGCACTCGTGGGGCGGTTGACGATACGCCGATTCGATACTCAAGAGGCCTCGCTCCACGAGATTTTCATCCGCGCCGTACGTCCCGATTCGGCGGCGCCTCTAGCCGAGGAGAGTGCCGGTGCGATCTGACGTCCGCCGTGCACTGCTGATCGCGGCGCGCGAGTACCTGGAGAACGTGCGCACCCGCGGCTTCTGGCTGAGCCTGCTGCTGTTGCCGATAGTTCTGGCGGTGCTGTCGATCGTCCCGATCATGCTCGCGGACAGCGCATCCACATCAGACTATGCCGTGCTGGACCACTCCGGTTGGGTCGACGCCGAGCTACAGAAGCAGGTGTTGCACGAAGACCTGAAACTGATCGTCACCACGCTAGCCGACCAGCAGGTAGACCAGCGCGCACTGCCGGAACCGCTCGCCGGTCTGGCCGACGTGCTCGCCGACGAGGGTGGGCGCACCGCGCTGATCGACCAGGCCACGGAACAGGTCACGCGGTACCGCGCCGGGGCAGCGATACCGGCGAACGCCAGCACGCCCGCGGAACAGCTCGCCATCTGGTGGAATGACGGCGTGAGCCAGGCGCTGGCCGTCAATAACCGGATTTCAGTCGCTCGATATCGGCGCATCAACGTGCCCGGCGCTGACCGAGCGCGCCTGGATGCGCTCGTCGAGGGCGACGAGTTGCTCGGCTACTTCGTGATTCCTGATGATCCCGTCGCGGCAACCGAAGGCGCCCAATACGTCACGCGCACGCTGACCAATCTGGACCTGCAACGCTGGTATGGCCGCCACGCCACACAGCTCGTTCGAAGCCGTCGAATTCGCGAAGAGAACATTGCTCCGGAGTTGGCGCGTTGGATCGAAGCGCCAATCGACTTTCGAGCACTTCGGCTCACCGATACCGGCGCCACTGAGGCACAGATCTCCGATACCCTATCGCAGTGGGCGCCCGTAGCGTTCGTCTACATGCTCTGGATTTCAATCTTTTCAGTAACCCAGATGTTGCTGACCAACACGGTCGAGGAGAAATCTAACAAGCTTGTAGAGGTGCTGCTGTCTTCGGTTTCCGCGCTCGAACTGATGGCCGGCAAGATCCTGGGCATCGCAGCAACCGGGCTGACCATCGTCACGACCTGGCTGCTCATGGTGATCGCAGCAGCAAGTGTCCTGCCTACACCGGCGGGGATGAATGTGGACCTCGTTGGTCTGGTGACGAACCCAATCTATCTGGGCTCCTTCCTGGTGTACTTTGTGCTGGGCTATCTGCTATATGCCGCCATTCTGTGCGGCCTCGGGTCTCTGGCCAACAACCTGAAGGAAGCGCAGAACCTGATGATCCCCGTGCAGCTGTGCCTGTTCGTTCCGTTACTGGTGGTCATTCCGATCGGCCGCGACCCTTCAGGCCTGCTCGCCCAGGTAACGACCTGGATTCCGCCGCTTACGCCGTTCGTCATGATGAATCGCGCTGCGTTTCCACCGGGACTGGCAACGTACGTAGGAACCACGCTGCTGATGCTCGTATCGATCTACCTCGCGCTACGCGCCGCCGCGCGTGTCTTCGAGACGGGCATCCTCATGACCGGCAAACCGCCACGGATTAAACAACTGTTGCGACTGGTGATGGGCCGGAAATAAGATACCCGACATCGAACTCTCGTCGCACGACTGAGCTATTGCCGTTTACTTGCACATGCTGTGACGGACATGCACCATGCTCGCGTGCAAGCCTCGTCAATAGCAACCCGTGACTGATTGGTTCGACAAGCAGAAAAACCTATGGCGCGATTGGCGCACTTTTTTGCTGTTCATCGCGATCATGCTGGTGTTTCGTTCCGCCATAGCCGATTGGAACCAGGTTCCTTCCGGAAGCATGAAGCCTTCGATCCTGGTAGGCGACAGGATCGTGGTCGACAAGCTGGCCTACGATCTACGCATCCCGTTTACGCTTCACCGGATTGCCCGCTGGGCGGAACCCGAACGCGGCGATGTGGTTACTTTCCCATCGCCCGCGGACGAGCGCTTACTGGTCAAGCGGATCATCGGCCTACCAGGCGATGTTGTGGAATTACGCAACAACCAGCTGATCGTCAACGGTGAGCGGGCGACGTACACGGAGCTGTCCGCCGAAGAGATCTCACGGATCCAGCTGCCGAACAAGCGCGGTTACCGTTTCGTTCGGGAATCACAGGGTGGCGTCAGCTACTTCGTGATGTTCAGACGGGGTTTTCACGCCCGGCCGTACCAGAGCTTTGCGCCGGTGACGGTGCCCGACCATCACTTCCTCATGCTGGGCGACAATCGCGATGACAGCAGCGACTACCGGGTCATTGGCTGGGTCGAGCGGGAACGAATTCTGGGCCGTGCGAAAACCATCGCGTTTTCGCTGAACTACGACAACTACTACGCCCCACGGATGAATCGGTTCTTCGAACCCCTCTGATGTCCGCCGGCGTGGGTGTCAGCTATTCCAGCTCATCGCCGGAAACGCTTCACGATCAGCACCAGCAGAAAGGCCGGCACCGCGACCCCCAGGACAAGCAGCAAACTACCCCAGAAATAACTGAGCAGCATATCCGGGTCGAGGTCGAGTTCGCGCATTGCCCACAGAATGGCCGCTCCGGCGAGCGCCGTCGCCAACAGCGTTCTGCGGGTCAATCGATTGCGCCACCAGTTCATTAGGGAGCCTCTGATCAAACAACCACCGGCGCGGTATTCTACCCGCTCGAGCCTTACCCATGATCAACACCTAGATTACCCGCGATGAGCAAAGACCCCGAACAGCTCACAGTCGACCAGTTCCTGAAGCGGGCGGGCGGGGGCATGGTCGAAGACTTCGCGGTGGGGCCCGGGCACGAAATGGACGCCGCCGAATTGCAGGTGAACGCTCGCAACGGCCGCTGCATCGACATGGATTTTTCTCAATGGGTTCTGGCCGGATCCCATTTCGAGCAGGTCGAATTCGAGGCCTGCCGATTCCGCGCAAGCGATCTCAGTGATTGCCGCTTCGAGCGCTGCACCTTTTTCACCGGCGACGCATCATCGAACTGCGACTTCTCGTTCGCTGATCTACGGGAAACGGTATTCGATCGCTGCGACCTGACGACCGCGGTGTTCATCCGAACCCGCGCCTACGGGCTCGAATTGAGGCAGTGCCAGGCGCAGGGAACCGAATTCAATGAGACGGACTTCAGCCTTGCCGTGCCCGGCGGGCAGCGTTCGGAGGTCTGCCGCGCGACGTTCGACGGCTGCAACTTATCCTACGCTGACTTCAGCGCGACGAACCTGACGGGCTGTCAGCTCACCGACAACCGCCTGATCCACAGCCTCTGGCACAACGCCGTGCTGGAACGCGCCAATCTGGCCGGCTCCACCCTGGATAACATCGAGGGCAAGGGACTGGTTCTGCGCGGCGCCGACTTGCGCGGTTGCCGGTTCAACAATCTCGATGCGCGCCACATCGATCTGACCGACGTCCAGGTGGAACTGGAACAGGGCCTGACGTTGCTGCAGACCCTGGGCATTCGGGTGAGCTGATCAGGCGCCGCCAATCTCCAGCAACTCCACCTCGAAGATCAGTACCTGGTTCGGACCAATGTTCGCACCCGCACCGCGGTCGCCATATGCGAGTTCCGACGGCACGAACAAACGCCATTTGGAACCGACCCGCATCAACTGCAGTGCTTCCACCCAACCCCGTATGACCCCGGTGACCAGAAACGAGCTGGGTTGCCCGCGCTCGACAGAACTGTCGAACACCGTGCCGTCGGGCAGGGTTCCGTGGTAGTGGGTCGTCACAGTATCCGTAGCGGTCGGTTGAGCGCCGGTGCCTTCGACCAGCACTTCGTACTGCAATCCCGAGGGAAGTGAGACTACCCCATCACGCTTGGCATTCTGCTCGAGAAACAACGTGCCCGCCTCCAGATTGGCATCGGCTACTTCTGAGGCGTTCCCTTCTCTCGCACTTTGCATCGCGTTCAGCGCAGCGGAGAGCTCAGCATCCGTCACGCGCTTGGTATGTCCAGCGACGCCGTCGCGGATCCCTTCCATGAACGCTGCGAGATCGAGAAATGACCCGAACTGGGTCGTGACATTGCCCGCCACGTTGAAGCCGACCCCGTAGCTGGCGCGTTTCGCGTCATCCTCGAGCGTAACCGGTGTCTGGGGTTCGTCATCCGTGGCGGGGGGGGGCCTGCCGGCATACCACACCCGGCCAGAAGCACAACAAGGACCAGGCCACGGCAGCCCCTGTTCCCGGCCAGCGTTGTGCGACCTACCCCTTGCGACCACGTTCGATTCTCCATATGTTTATTGTGCATGTGTTACATCTTCTTGATACTGACTTCCGGGGGCATCCGATAGGCTCGGGCGACTCGTCACACGCGAACAGATACGCGAGGTGGCCCGTACGACAACTGGGGGCTTGGGACATCTTTGCGGCCCCGGGGAACCGGGACGCAATGCGCGCGTCAGATTACACCAGACGCGCAGCCAGAGCAGAGGTAACGCGAAACAGTGGCCGAGTGCGTATAGTGCACGTAGTGAAGTACCAATCGATGAAATCAGAAGTACATAGAGCGCGAGCAGTGGCACGAACCAGCCGGACAGCCAGAGGATCGGCCAACCGTTGCGCGATCCTTGCGGTTACTTTTCTACTGGGCACCAGCGGCTTCGCTGAGGCGGAACCGCCCGCCGGCCTCCCGGACGAACTCCAGGCGGGGCCCCAGGTCGCCTATACCTCGGTCGGCGCATCGACCCTGGAACCGCTGGAAGTACACCCTCGCACCAGTCTGACCATCGTCGAGCAACTGAGACACAACCACTACCTCAAAAAGCCGTTGGACGACACGACGTCGAGCGAGGTGTTCGAGAAATACTTGGCCCTGCTGGATAGCTCCCGTGCGTACTTCCTGGCAGCTGACGTACGACAGCTGGAGAAGTATCGCTACGTGCTCGACGACGCCTTGAAGCGCGGCGATCTGACCCCCGCTTTCGAGATGTTCAATCTGTATCAAACCCGGTTGACCCAGCGGCTCGATTACCTGCTTGCCCAGCTGGACATTGGTCTAGACAAGGTCGACTTCACGCAGGACGAAAAGCTGCGCATCGACCGCGAGCACGTGCCCTGGCCGGCCACTCAATCCGAAATGGATAACCTGTGGAGGAAGCGGCTGAAGGCATCCGTGCTGAGCATGAAGCTCAACGGCAAGGAACTCGACGAGATCGAGGAACTGTTGATCAAACGCTACCACAATCGGCTGAAGCAGGCGGGGCAAACCAACAGCGAAGACGCGTTCCAGCTGTACGTCAACGCGTATGCCAGCACCTACGACCCGCACACCCAGTATTTCTCGCCCCGCACGTCGGAAAACTTCAACATCAACATGTCACTGTCGCTCGAAGGGATAGGCGCGGTGCTGAAAACCGAAGACGAATACACCGAAGTGGTTCGCCTGGTACCGGCGGGTCCCGCCGACAAGAGCGGTTTGCTCAAGCCCGCGGATCGAATCATCGGCGTCGCCCAGGGTGAGAACGGAAAATTCATCGACGTCGTGGGCTGGCGATTGGACGACGTGGTGGAACTGATCCGCGGACCAAAGAATTCTGTCGTGCTGCTGCAAATCATCCCAACCGGTTCCGAATCCAGCGACGAACGAGTGATAAGCATCACCCGGAACACGGTTCAGCTGGAGGAGCAGTCCGCCCAGAAGCGTCTACTGATCATAGATCGCAACGGCATGGAGCAGCGTATCGGAATCATCGAGATTCCGACCTTCTATGCCGACTTCCGGGCCATTCAACGCGGCGAACCCAACTACAAGAGCACTACCCGTGACGTGCGGCGCCTGATTGACGAGCTCAAGGCCGAAGACATGCAGGCGCTGATCATCGATCTGCGCAACAACGGTGGGGGTTCACTGCAGGAAGCTGATTCGCTGACCGGCCTGTTCATCAAGTCCGGGCCAACGGTCCAGGTCAAGACGGCACGTCGACCCGCTAACATCTATTCCGATGTCGATGACCACGTTTCCTGGGACGGGCCCGTGGCAGTGCTGGTAAATCGACTGTCCGCCTCGGCGTCGGAGATTTTCGCGGGCGCGCTCCAGGACTATCAACGCGGCCTGATTGTCGGCAGCCAGACCTTCGGCAAAGGCACCGTCCAGACGCTGATCCCGCTCAACCGGGGTCAGCTCAAGATTACTCAGGCGAAGTTCTACCGGGTCTCCGGACAGAGCACCCAACATCAGGGCATCCTCCCGGACATCGAATTTCCAGAAATCTTCGATGTCGACCGGATCGGCGAGAGCTCGCTCGATGGTGCCTTGCCCTGGGATGTGATCAACCCGGTAGTCTACCCGCGTTCTGGAGACATCGAACCGGCTCTCGATATGCTGCAGGCGAAGCACGATTCCCGGGTATCGACTGATCCCGATTTTCTGTACCTGCAGGCGCTGGCGCTGAAGAACGCTGAGACGCGCCGCCGGACCCACATCTCGCTCAACGAACAGAAGCGCATCGCGGAAAAGGCCGAGGACGACCAGTGGCGCTTGAGCCTCGAGAATCAGCGGCGCGTCGCAAAGGGAGACCCCAAGCTCGAGTCGCTCGACGAACTGGACGAGCTCAATGAACATGCGGCCGGCGACAACGCGGAACCGTTTACCGAAGACGCCATGATTCGCGAGACCGCCAATATTCTGCTCGACTACATCGGCATTACGCACCAGATCGCGTTCGTCGATACACCCGGCGATGTCAGCGCCGACGCGGCCCGGATTCCCTGAGCGATTTCGCGAGCGACCCCGCGCTACGAGGCCGTTTTCTCCAGCAGAAACTCACCAGCGCGCGACTTGATGGTACGCGCCAGCGCCTCCTGAAAATCGGTGAGCAGCATGGTGTGTTGTTCCCGGTGCCCGTAACGACGCAGTGTGACGGTCCGGTCTGCCTGTTCGCGCTCACCCACAATCAGCAGGTTGGGGATCTTGCGCGTCGTTCCCTCACGGATTTTCTTTGGAACCGTCTCGCCCGTTGACGCCAGCTCGGCCCGGACCATGTGGTCACGCAGCAATTTGACGATCTCCTCGGCGTAGCCATCGAACTGATCCGAAACCGTCAACACCCGAACTTGAACGGGCGCCAACCAGGTGGGAAACGCGCCGCCGTAGTGTTCGATAAGGAAGGCCACCATCCGTTCATGCGTGCTGAACGGCGCCCGGTGAATGCAGAACGGCGTGTGTTCCGCGCCATCCGGACCGACGTAGGTCAGACCGAGATTGCCCGGTTGTGAAAAATCCAACTGGACGGTGCTGAGGGACTCGTCGCGGCCCGTCACCGTCATGACCTGTATATCCAGTTTGGGTCCGTAAAAGGCCGCTTCGCCCGGGGCATCGACATAGTTGACCCCCAGCTCCTGCAGTACTTCTTCCAGAACCTGCTCGGAGTGGCGCCAGGCATCGGGATTGTCCACGTACTTCTCTTTTCCTTTGGGGTCTTCGGGATCCCAGCGCGACAGGCGAACGAAGTAGGAGTCCAGGCCAAGTATGCGGTACGCCTCCTCATACATGGACATGACCGCTTTGAGCTCCTGCTTGACCTGCTCAGCGGTGCAGTAGATGTGAGCGTCGTTCATGCACATTCCACGCACCCGAACCAGACCACTGACCGCGCCGGAGTCCTCCCAGCGATAGACCTGGCCGTACTCCGCCAGGCGCAACGGCAGGTCCCGGTAGCTGCGAGGTTCGGCCGCGAAGATCTTGTGATGATGCGGACAATTCATCGGCCGCAGTACGTAGGCCTCCTTGGTTTCGTCCGCTGCGCCCTCGGATCGATCCTTGACCTCCATGACCGGGTACATGTGTTTTGCGTAGTACGGCAGATGCCCGGATCGCCAGTACAGATCAACCTTAGCCAGGTGCGGCGTTGCAACCCGCTGATAGCCTGCCTTGAACTCCATCTCCTTGGCCAGCGCCTCGAGTTCGTCGCGCAGGACCGTACCGTTCGGCAACCACAGCGGCAGACCTCGTCCTATTTCGTTGTCGATGCGATAGATTCCCAGTTCGCGGCCAAGCTTCTTGTGATCGCGCTCAAGCGCCTGCTGATATGCGAGCACATGCGCATCGAGTTCCTCCCGGGTTTCGAACGCAAATGCATAGATGCGAGTCATCATTATGTTGTCGGAGTCACCCCGCCAATATGCACCGGCGACGTTGCGCAGCTTGAAAGCATCCCGGGCAATCTCCTTGGTCGTGTCGACGTGGGGTCCCTCGCACATGTCCAGAAACGGACCGTTGCGATAGAAGCTCAAATCCTTCAGATTTCGCTTCTCGACCAGCTCGCGCGCGTACTCGGCTTTGTACGGCTCACCCATCTCATCTATCCGCGCAAAGGCGTCGGCGATGGACAGGTCTTCGCGGTAGAAGCGTTGTCCCTTTTTCAGGATCTTCTTCATACGGCGCTCGAGCTCGGGAAAATCTTCCTCCGTCAACGGCTCACTCAGAATGAAGTCGTAGTAAAAACCATGCTTGATGGGTGGCCCGAAACCCAGGGTCGAGCCGGGGCGCATTTCGAGCACCGCCTGCGCCATCACGTGCGCCAGGCTATGCCGAACCCGGAAGACCTGATCCTCTGCGGCTGCGCCCTCAGCGGGCTCTCCGCTGTGCTCGAAATCTGCCATGTCTAACTAGCTCCTCAAACGAAAAAACCCCGTCAGGAGCGCCTGCCGGGGTCTGCAGTGGACGGCGCTCTGCTGCGAGCCGCCTTCACTTTAACGTTTACGCACTTACATACGCGTCAGGCGACCCTCCCCTCCTCTGATGCATGGAGGGGCGTGGGGCGTGGTAGTCACCATGTGGGTCACTTCCGGGACCAGATGCGTGTGTGGACAATTCATGCGCGCCCATCATAGACAGCTGCAGGTCGATTGCAACACGGCCCCAACGGGTCCCAAGGGTCCCCCAAGGGGTCCCAACGGTCAGGAGTCGCCAACGACGTCACCGTCGAGCCACGTCATGACCGGCGGCAGCAACACCAGGTCCACGATCAGCCCGCACAGTACGATGAGCATGGTGCACAGTCCCAGCGAACGATTGATCTCGAATCCGGACAGCGCCAGAAACGCAAACCCAAGCGCCAACGCGAGCGAGGTAATCAGTACTGCGTTGCCAACCGTCAGCACCGTCACTCGGGCCGCCTCGCGCGGCGCGACGCCCAGCGTTCTCCTGGTGTGCTGGTAGCGATAGATGATGTGTATCGCATCGTCGACTACGATTCCAATGGTGACCGCTGCAATCACCGACGCCGCCAGCCCGATGTTGACGACGAACCAGCCCCACAGCCCGAAGCCCATGGCGATCGGCAGGAAAATCGCCGGTGCAGTAATCAACAGCACGCGGAAACTTCGGAAGTAGCCGCCAACGATAGCCGCAATCAGCACCAGCGAGAGCAGAATACCCACCAGCATCGAGCGAATGTTCAGCAGGGACATATGTGCCACCGGGACATTGATGCCAGTGACCGTAAGTTCGAATGCGGGCGGCGCATGTGCCTCGAACCAGGCATAAATGCGCTGCTCCAACGCAATGACCGACTTCGAGTCGCCGCCGGACAGTAGAATCGAAACCCGCGTGGTCGCGCGCGCCTTGTCCAGGAAGTCTTCCAACTCCTGACCGGCTGTCAATGACAGCTCGTAGGTCAGCACGTACTGGGCAATCTCGTCCCGGCCCAGTAGCGCAACGTCCGCCGCACCGAACTGGTCCGCAATCTTCCATACGATGTCCGCCAGTGAGACCACATTGGCGACCAGCGGTTCCTGCCGCAACCAGATTCCCAGGTCGCGAACCAGCACCAGATAGTCGGGATCGTAAATTCCACCCGGTTCAGCCGCCCCGACACTCAGATCCAACCCGTTCGGTCCCGACATGTGCTTCTGGGCGAACTCGGCGGCGCGCCGGAACTCGAAGCTCTCATCGAAGTAGCGGACGAAATCGTCGTTGATCTCAATTCGCTGCAACCCCGACAGCGATACGATCACCAGCAGCACCGCCCCCCAACGCAACCCACGGCGGTCTGCCACCACCCCGCGCAGCAGCGAATCAATCCAGCGCGTGGTGTTGAGCAGGCGCAGGCGCCGGAACCGACCCAGGATCAACGGCATCGGCAAGAGCAGCACCGAGGTGCCGACCAGCAGCCCAGCGGTCACCAGATTGCCGAGTTCTCGCAGCGGCGGCGAATCTGCGAAATTCATCGACAGAAAACCGATCATCGTGGTTCCGGAAGTAAGCAGAATCGGGCGTACATTCAGCTCCAATGCCATCGCTGCAGCGTCACGAGCACCCGCATTGCGCTCCTGGAACTGGCGAAGAAAGCTCGACATCAGATGCAGTCCGCTGGCCACCACCAGGGTAATGATGACCACCGGAACAATCGAGGTCGCGGCGTTCAATTGAACCCCCAGCCAACCCGCAAGACCCATGCAGCAGAGGCCCGCGTACAGTCCCGCGCCCACCAGCAATAATGCCAGCCGTGCTTCCCCGAGCGTGATGATCAGCATCAGCAGCATTACGCCCAGTACCAGCGGCACCAGCGTCCCGGTGTCACGTTCCGCCGCCTCATTGAACGCCGCCATCATGGTAACGGCACCCACATACCGGGCCTGCAGCCCCGCATGCTCAGCTTCCAGACGACGCGCCAGTTGGCGCACCGAATCCGTGATCTGTTGCACCGCCGTGGGCGAGGCGAAGGGTAGATCGAATACCAGATGGACGCCCAGCGTGGTGCCGTCGGCAGAGACCAGCCGCGCAACCAGCATTGGATCGTCCAGCAGGTCCGCACGTTCCTCCAGGCACTCGTCGGGACACAGCACGTCCAGTAGCGGCTCCAGCGAGAACGCGTCGTCGGTCGAGCTCACGTGGGGGTAGTTCGCCAGCGAATCGACACGCAGCACGTAGGGTAAAGTCCATGCCTCATCGGTAACTGCGCGCAACGTATCGGCGAAGGCGGGAGAACTCGTAATATTGTGGCCGGGCCAGCGCAGTAGCAGCAGAATGCTGTTGCTCTGGTTGAAGCGTTTCTCGAAGGTTTTGAGATCCTGGTGGTAGGCGTTGTCACCGAAGAACACCCGGGTGTCGGCCGATGTTTCCAAACGGCCGAGCCCGGGAAGCGCGACCATCAACAGCGCCACGTGAGCCGTAAAGATCAGGGCCGGACTGCGATGGGCGCGGCTCAGGGAGGAAACCTTCAAGGATCTGGACGCTGGCGATTCAGCCACAGCGCAGGATCGATGGCAAGCTGAGCAATCAGGACTTGCGATCAGCAGACACAGCCCCCATATCTCTGACAAGATCCTTACGGTCCGAAATGCGGCACGCCATGGACATTGACCAGCAACGTGACACCCCGACGCAGGAATCGGGGCATCAAATCATTCTTCCGGGCGACGTATTGCCGGACATCATTCACGTGATTCCGCAGGAAAATCGGCCTTTCTTTCCGGGCCAGGCGCTCCCTCTGCTGATGAACGCCGAGATCTGGCTGCCTACGTTGAAATCCATCCAGGATCGCGGCCAGGAGGTGGTCGGTCTGATCGCCAGCCGTACCGCGCTGAGCGAGTCGCCTTCACCCGACGAGCTGTACGCCATGGGCACCGTGTGTCGCATCCATCGGGTGCAACGCAATGACGACCATCTGCAGGTAATTGTCGAAGGGTTGCAGCGGTTCCGCGTTCGACGCTGGGTCAGACGGGAGCTGCCCCTGGTGGTCGCCGCCGAATACTTTCCCGAGCATTCCGGACCCGGCTCGACCGCCATTCAGCCCCAGGAGGTGAAGGCCTATGCGGTGGCCATCATCAACACCATCAAAGAACTGATCCCGCTGAACCCGCTGTATGGCGAAGAGCTGAAGGTTTTTCTTGCGCGGTTCAGTCCGAACGAACCCGCCGTACTCGCCGATTTCGCCGCCGGCCTGACATCTGCGTCCAAGGCCGAGCTTCAGGACGTTCTGGAGACGCTGCCGCTGCTTCCGCGGCTGGAAAAGGTTCTCGAGCTTCTGCACAAGGAGCTGCAGATCGCCCGCACCCAGATGGAGATCCGGGAGCACGTGGAGGGGGAGATCAAGGAGCATCAGCGCGAGGCCTTTTTGCGCCAGCAACTGTCGTTCATCGAGAAGGAGCTGGGAATATCCAAGGACGACAAGACCGCCGAGATCGACGAGTTCACGGCCCGACTCGACCTCCTGACGCTACCCGACGCGGTGCTCACGAAGGTCAACGACGAGATGAAAAAGCTCGCGGTTCTCGAACCGGGATCTCCGGAATATGGCGTCACCCGCAACTATCTGGACTGGCTGACCGGGTTGCCATGGGGAATTCAGAGCGACGATTGTCAGGATCTCGACCTGGCGGCCGAGGTTCTGGACCGCCACCACGAAGGCCTCGACGACGTCAAGCAACGGATCATCGAGTTCCTGGCCCTGGGCATCATGAAGAACGACGCCGCCGGGTCCATCGTGCTGTTCGTGGGTCCTCCCGGAGTGGGAAAAACGTCGCTCGGCCGGTCCATTGCCGACGCATTGGGTCGCAAGTTCTACCGTTTTTCGGTGGGCGGCATGCGCGACGAAGCAGAAGTCAAAGGGCACCGGCGAACCTACATCGGCGCCATGCCCGGCAAGCTGATTCAGGCGATCAAAGACTGCGGCGTATCGAACCCCGTGATCATGCTCGACGAAGTCGACAAAATCGGCTCCTCCCATCAGGGAGATCCGGCTTCCGCACTGCTCGAGGTGCTCGATCCCGAACAGAACAGCGCCTTCCACGACCACTATCTGGACGTCGATTTCGACCTGTCCAAGGTACTTTTCGTCTGCACCGCCAACCAGCTGGACACCATTCCAAGTCCGTTGCTGGACCGCATGGACGTCCTGCATCTATCCGGTTATCTCGCAGACGAAAAACTGGCCATCGCCAGACGCCACCTCCTGCCCCGGCAACTGACGCACGCCGGGCTGAAGCAACGCGGCGACCTGCGCATCGACACGGCGGCACTGAAACGGATCATCGACGGTTACTCGCGCGAAGCCGGCGTACGCCAGCTGGAAAAAGCGATCGCCGCGGTGGTCCGCAAAGCGGTGGTTAAACTGCTGCATGACGAACCCCGTCCGATTCGGGTCCGCGCCAGCAACGTCGAGGAGTATCTCGGCCAACCCATTTATCGACCAGAACAACTTCAACGCGGCATTGGCGTCGTCACCGGGCTCGCGTGGACGGCGCTTGGCGGGGCTACGCTTTCGATCGAAGCTACGCGCATTCACGAGCGCGGTGCGGGATTCAAAATCACCGGACAACTCGGCTCCGTCATGCAGGAGTCGGCAAACATCGCGCTCAGTTACGTCACGGCCAACGCGGCCGCGCTGGAAGTTCCTCCAGGCTTCCTCGATGACGCGTTCATCCACCTGCATGTGCCGGCTGGAGCGACCCCGAAAGACGGCCCAAGCGCGGGTGTAACCATGGCGGTGGCGTTGTTGTCTCTGGCGCGGGGCCAGGCAGGGCGCGCAGACATCGCAATGACCGGCGAATTGACGCTGACCGGCGCAGTCTATCCCGTCGGTGGAATTCAGGAAAAACTGATCGCGGCGAAACGCCAGGGCATCAAAGAGATCATCCTGCCCGCGGCAAACGAGCGCGATTTCGCCGAAGTCCCGGAGCACGTCCGCGAAGGACTCACCATGCATTTCGTCGACACCTTCACCGAAGTGGTGGCGCTGGTCTTCTAACGCCTATACTCGGCGTCATGCCGGGTACCCTGCCGGCGCTGCCAAATGGACACGCCATCGCAGCGATGGCGCTCACCGTCGTCACCTTGTATCTGTTCTCGCGCAAGCGCTATCCCCTGGAACTGACCAGCCTGGGTCTCATCGTGGTGCTCACGGTTGGCTTTTCACTGGTCCCATTCGAGCACGGTAACCGGCGCTTGGATCCGGTCGATTTTTTCTACGGTTTCGGCCACGAAGCCCTGATCGCCGTGTGCGCGTTAATGGTCGTCGGGCAGGGGCTGGTGCTCACCGGGGCGCTGGAGCCGGTCGGTCGAAACCTTGCCCGGGCCTGGGGTCGAATGCCTTTCCTGTCCCTGCTGGCCACCCTGGTAATCGGGGCGGTATTGAGCGCGTTCGTCAACAACACGCCAATCGTCGTTCTGCTGTTACCTATTCTGGTCAGCGTCTGTCTGCGCACCGGCACCTCTGCCAGCAAAATTCTGATGCCCATGGGTTTCAGCACCCTGGTCGGCGGGACAGCCACCACCATCGGCACCTCCACGAATCTGCTGGTGGTCGCGGTAGCCGCCGACCTCGGTTTGCGACGCTTCGAAATGTTCGACTTCGCCTTTCCGGCGGTGATTGCTTCCGGGGTGGCGATCGCGTACCTGTGGCTGGTCGCACCCCGATTGCTGCCCGACCGGGACCTCCCGCTGCGCGACACCTCGCCGCGACTGTTCGAGGGGCGGCTGCAAATCGATGCCCACAGCCGCGCACTGGACAGGACCCTGAGCGAGGCGATCGCGCTGACCGGCGGCGCGATGAAGGTCGCCCGCATCCGGCGCGGCGATACATTCATTCTGCCGCTTCCGGACGTGACCCTGCGCGAAGGCGATCGGTTGCGCGTTCGGGACACCCCCGCCAACCTCAAATCCTTCGAAGAGGCTCTGAACGCCACCCTGTACGGCGACGAGCACTGTGATCGATGAGGGGCATCCGTTGCAGGACGACGACCAGATCGCGGTTGGGATCGCCGTGGTGCCTGGTTCCACCCTCGATCGGACCAGTCTGCGTTATGCCCGCTTCATTGCCCGTTTTCAGCTGGCCGTCCTGGCCTTGCATCGCCCCGGCAAAGACATCCTTCGAGCCGACGAAGAGATTCAGGATGTGAGCCTGACGCCAGGCGATGTCCTGCTGGTACAAGGGCCGCGCGATCAGATCAGCGAGCTCAAACGCAACGCCGAATTCCTGGTCCTCGATTCGAGCATGGTGCTACCACGAACCCGCAAGGCGCCGATCGCGCTTGCAATTATCGCGCTGGTCGTGGTCCCGGCTGCGCTCGGCATCATGCCGATCGCCGTCAGTGCCACCGCGGGCGCTTGCCTGATGCTGGTGCTGCGCTGCATGAGCATCGGTGCCGCAATTCGCGCGATCAGCCCCTCCGTGTTCTTCGTGGTCGCGGCGAGCCTGGCCCTGGGCACCGCGCTCGTAGATACCGGAGCGACCGGCTACCTGACGGAACTGTTTCTGGTGCTCACGGCGGGGGCATCGCCAACGGTGACGTTGGGCAGCCTGATGCTGATGCTTGCGGTACTCACCAATGTGGTGTCGAACAACGCAGCCGCGGTGATCGGAACACCGATCGCCATCGGCATCGCCCAGGGATTGGCACTACCGGCGGAACCGTTCGTGCTGGCGGTATTGTTTGGTGCAAACCTCAGCTACGCGACGCCGATGGCGTACAAGACCAACCTTCTGGTCATGAGCGCCGGCAACTACACCTTCGCCGATTTTCTCAGGGTAGGCGTGCCACTCAGCATCATCATGTGGCTGGTGCTGACGGCGGCACTCAGCTGGCTGTATTTCTAGGCGCGCAGTTTCTAACGGTTCGTCGGGCGTGTGGTTTTCGCCGGTGCCACACCACGCCGGTCACCCGGCGCGCTGCGGCGCCCACGATTACGGCGTTCCCGAGCGATAAGCCTGGATTCGCTCCGGTCGATCAACTTCCTTCTCCTCGGCAGGTCAGAAGCCCACGGTGTTTAACCGGGCTCCACAACTGATCCTTCGGCAACTGTAGCACCAGGATCTAATAGTTAGTGTTCCAATCGGCTCTCAAGTTCAAAATCTGTGCACGAAGTCTCAGCACTTGGACTTGTGCTCGCCCAGCAGGGCCAGCACGTCGAGCAGCGAATCGACCACCGGATGGCCAAGGGCGCGGACCTCGGCAGAGGGCTCGATCAGATCCGGAACCTGGACGACCATCATCCCGGCGCCGTGAGCCGCCTTGACTCCGTTGTCGGAATCCTCGAGCGCCCAGCAGCCGTCGGCTGCGTGACCCAACCGACGCAGGGCTTCCAGGTACGGCTCCGGATCAGGCTTGCCGCGGCTGACCTGATCTCCGGTCACCCGGATCTCGAAATATCCGTCGAGGCCCGCCAACTCGAGCTTGCGCGCCGCAATCGGCGCGTAGGTAGACGTCGCCAGCGCGATGTCGATCTTACGTTCGTCCAGACACTCGAGCACCGCGAGCGCCCCCGCCTTTACCGGCACAGGCTCGGCGAGAACCCGTGCTTCGTAACGTCTCATCCAATCGTGTTCGATGACCTCGTAGGGGAACTCCGCACCATAGCCTTCCAGCAGCACCCGCCGCGTTCCTTCTCGATTGGTACCGATGCACCGAGCATACACACCTCGATCGAACGCGAACCCGTGTTGCGTGCAGACATCGGCGAAGATCTCCATACAGATCCGCTCGCTGTCGAGCAGCAACCCATCCATGTCGAACACCACTGCCCGCGGCGGTGCAATCAACTCCATCAATGAAAACCCCGGCGAATCAGGCGGCGTCGCGAACCAGATTGTTGAGCACGTACTGCAGAATGCCGCCACTCTTGAAGTAGGCAATCTCGTTGTCAGTATCCAATCGACTGGTCGCCGTGAAGCTCGCCTTGCTGCCATCCGCGCGGCTGATCGTGACCATCACCGCCTGTCGCGGCGTGAGCTGGGTCACTCCGTCCGGCAGCTTGACGTCGATGATCTCGTCGCCCGTGAGCGCCAGCGTCTCCCGGTTGACGCCGTCCTCGAACTGCAACGGCAGCACACCCATACCAATCAGATTGGAACGGTGGATGCGTTCGAAGCTCTCTACGATCACGGCCTGGACACCCAGCAGACGCGTGCCTTTCGCCGCCCAATCCCGACTGGAGCCAGTTCCGTATTCCTTACCGGCAATGACCACCAGCGGCGTTCCCTCACCCTGGTATCGCATGGCCGCATCGTAAATGCTCAACTGATCGCCACTCGGCACATGACGCGTGTAGCCACCCTCCACTCCTGGAACCATTTCGTTGCGGATGCGGATGTTGGCGAACGTACCGCGCACCATGACTTCATGATTACCGCGACGCGAGCCATAGGAATTGAAACTATCCACATCCACGCCATGCTGCTGGAGATACTCACCTGCGGGGCTTTGCGCCTGAATGGCGCCCGCAGGCGAAATATGGTCCGTGGTCACCGAATCGCCGAGCAGCGCCAGCACCCTGGCGCCAGACACGTCGACGTTCTGGTCGAGGTCTTCGCCAACGCTGAAGAAGGGCGGCTGCTTGATGTAGGTGGAGCTCTCCCAGCCGTAGGTGGCCGTATCGTCCACCGAAATCGAGCGCCAGGCTTCGGGGCCGGTGAACACGTCGCCGTACTGACGAACGAACATGTCCGAAGACACCTGCACCACTGCGTCGGCAATCTCTTTGTTGCTGGGCCAGATGTCTTTCAGATAGACATCCTTGCCATCCGCATCCTGAGCGATTGGATCGACCGCCAGATTGATCCGCGTAGTCCCGGCCAGCGCGTACGCCACCACCAACGGCGGCGATGCAAGCCAGTTGGTGCGAACTTCCTGATGCACCCGGCCTTCAAAGTTCCGGTTGCCGGAGAGCACGGAAGCAACCAACAGGTCGCCTGCCGCGATTGCCGCGGAAATAGGTTCGTGCAGTGGCCCGGAGTTGCCTATGCAGGTCGTGCACCCGTACCCGACAAGGTTGAATCCAAGATCATCCAGGGACTCCTGAAGTCCGGTTTTTTCCAGATACTCCGTGACCACTTTCGATCCCGGCGCGAGGGACGTCTTAACCCAGGGCTTGACTGCGATACCCAGGGCCAGCGCTTTTTTTGCCACCAGCGCCGCACCGAGCATGACCGCCGGGTTGGACGTGTTGGTGCAGGAGGTAATCGCGGCGATCACCACATCGCCATGCCCAAGATCGTAGTCCTCGCCTGGTACCGCAACCCGCGCCTCTTTGGTGTCGGCTCGTCCCTGCAGGTCCAGCACATCGTCGAAGGCAGACTTCATGTCCGTCATGGCGACCCGATCCTGGGGTCGCTTCGGCCCTGCAAGACTCGGCACCACCGTATCCAGTTCAAGTTCCAGGGATTCGGTATACACCGGTTCCGGATCACCGGGGGTACGCCACATGCCCTGGGCGCGAGCGTACGCTTCAACTAAAGCAACCAACCCGGCCGGACGGCCGCTCAAATTCAGGTAGTTGATCGTCTCCTGATCGATCGGAAAGAAACCGCAGGTCGCACCGTACTCCGGCGCCATGTTGGCGATGGTCGCCCGGTCCGCAAGGGGCAAATGGTCCAGACCGTCGCCAAAAAACTCCACGAACTTGCCGACCACGCCCTGGGCCCGGAGCATTTCGACCACGCGCAGCACCAGGTCCGTAGCCGTGATGCCTTCGATCAGCGAGCCGGTCAGGCGGAACCCGATGACGTCCGGAATCAGCATGGAGATAGGCTGCCCCAGCATCGCGGCTTCTGCTTCGATTCCGCCCACGCCCCAACCCAATACGCCCAGGCCATTGATCATGGTCGTGTGGCTATCCGTGCCCACCAGCGTATCCGGATAGGCGATCGTTCGGCCGTCCTGGTCACGCGTCCATACCACCTTGGCGAGATATTCCAGGTTCACCTGATGACAAATTCCGGTTCCCGGCGGTACCACCCGGAAGTTGTCGAAGGCTGTCTGCCCCCAGCGCAGAAACCGATATCGTTCCCGATTGCGCTCCATTTCCATTGCAACGTTCGCGTCGAACGCATCCGGCGAACCGAACCGGTCCACCATCACCGAGTGATCGATGACCAGATCGACCGGAGACAGTGGATTGATGATGCTTGGATCGTGGCCCGCAGCGACCACCGCGCTGCGCATTGCCGCCAGATCCGCGACTCCGGGAACCCCCGTGAAATCCTGCATCAGTACGCGCGCGGGTCGAAAGGCGATCTCTTCGGCGGCAGGAGCTGCCTCGGCCCAACCGGCGAGCGCCTCGATATCAGCCACCTTCACGGAATTGCCATCTTCGAAACGAAGCAGGTTTTCCATCAGGATCTTCAGCGACGTGGGCAGCCGCGAGATGGGCCCCAGTCCCGCTGCTTCGGCGGTGGGCAGGCTGAAGTAATCGTACTCGATGCCGTCGACATCCAGCGTGCTACGGCAATCGAAGCTGTCTTGACTCATTCGGGGCTATCTCCTTGCGCGATGAGGGTCATGGGGAGAGTGTGCGGGCATCCCACTCATGAAAAAAGAGAATATTTCGAATATGATAAACAATCATTCGGAATGGTTGAGTTCACCATGATCAAAAACGTCGTGGGAGCTCGTGGGAAAAGGGCGCGTATTCTGCCCCAAACGGGCGGCGGGATAAATGCTCACCATACGACCACGGCCGCGAACCACCCGCGCACCCGATGCGCGATCAGCAGCGGACTGCGTCCGAGTAGGACGCAATCCGCTGGGCAGATGCGCTTTACTTCACCTTGACCTCAATCGAACGCGGCTTCAGTTCCTCGCGTTTCGGCACCCGCACGTACAGGACACCGTCCTTGGCGCGCGCGTCCACCTTTGATTCGTCCACGTTCTCCGGCAGCCGGAAGCTGCGCGCAAAACGACCGTAACGACGCTCGACACGGTGAACCTTGGCCTCGGTTTCCTTCTCGTACTTCCGCTCGCCGGTAACCGCCAGCACACCGTCCTTGACGGTCACGCTCACCTCGTCGGCCGCCACCGCGGGCAGCTCGATATCGATCTGAAAGTCGGCGTCCGTTTCGCGGATGTCGACGGCGGGCGTCCAATCGCTGGCGGCGATGTTCTCGCCCCAAATGCTGCGATTCAGATCACCAAACCGTCCGAAGAATTCGTCGATTTCACGTGCCGGGTTAAAACGTACAATGCTCATTTTTCGATCTCCACGTTCTCAATTTACTCGAGGCTTCCACCTCGCTACGACTACATAGATAAGGGTTGGCGGAGACAATCAAAGGCCTTGATTTCGAAAAGTTACTCCCCATAGCACCCTGGACGGCAGGACGCTAGCCAGGCAACAATTCGATGAACGCGGTGATGTGGTGGGCAAGCAGAGGCCCCAGAGCGGGCGGTATGTTGTGGCCCATGCCGGGGATCAACTCGAGTTGCGCACCGGGCACGCACTGTGCCGTGTCGATACCCGCCGCGGGCGGCACGAGGTTATCGTCGGCGCCGTGAATGACCAGGGTCGGGGCGCGCAAGGCGCGCAATCGCTCGACCCGGCTGCCGTCAGCGATCATCGCCTGCAGCTGTCGCGCCGAACCCTCGGGAGCGTAACAACGCTGGGCCGCGCGACGCGATGCGGCGAGCCGGTCCGGATGGCTGATCGGATAGCCGGGACTGCCCCAGATCTCCCGTTCTTCCGTATCGAATGCGATGGCTTGTTCGAGATCCTCCGCCACCCGGGTCAGCAGTTCCCGTTGTGCTGGTGCCATCGGCGGCAGGTGAGGGTTTCCGCTGCTAGACATGACCGTAATCAGGGACGCCACCCGCGCCGCAAAGCCGAATGCAACGTGCTGGGCAATCGCGCCCCCATGGATATTCCGAGCACGTGCGCTCGACTCACGCCCGCATGATCGAGCAGGCCAACCACATCCCCGGCCATGTCTTCCAGCCGATAGGGTGGATTGTCCGGCGCCTTGTTCAGCTTGGTCGACAGCCCGGCGTCCCGGTTGTCCGGCGTCCACACCCGCAAGCCACCCGCCACCAGCCCATCGAGCAAGGTCGCGGGCCATTCGATCAGTTGCGTGCCCAGGCCGCGCAGCAGGACGATGTCGTTACCGGTGTCGTCGCCGTGGACCTCGTAGGCGATGTCGATTTCACCGAGCCTTGCGAACGGCATCAGAACCCCACGGACCCACCGTCGTTGCGCGGATCATTTACGCCCAGCAATTCGCCGTTACGGCCCATGACCGAGTTGGCATCTCCGATTCCCCGGCCATAGGTCCACGGCTGCAGGTTTTTATGCCCGAGCCGATCCAGCACACGCAGCGTATCCGGCGAGAACGCATAGGGTTCGTAGATTATCCGATCCGGCTGCCATTGATGGTGGAAGCGCGGCGCGGCCACGGCGTCCGATACATCCATGTTGTGATCGATCACGTTCACTATCACCTGAAGCACCGTGGTAATGATCGTCGCTCCACCCGGCGAACCGGTGACCAGCAACGGTTTGCCATCCTTCACCACAACCGTTGGCGACATCGAACTGAGCATCCGCTTGCCCGGCTCGATGGCATTGGCTTTGCGCCCGATCAAGCCGTAGGCGTTTGGCGTGTCTTCCTTCACCGAAAAGTCGTCCATCTCGTTGTTGAGCAGGAATCCGGCGCCCTGGACGACGATCTTCGAACCGAAGGACAGGTTCAAGGTGGTCGTGAAAGCCACCGCATTGCCCGCCGCATCGAGCACCGAGATGTGCGTAGTTTCGGGACTCTCGGACGGCCACTGGCCAGCACCTATGTCTTGCGACCGGCTCGCCTGGTCCACGTTGAAATCAGCGAATCGCGTGCGCGCGTAGCCCGGATCGATCAGCCGATGTACGGGGACCGGGTAGAAATCCGGATCGCCCATGTGTTCAGCCCGATCCGCGTAGGCCCGCCGTTCTGCTTCGATCAGCAGGTGAGCCCGCGCCGCGCTGCCATAGCCCATGGCGGCGAGATCGAAGGGCTCGAGCATGTTCAGCATCTGCACGATCAACACGCCACCGGAGGACGGCGGCGGCATCGAGTAGATCTCGTGGCCCCGGTAGCGGCCGGCGATGGGCTCTCGCCAGACAGAACGGTATGACGTCAAATCCTCGTGATTGATCAACCCGTTGCCACGCTGCATCTCAGCGACGATGAGATCGGCAGTCTCGCCTTTGTAAAAGCCGTCACGACCTTGGTCGGAGATTCGCGTCAGCGTGCGTGCCAGGTCGGGTTGTCGAAACCGATCGCCGGTGGCGAAGGTCGTGCCGTCCGGCTGCAGAAACTGAGCCGCACTGCCCGGGTAGCGACGAAATGTGTCGGCGCGCCGGCCTAAGTTCCGGGCCAGGTCGTAGCTCAGGAGAAACCCGCCACGCGCCAGTTCGATGGCCGGCGCGAGGGCCTGCTTACGCGACACCGTGCCGTAGCGCTCCAACACATCCAGCAGTCCGGCAACGGTGCCGGGCACCCCGGCGGCGAGGTGTGAGGTCGTCGAGGCACCCTGGACAACCTGGCCGGCCTCGTCGAGATACATGTCCCGGTGTGCCGCTCCCGGCGCCCGCTCGCGATGATCGTTGGTCACTACCGTACCGTCTGCGAGCCGAATGACCATGAACCCGCCACCGCCAAGGTTGCCAGCCGAAGGATACGTCACTGCGATCGCAAAGCCGGTAGCGACTGCAGCATCGATGGCGTTACCACCGTCGCGCATGATCCTGGCGCCCACTTCGGAGGCCAGCATCGATCGCGATGCCACCATCCCACGCTGACCATGAACCGCCTCCGGGCTCGCGGCAGACACCACATTCGCAAGTAACGTGGCCGCGAGCAGTAGCAGTCGAGGCGCTGTGATATACATTGAGGCTCCGGGCAGGTGAAAGTCCGCGGATTCTGACCAAGGGCGCCGCACCGAGCAAGCATGCAAGCGAACACCAATAACCTACGTCGCCTGGCGCTTGCCCGTCAGGGGCTGACCCGGCCTGCGGTTTTCGGCCGCGGCCGACCCGGCGCGCTCCGTGCGCTGGAGCGGCTCGGTTACGTGCAGATCGACACGATCTCGGTGGTCGCGCGCGCCCACAACCATACCCTCTGGACCCGGGTGCCGAACTTCCGACCCCGGCACATCGACGCCTTGCTGCAACGCAAAGAAGCGTTCGAGTACTGGTTTCATGCGGCCTCCTATCTGCCCATGCGTGACTATCGATTCTCCCTGCCGCGCAAACACGCCATCAAGGCAGGCGAGCGGCACTGGTATCGTTCCCGGGACCTCAAACTGATGCACCGTATCCTCGACCAGATCCGGGCGGATGGGCCCGTACGTGCCCGGGATTTCGAGAACCCGACCCAACGCAGCACCGGCTGGTGGGACTGGAAACCGGCCAAACGCGCCCTGGAGCAATTGTTCATGCAGGGCGACCTGATGATCAGCGGACGCGAGGGATTTCAGAAGGTCTACGATCTACCCGAGCGGGTACTGCCTGGGGACATCGACGACCACGTTCCCAGCGTGAGCGAATTCGCCGGGCATCTGATCGATGTGACCCTCGCAGCGCATGGCTTCGCGACCAAGAAGTCCTTCGCTTATGGGCGCCGGGGGCAGCCGCTGCGGATGGCGATCGACACCGCGCTGAAGCAGCGCTGCGAGGCCGGCGACCTGGTCGCTCAGAAGCTGTCCGGCGGCCAGACGATATTCGGCGCACCAGATGACATCGCAGCCCCCCAGCGCAGGCCGCTCGCCCAGGTAAGGCTACTGTCGCCTTTCGACAACGCGATCATTCAGCGCGATCGGAATCAGGCTGTGCACGCCTTCGACTATCAACTCGAATGCTATGTTACCGCCAGCAAACGCCAGTACGGCTACTACTGCCTGCCCATCCTGTATCGCGACCGATTTGTCGGCCGCATCGACTGCAAAGCGCACCGACGCGAAGGCCGCTTCGAAATTCTTCGACTGCACATCGAGTCCGAACCCGATGAGCCGGACCGGTTCGCGGCAGCGTTCAGCAACGTTCTGAAAGAGTACGCCGCATTCAACGAGTGTTCGCGGATAGAGCTGGGCACGGCCCAACTGCCGAACTGGGGGCCGCACCTGCGCACACTGTTGGAGAGTTGAGCGCGGGTCGCTCGATGTAGCATTCGCAGCGAAATCGAGTCAACGAGGACTGAACCATGAGCTATACCCACCCGGAATATCTGATCTCGACTGCGCAGCTCGCGCAGTTGATTGTTGATAGTCCCGAATCGCTGCGGATCTTCGACACCACCGTGTTTCTGCATCCGGATCCGCCGCGCTTCAGGGTCGAGTCCGGCGCCGAGCAGTACCGTGCCGCACACATCGCGGGTGCGGGATTTCTCGATCTGACCGGCGACCTGTCGGATTCGAGCAGCCCATACGGATTCACGCTTCCGGCACCGGACACCTTGGCAGAAACATTCGAGGACGCTGGCATCAGCGACGACAGCCGGGTGGTGCTGTACAGCAGCAGCCATCTCATGTGGGCGACGCGGGTCTGGTGGATGCTGCACAGCCTCGGCCACACCGCCGTTTCGGTCCTCGACGGCGGCATGCGCACCTGGCTCGAAGAAGGCCGCGCCGTGGACGACCGCCCCTGCAGCTATCCGGCTGCGGCATCGGGGACATTGACCCGACGCTTCGATTCGAACGCGTGGGCCGACCGCACGGCTGTGCTGGATGCAATCGAGGACCCGGCGACCTGCACCGTCAACGCGCTCAGCGAAGACGTATACAGTGGCTCGGGACCCATGAATTACGGGCGCAAGGGACACATTTCCGGCAGCCGCAACGTGCCTTACGAAACGCTGCTCGAAAAAGGCAAGTTCCACGACGCCGTACGCCTGTCGCAGACCCTCGCAGCAAAGGGCCTGCTCAACGCCGAGCGAGTGATCTGCTACTGCGGCGGCGGCATCTCCGCGACCATCGACGCGTTTGCCCTGCGACTGCTCGGCCACACCAGCGTCGCCGTCTACGATGGCTCGATGACAGAGTGGACCGCGAACCCGGAGCTGCCCATGGAGACGGGAACAGACACCTCCAACTGACGCGCCTGCCACGCCGAACCCCAACAGCGTGCGGTATTCAGGTGATGAGGGGGCGTACCGATGATTTAGCGGGGACCGTCGGCTAAACTAGGGGCGTTCCATGCAAGATCGACCAACAGGGGAACGTGTGACGACCGATTCGGTGAGCCGTGATCTCAAGCAACTCGAGGACGACGTTCGACGCGTGTCCGCGCGCAGCGTTCCGAGACCCCGAACCGTGGCGGATCGCGCGAAGCTCGTCGAGCAGGAAGCCGTCGCCGGAGAGTACCTCGCCGCCGAGGAGGCTATGGAAAATCTCGGCAGCCTGTTCGGTATGTTCAGCGAGCTGAACGGTATCCAGCTACGGCAATTCAAGCAGCTCGCGGGCGATCACCGGGACACGCTGAAGCGCTTGATCCGGGCACGATCTCCTGGCGAGCTAGCCGATCTCGGATTCGATCATTTCCGGCGCCGCAGCCAGCACCTGGTCGAAGGCTTCAACGAAGCGGTTGACGTGATCGCTGGAGAGGGCAAGACCCTGGGCAACACGCTGGTCGAGAGGTGGCAACCTTTCGTCGAGCTGGTTCGTCGCGACCGGGCGCCGCGCTAGCTCCCGCTACCACCTGCCATCAAACGTCCAGATCGACCACGGTAGCGTTGCCCTGGTGGCTGCGCAGTATGGTCGTGTCGCCTTCGGTGTACATTATCAGTGCGTCCAGGAATCGAACGTCCCCAAGTTCAGCGCTTCGCTCCCCAAGCAGCTGGTCCCGGATCAGATACAAGGTCATATCGTGGGACACACACACGTCGAGCTGCGGGCCTCCCAAGGGTTGCCTGAGCTTCTCCGCGGCCACCCGCGCAGCAAGCCGGGCGGCAACGTCCGCAGGAATCATGACATCGCCGGCGAGTTCGCCGCGGTACCAACGTTCGAGGAACTCGAGCTGACCGTCCGCCGCCATCATCGCCTTGTACATCTTCATCTGATCGAGCACATAGAACACTCCTAACGCCTCGATGGGCCGATGGCGGGTCGCTTTGCCGCCACCGTCACGGTGACCCTCGAGGATCAGCGCGGCGGTTTCGATACATCGTTCAGCCGGGCTCGCGTAGCCCCGCAGGCACAGCCGTTTATCCATTTTCGCGCCCATTCTGCGCGCCAGGTCCCGGCCCTCATCCGTCAACGGATTCTCCAGGTCGTGACGCCCGGGTTCAAACTCCCGCGCCGAGTGGCGCATCAACAGCACCGCGTGTTCGACGCCTTCGGCAAGTACCTCGGCGACCAGCGCAAGCGTCGAATCACCGTACTCGAGCCCCTGTTCATTCATGGGTGGCATCCCAATGGCGGACCTATTTTGGCTGTATTAGTATCAGTCCCCTTCGCGATTTTCAAAGGCGCTGAAGGTTGCCGCGGCCGCGCCTCAGGAGGGGAACATGGCTAGACTCGAAGGACGAATCGCCGTCGTTACCGGCGCGGGCCGCGGAATTGGCGCCGAGATCGCCAAACTGATGGCCCGCGAGGGTGCCAAGGTGGTGGTCAACGATCTCGGCGGTGCCACCGATGGTACGGGTGCCGGCAGTATTGCCGAACAGGTGGCCGAAGAGATTCGTACCGCCGGCGGCGAAGCGGTATCGAACACCGAATCGGTCGCGGAGGTCTCCGGTGGCGAATCCTTGCTCGCCACCGCCATCGATGCCTTCGGCGGGATGGATATTCTGATCAACAACGCCGGCATCCTGCGCGATCGAACCATCTTCAAGATGGAAGAATCAGATTGGGACGCGGTCATGGCAGTCCACCTGAAGGGTCACTACTGTTGCTCGCGGCCGTTCGCCGCCTACATTCGCGACAACAACCGCACCAACTGCCGAATCGTGAACTTCTCCAGCGTATCGGGGTTGTTCGGCAACTTCGGCCAGGCGAACTATGGCGCGGCGAAGGCGGGCATCGCCGGGTTCAGCCGGGTGCTGGCATTGGAGCTCGCCAAGTACGGGTGCACCGTCAACACGATTTCACCCGGAGCGCTGACCCGGATGACCATCCCGCTGCGCGAAGCGCGCGGCGAAGAGGTCGCCGCGCACGAACTGGATGCGAGTGGTCCTCAGCACGTCGCGCCAATCGTCGCATGGTTGTGCACCGATGAGGCCGCCAGTGTGTCCAGCCAGATTCTGCACACCGCGAGCGGCTCGATCGGGATCATGCAGCAGCCGGCAATCATTCGTTCGTTCAAGAAGAGTACTGGCACGTGGTCGCTGGAGGAGTTGGACCGTTACGTGCCGGAGCTGTTGAAGGCCAAACAATCACATGACGCGGCCGTCAAGGAAGCCGGCGCTTCGCAAACGATCGACTGACCATCACGGCACGGTCACGGGCCGGCATGCAACCGGTCACGGGTCAGCGCTCACTTCGACCGCGGCCGCGATCGGTTCGATGCAACGGGGACCTTCGTTGCGGGAGTTGCTGACGTAAGTACTCACCGGAATCGCCAACAGTGCAGTCGGCAGTGTCGTGGTCAGCAATTCGCGCAGTTGCTCCGGTTCGCTGGCCTCATCGAGCCAGCACTCGAGATCTGCGCGCCGCAGTATTACCGGTTGGCGATTGTGGATGAACGCCAGCCTGTCGTGAACGGCCGTGGTGATGATAGTGAAGCTTTCCACGACCTCGTCGGCACCCCGCCATCGATCCCATAGCCCGGCCAGCAGCAGCCCCTCGTTGCCGGCCGGGCGGATATAGTACGGCAACCTACGCTCGCCGTCCTTGAGCCACTCGTAGAACCCACTGATCGGCACTACGCACCGTCGCCGCAGGAACGGTTGCCGGTACGCGCGGCTGCTTTCCAGGGTCTCGGACTTGGCATTGAACATGCTGTAGCGCGTCGATAGTTCCTTCGACCAGTACGGCGTGAGCCACCAGCGCTTGTCGCGCGCCACCAGGCCGCCTTCGCGACTGCGACGGATGACCGACACCTGTTCGGTCGGCGCAACGTTGTACCGATCCTCACCGGAAAACTTCTGGTCAAGCAACTCCAGGTAGAGTTCCGCCAGAGGATCCGCGCTGACGTTGATGCGACCGCACATAGATTTCGCTCGGCTATCTCGGCGAGCAGCGAGTTTATGCCCTCTCGACACCTTCCCAATAGGGTGCTCGCAACTTGCGTTTGTTGATCTTGCCCATGGTGTTCCGGCCAACACTGTCCACGTATTCGATCGAGCGGGGGCATTTGTAGTGGCTGAGCCGGTCGCGCACCCAATTCAGCATCTCAGCGGAATCCGGCAGCGCATCGGGGTGCTCCAGGATGATCAGCGCCTTCAACTCTTCGCCCATTTCCGGATGCGGGACACCAATGCAGGCTACGTCCGCCACCGCGTCGTGTTCGATCAATACCTGCTCGGCCTCGGCCGGATAGATGTTCACGCCACCGGACAGGATCATGTCGCTGAACCGGTCCGTGATGAACACGTAACCCTGTTCGTTCATGTAGCCGATTTCACCGAGCGTAAAGACCCCTGGCGCGATGTGCGCAGCCGCCGATTTCTCCGGGTCGTTGTGGTAGACAACCCCACGGCCCGTAGCGTCTTTGAAGTACAGACGCCCCTCTGTCCCGGCTGGTACTTCGTTGCCCTCGTCGTCCAGGACCAGTGCGGTGAAAGGCGGAATCGCCTTGCCCACGGAACCCGGATGCTGCAGCCATTCCTCCGAGGTGATCAGACAGGTCGTGCCGACTTCACTGGCACCGTATGCGTCGAAAAATACCCCGCCCCACCATTCGATCATTGCCCGTTTGACGTCCACCGGGCACTTGGCTCCGGTGTGGCCGACGTTCACCAGCGACGACACGTCGTACTTCGCCCTGATCTCATCAGGTAGGGCCAGCAGTCGCACGAAGTGAGTGGGCACCATCACAGTGGTTTCGATTCGATGTTCGGCGATCGACTTGAGCGTGTTTTCCGCATCGAAGCGACCGAGGATCACACAGGGCACGCCAGCCGCGAGTGATCGCGCACCACTCAACGGGCCGGTGTGGTACATCGGCCCCACCACCAGGTGCGCTCCGAGGGAAGCCCTCGGCATTTTATTCATGTTCTCGAGGTGCTCGGCAATCGTATCACCGCCCGCGAACATGGTCGGGGGGAGTTCCGTGCCCTTGGGACGACCCGTGGTACCGGAGGTGTACAACAGGTTTGGCCGCGGAGGGTGGTCCGTCGGCGGCTCAGCGGCATCGCTCGCCGCCAGGTAGTCGTCCCAGGCAATCAGTCCTTCACTGGGCTCGCAGCGCCACGCCACGACCTGCTCGATGCCGGCAATGCGCGCCGCGGCCACGCCTCGATCCAACGTCTCGGGACTCAGGAACAGCACCCGCGTGTCGGAATCCGTGAGAATGTACGCAGCCTCCTCCGCGGTCAGGTGAAAATTGACGGGCACCACCGAGGCGCCCGCGATCAACCCACCCATGTTGGCGAATGCCGTCTCCACGCCGTTCTCGGCAAACACTGCGATGCGTCGCTGATCGCCCAGATCAGTTGCCAGCAAGGCGTTGCAGACGCGATTGAGCACATCGTCAAGCTCACCCCAGCTGAGCGCCACCCGCTCGTCGCGAATCGCGATCTCGTCCGCACGCGTCGCGGCGTATTGCCTGGCGAACGTCATGCCGCGCCCCCGTGCTTACCCACCGTCCAGTCGATATGTTCGAGGGAACCTTCCGCGTACGCTACCGCCGGCGCTTCCAATTCCGTAGCCATCGTATCGTTCCAACGGTTCAGAAATCCGAACATCGAGATGATCGCGACGATCTGCACGATCTGTCGCTCGCTGAAGTGTTCACGCAGGCGCTCGAAATGCGCGGCCTCGGATTCGTTCGGCACGCGCGCCGCGGCGAACGCCAGCGCCACTGCCGCGCGCTCACCCGCGGAGTACGCCGGATCGGTTTCGTAGTCGAGAATACGCGCGATCTTCTGCGCATCCCCGCCGAAGCGTTCGAGGTTGTGCGAGGTGTGTGCCTGGCAGTATCGGCAACCCGCCGCGAGGCTGGCCGCGAACGAGATCAACTGCACCAGTTCCGGCGCAAGATTCTCCCCGGCGTCATCCTGCTCGGGAACCAGGGGCGCGAGCGCTTCGATCATCGGTTTCAGATCGCCGCCAAAGGCGACGTTGACCATCAGGTTGAAGGCGATCGTCAGTTGCGGCATGTGTGCCATGGTCAGCATCGAGTTGGGCACGAACCCCATGGCGGCCCTGGGTCCTTCAAATAGCGGTGCCAGCTCTGGCATTTCTTCGAGTGATCGCGGCGGAACGTGCGCCATGGGTTCTCTCCTTTTCCAGTACGTGTTGCTCGTGTGCCTAACACCAGGTTAAGCGGCCACCGAAGGTGGTCCGAGTGACTGAAAGGACGACTTAAACTTCATGTTAGGAAGCATCTCCCCATTCCTCCTTTAGCAATCCATAACAATACTCGTCAACCAGTTCACCATCTATCGTCAGACGATGTTTCCTCAACGTACCCTCACGGGTCATACCCAGTTTCTCCAACACTTGCCAGGAACGAGTGTTTCTCGAATCACAGTGGGCTACAGCTTTCAGCGCCTGCGGTCGAACGGTTCCTGACCATGCTCGCCCCTGAGCGTCACGTATCGGCATCGACGCACAACCAGGCGCTCTCGGCCCTGCTGTTTCTCTACGGCACTTTCAATGGAATCGCCATGGATGGACGGTATCCAGCGCGCGAAGCGCCCGGTCCGGGTGCCGACCGTGCTCAGCACGCCGTGCTGAGCGATCGCCGCAGAGCGTCCCGTCCGTGCTGATCGGCGAATCACCGATGGTTGCCGGGTGCTTCGGCAAGATGATCTTCCCGTGCCCACGCAGCCACATTTACTCGCCTTCCGTCGGCGGCTATTCTCGCCGCCCCATCTGCAACAGTTTAGAGATCCGCGTGAGCAAACCGCCCTCGAAGCCGCCGGTCGCTGCACGCAAGCCGCACCGCTTCACCCACCATGGAATCACGCTGCAGGACCCCTATCACTGGCTGAAGGATCCCGGTTATCCCAAGGTGGAGGATGCCGAGATACTGGCCCACCTGAATGCGGAGAACGATTACTTCCAAGCGAGCATGGAACCGCTCAACGGTCTGACCAAGGAACTGTTCGAAGAAATCAAAGGGCGTCAGCAGCTGGACGAATCATCGGTTCCCTACCGCGAAGGAAGCCACGAGTATCAATGGAAATTCGCGGCGGGTGCCCAATACCCATGCTGGTGGCGCTGGTCCCTGGGGGACGCCGGGCGTGCAGTAAAGATCATCGATGAACCGGCCCTGGCCGGAAATTCCGAGTATTTTCGCCTCGGGGGCTTTTCAGTCAGTCCAGGCGGCCGGTACCTCGCCTATTCGGTGGATACGAACGGCGCTGAACGCTATGTGCTGCGTATCAAGGATCTCGATGATGACCGCGTTCTGGAGGAGGTCATCGAAGACACGCTCGGCGCGCCCGTCTGGGCCAACGAGGAGACCTTCTTCTATCCCATACTGAACGAGAACTGGCGCCCTCATCAGGTCAAGCGACACGATCTCGGGACGGACGCGACCGGCGATCCGGTGATCTACCAGGAGCCGGATGAGTTCTTCGTCGGCGTCGACAAGACGCAATCGTCTGCCTACATCGTCATCAGTGCCAGCGACCACATCACCAGCGAGGTGCGGGTGCTGAGCGTCGACAACCCGAAGGGTGAGCCACAGTTGATTGCGCCACGCCGTACCGGTCACGAGTACCACGTGGAGCACCACGACCGCGATTTTTTTATTCTCAGCAACGACACGCACAAGAATTTCCGGATCGCCGTTGCACCCTGCAGCGAGCCCGGCGAAACAAACTGGCAGACAATCGTCGAAGGCGACGACACCCACTACCTGCGCGGTATCACCTGCTTCAAGCAACTGATGGTGATCGAAGAACGCATCGCCGGGTTGGACCAGATCCGGCTGCGCGACTACAGCGACGCGACCCACTACGTCGAGTTTCCCGAACCGGTCTATCACGCAAGGCTCGGCACCAACGCGGAATATGCGATCGATGCGCTGCGCATCGGCTATGAATCGATGATCAGCCCCCGCACCGTATTCGATTATCAGCTGGACACGGACGAACTCATCACTCGAAAGGTCCAGCACATTCCATCGGGCTATGACCGCTCCCGTTACGTCACGCAGCGGCTGACAGCGCCGGCGCGGGATGGCCAGGAGATTCCCGTTTCGATCGTTCACCCGATCAATTTCAAAAAGGATGAAGATGCACCGCTGTATCTCTATGGCTACGGCGCCTACGGTAGCGCGGTGCCACCCGGATTCTCCACGACGCGATTATCGTTGCTGGAACGTGGCTTCGCCTTTGCAATCGCCCACGTTCGCGGCGGTGACGAACTCGGTTATGCCTGGTATGAAGACGGCAAGCTGGCGCACCGCGAGAACACGTTCAACGATTTCGTCGACGTGGCGCGTTTTCTGATCGAATCGGGTTACACCAGTGCCGGCCGGATCGCCATTGGCGGCGGCAGCGCGGGCGGCGAGTTGATGGGCGCGGTGGTCAATCAAGCACCCGAACTGTGGGGGGCCGTTACGGCTCACGTGCCTTTCGTCGACGTTCTGAACACCATGCTGGATCCGGATCTGCCGCTGACCCCCAATGAATGGCCCGAGTGGGGTAATCCAATCGAAGACCCGCGCGCATTCGAGACGATCCTGGCGTACTCACCGTACGACCGGCTGGAACGCGGCGCATTTCCCCCGATGCTGGTGACCGCCGGACTGAACGATCCGCGCGTGACCTACTGGGAGCCCGCCAAATACGTCGCGAAGCTCCGGACGCTGAAGACGGACGACAATGTGCTGCTGTTGAAGACCAACATGGGCGCCGGGCATGGCGGTAAGTCGGGCCGATTCGATGCGCTCTACGAGGTCGCGGAGGAATACGCGTTCGTGCTGGACGCGCTGGGGCTGACCTGATTCGTACAGCTCGTCTGAAGGGTAAGCGTGCCGGGGGATCGCCGCACTACTGAACCAGACCGCGCGCCCAGCGCTCGGTTCCAGCCTTATGGGCCGCACGCATCCGTTTGCGGATGATGTTTTGCACGATGTTCACCGTGGTCCAGTCGTTCGCCACGGCTCGCGCGCAGCCGCCGCAATTCATCGGGGTGTCATCGAGAACCCGATCCAGGAGCTCACTGTAGCTCAGACGAAGAACCTGCTTGCAGTCGACGCACTCCAGCCCCACAACAGGGTCCAAACCCACATAGTCCATGGCGAGCCTCCTTTGTCCGTTTACGACTCTCTGGGTCACCGATACCATGCTCGAGAGCCTTCCTGGGGTATCCGGTGAAGACGGTGCGAAAGACATGCCAACTCGTCGCGGTGTTCGGTTGAGGGGGTTGGAATGTGAACCAGCGCACAGGTCGAGCGCGGTCAGGGAGAGGGTTACTGGGCGCGCAACTGCTCGCGAAACTGTGGAGCTGCAATCGCGATCAGCGCCTCGGCACGAGCCGCGACGTCCAGGGGTCCGAGCTCGGCCACGCCGAACTCCGTGACCACGATGTCGACATCGGTGCGCAACGCAGTTACCACTGGCACCCGCGCAACGATTCGTGAGAATTTGCCGCCACCTGCCGTCGCGGTCATGGCGACGATCGAGCGCCCTCCCGGGCTGGACCTCGCGGCACGCATGAAGTCCACGGAGCCTCCGGTCCCCGAAATCTGTCGACCGGCGGCGAACTCGGCGTTGACCTGACCGAGCAGGTCGATTTCCACCGCGGAGTTGATCGAGATGAACCGCTCGAGACGCCCGATCACGGCAACCTCATGGGTGTAGTTGGCTCCCTTGAACACCACGGAGGGCGTCTGAGCGAGCCAGTCGAACAGATCTGTCCCGCCAATTCCCATGCCCACGACGTGCACCTTCGTATCGATCGCCTTGTGCGCGCCGGTCATCACACCCTGATCGATCAGCTGGCGTCCGCCCTCGTCGATGAGCCCCGAATGCAGGCCCAGATCGTTCTTTTCGCCGAGCGCGCCCAGTATTGCCGCGGGTATCGCACCGATTCCCGTTTGAATGCAGGCACCGTCCGGTACCAACGAAGCAACGATCCGCCCAATCTCGCGCGCCGCTGTATCCGGTTCGGGAGAAGGCAATCCGGTGAGAACCCGATTACTTTCAACCAGGTGATCGATCCGATTCGAATCGACACGGGGCGCCCCGGCCGGCGCCAGGAATGCCCGGTTCAGCTCCGCAATCACGCACCCGGCGCCATCGAGCGCCGCATCGATGAAATCGACATTCGGTCCGAAGCGCAACTCACCATCGCGATCGTAAGCAACCTGAGTGAACACCACATCAAAACGCTGCGCGCGCAGGTACTCGTACGCTGCGCGCATCTGCATGGGGACGAACTGTACCCGGCCGGCATCGAATCCAGCGCGCAGGTGCGGCGCCATGAAGAAACTGCGGGCGCGCGCGCCGTCGGCAAGCACCGAGAGATCGTATCGATTCAGCCCCGGCAACGGGAACTGGGTGAAGGTCACCCCTGCCGCACATTCGGGAGTTGCAGCAAGCCGTTCGAGAAGCGCAACCGGCTCGTTGGAGCCGCCCCCAACGAACACCTGCATGCCGGGGCTGAGCAGACCGGCCAGGTCCAAATCGTCGTTCAATCACAGTCCTCCTCTTGCCGGCATCGGACGCGCATCAGAAGCGCATCGGCGGCTTGGTTATAATCAGCTGCCCAGACGACGGTGGGCGACACGTGGCCGAGCGCGCGGCAATCTTAACGCAGACGACAACTCGTATCGGCGCGCGTCATGACTGAGGCGCTCGCCCCGTTCCATCCCCTGATCCGGCAATGGTTCACGGCGACCTACCCGGCCGCCACGGACGTGCAGCAGCGCAGCTGGCCGAGCATCGCGCGCGGCGAACACACGCTGCTGACGGCGCCCACCGGAAGTGGCAAGACGCTCACTGCGTTTCTCTGGTCGCTCAACCAGTTCCTCGTGGGTGAGTTCGAATGCGGCCGCACGCAGGTGCTCTACGTGTCTCCGTTGAAGGCGCTAAACAACGACATCAAGGTCAACCTGTTGGAACCGCTCGGCGCGCTGCGCGCAGCGGCCGACAGGCGCGACACGTCCTTTCCGGATGTCCGGGTGCAGGTTCGGTCCGGAGATACGCCAGCGTCCGAACGTCAGCGCATGTTGCGTCGTCCACCCGAGATCCTCATCACTACGCCCGAGAGCCTTACCCTGCTGCTGACCACCGCCAAGGGCCGCCAGGCGCTGAGCACCGTCAGAACGGTCATCCTCGACGAAATCCACGCACTCATCGAGAGTCGTCGCGGGGTCATGCTGATGTCCTCGATCGAGCGACTCGCAATGATTGCCGGAGAGTTCCAGCGCATCGCCCTGTCCGCAACGATCAACCCCCTCGACACCGTAGCGGCATACATCGGGGGCTTCATGCCCGGGGCGCTGGCCAGGCCCGTCACCCGGATCGCTTCGACAACGTCCAAGGAGATCGACTTCCACGTTCGCTTTCCGCCCGAAGCACGCAACGCGGCGGGCGACGGGAAACACATCTGGGACCCGCTGGTAGACTCATTCCGGGAGTCGATCTCGCGCAACCAGGCAACCTTGTTCTTCACCAACAGCCGGCGCCTGGCCGAGAAGATTTCGCTGAAGATCAACCAGGACGAAACGACACCGATCGCCTACCCGCACCACGGCTCATTGGCGCGCGAAATTCGCGCAGAAGTCGAAGCACGCCTGAAGGCCGGAGAGCTGCGAGCGATCGTCGCCACCTCATCGCTCGAGATGGGCATCGATATCGGTCATCTCGACGAAGTCGTGCTGATCCAATCACCCGGTTCGATCTCCTCCGCCATGCAGCGCATCGGTCGCGCCGGGCACCGGGTCGGTGAAACCAGTCGCGGCACTTTGTATCCCATCCACGCCAAGGATTTCCTGGAAGCAGCTACCCTGGCCAAAGCGATCAGTGAACGCGCGATCGAGCCGCTGCGCCCGATCGAAAATCCGCTGGACGTGCTTGCTCAGATCATCATCTCGACCACCGCCAGCGAAAGCTGGCAGGTGGACGAGCTGTACCAGCTGGTGACGCTGAGCTATCCGTATCGATCACTTTCGCGAGACCAGTTCGATCTGGTCATCGAGATGCTGACGGGCCGCTACGCCGGCGCCCGGATCCGAGACCTCGAACCGCGCCTGCGCTTCGACCGAATTCGCGGAACGCTTCAAGCGACCAAGGGCGCCGTGTTCGCGTTCTACAGCTCAGGCGGTACTATCCCGGACCGGGGCTATTTCAAGCTGCGTCACGCCGATACGGGCCAGGCGATTGGTGAGCTCGACGAAGAGTTCGTCTGGGAAGCGCACATCGGTCAGGTCCTGTCGTTCGGCAGCCAGCGCTGGCAGATCCACCGCATCACCCACAACGACGTCCTGGTCCGGGTCGCCAAGCCGGGCACCAGCGCACCACCGTTCTGGCGCGCAGAGGCCATCAGTCGCAGTTTTCACTTCTCGCAGCGCATCGGTGAGTTTCTCGAGAGCTGTGACGCCCTTCTGGCGGCCGGCCAAGCTGACGAGTTAGAGCAACGGCTGTACCGCGAATACGGCTTCGAAGCCGCTGCGGCGGCTGAACTCATCGAGTTCCTGACGAAACAGCGCGAGGTCACCGGTGCTTCGCTGCCGCATCGTCATCACGTGTTGCTCGAAGACGTGGCGACCGGACCCGGCGGCTACCGGGGGGCGGACGCAGAACGTCAACTGGTGTTGCACACGCATTGGGGCGCACGCCTGAACCGGCCATTGGCACTGGCTTTGCAGGCGCTCTGGCGGGAGCGCTACGACACCGTTCCAGAGATGCACACCGACAATGATGCCATCATCATTCAGAGTAAACACGAAGCCGATGTCGAAGCGCTCTTAGCGGACCTGACCGCGGACGCTCTCGATGCCTTGCTGCGCCGCGAGCTGGAAGGCTCCGGCTTCTTCGGCGCCCGGTTCCGGGAATGCGCGGGACGCGCGCTGTTGCTGACGGGACGCCGCTTCAATCAACGGATGCCCTTGTGGATGACCCGGCAGAACGCCAAGCGGCTGATGAGCGCCACCAAACAGTTCGACGACTTTCCGGTCATGCTGGAAACATGGAGAACCTGCCTGGCCGATGAATTCGAGCTGGATGCGCTGAAACTGGTCTTGGACGAGTTGGCGGCAGGGACCATCACCGTCACGCACGTATCGACCGACTCGCCCAGTCCGTTTGCGGCGGGCCTGGCGTGGTCGCAAATCAACCGCTATATGTACGCCGACGACACTCCGGAGCGCACCGACGCCAGCGCGCTCAGCGACGATCTGATCCGCAGCGCCGTCCATGACGAAACGCTGCGGCCCCGACTCGAACGAGCGGTGATCGAGTCCTTCGAACGCAAACGGCAACGCCTCGAATCCGGCTACGCACCGCGCTCGATCGACGAGCTCGCGGACTGGCTGAAGGAACGGGTGCTGATCATTGAACCCGAATGGTGCAACCTGCTGGGCGCACTCGATGATCCGGTGGACACCATCGTGGACCTTCAATGGTTGGTCCGGGAAGGCCAGCGCTGGGCCGTTCATACGGAGAACGCGGGCCACCTGCTGCGCGAGCTGTTGCTGCAACCCGAAGCAGCGAGCGCGTTTCCACGGCTGCAAGATAGCCGCGACGCCGCCCAGCTGATTCGAGAAGTGCTGTCCTTCTACGGCCCCCTTCGAACGGACGAACTCCAGGCCCTGCTTCCCTGCAGCGCCAAGCAAATCAACGCGGCGCTGGCTGCCTTGCTGGATGAGGACAGTCTGGTCAGCGGTCCTCTCTTGATCGATGACGAGAATCTCTACTACTGCGACACGGAAAATCTCGAAAGCCTGCTTCGCTTTCAGCGCGCCTCGCGTCGACCCTCCATCGAAGCGCTCCCGGTACGCGCGCTGCCCAGCTTCCTGGCGCGTTGGCAGGGCTTCGGCGAATCCGCAGGCGCCGGCGAGATCGAAGCAGCACTGGATCGTTTGCGAGGCTACGCGACCAGCATTGACGTATGGCTCGACGAACTGCTTACCGCCCGATTTCCCGGCATCAACCCTCGCACCCTGGACGACCGCGTTGCCAATGGCGAGCTGCGATGGATTGGATGCGGTCGAGAGTTGGTGACCTTTGCCGCGGCAACCGAGACCGACCTTATCCGCGATGTGCCCGAACGGAGCCTGAGTTCGGCATTTCGCGATCCGGCCGCACGCTACGACTTCTTTCAGCTGGCGGAGCAACTGGCCGAGCAATCGGCCGAGGCGCTCAACCGATACAGTCTGGCGCACGCGAACGACGCACTCTGGGCGTCCGTCTGGGCAGGCGAACTCAGCGCGGACACCCTCGCGCCGTTGCAGCGGGCGCGGATGAGTCGCTATCAGCTTCCCGCCGCCACCACCCCTTCGAACCGTCGAGTTCGCCGACGCCCCGAGGGACCCGGCGGCTGGCCCGGCACCTGGTATCTGCTGCCTTACGAAACGCAACCACCCAGCGCGCTCGAGGAGCTGGAAACGGCCAAGGAGCGCATTCGGATACTGCTCGACCGGTATGGCGTGCTGACCCGCGAACTGGCCAATCGTGAAGGTGGCGTATTTGCCTGGAAGCGGCTGTTCCGGGCCCTGCGGATCATGGAGCTCGGCGGCGAAGTGACCACCGGCATGTTCTTCGAGGGGCTCTCAGGACCACAGTTCGCGACCCCGGCGGCGGTGCGGATGCTGCGCTCGCCGGTCCCGCCCGCCGGATTCTGGTTGAGCGCCATGGATCCGGCCGCCCCAACCGGGCTGGGCATCGACTGGGATGAGCCCTTGTCGTTGCCGCAGCGGCGCAGCAGCAATCATCTGGCGTTCAATCTCGGGCGACTGGTCATGGTCTCCGAACGCTCGGGGGCGAGCCTACGCGTCGCGTCGGACCTGACCGCCGGCGACATTGATGTCATCACCGGTTGGCTGGCGCAGCAGGTCAGGCAGCTTGGCCGCATCCGGATCGAACGCATCAACGAGGCGGGATCGGCAACCTCCGAGATCCTGGAGCAACTCCGCAAAGCACTACCGGCTGACGTTCAGGTGGAGCACGACCATCGCGGCGGCGTGCAGCTTACCCGCACTGCTTCCGCCTACCTGCTGACGACGCATTGATCGCGATGTCTTGTATTCTGATCACCCACCCCGACTGTCTGGATCATCAGCCGGCGGCCGGTCACCCGGAGCGTCCGGAGCGCCTGAGCTACCTGCTGGACCACCTGCGCGAAAGTGGGATGCTCGCCGATCTCGACACCCGAACTGCGCACCCGGCGAATCGAACGGAACTCGAGCGCGTACATTCTACGGCCTTGGTCGACGCGCTGTTCGATGCCAGCCCTCGCACTGGCCTGATCGCCCTGGATCCCGATACCCAGATGAGCCCCGGCAGCCTCGACGCTGCATTGCTGGCGGCCGGAGCTGTCAATGACGCCGTCGAGCTGGTACTTGCGCGATCCAACGGGCGCGCCTTCTGCGCCATCCGTCCCCCCGGACACCATGCAGAACGAGCAACGGCCATGGGGTTCTGCCTGTTCAACAGCATTGCGGTGGGCGCGGCCAGCGCATTGCGGCACGTGGGGGTAGAGCGCGTCGCCATACTCGATTTTGACGTTCATCACGGCAACGGCAGCGTCGACATCTTCAAGGACACACCCGAAGTGCTGGTTTGCTCGAGCTTTCAGCACCCGTTCTATCCGGGCCGACTCCACGACGTAAGCCGCCCCAACATCGTCAACACTCCATTGCCCGCAGGGACGGGCGGTCACGCGTTTCGACGGGCGATCGAACGCGACTGGTTACCCGCCCTGGAGCGACACCAACCTGATCTCATCCTGGTCTCAGCCGGATTCGACGGCCACCGCGACGATCCGATCGGCGGCTTCGAACTGGACGACGATGACTTCGCCTGGGTCAGCGAACTGATCGTGGCAGAAGCAAGCTCGCACTGTGACGGTCGCATCGTCTCCGTCCTCGAGGGCGGTTACGATCTCAGCGCGCTGGCGCGCGCCACCGCCAGGCATCTCGACGTGCTGAATCGCTAGGCAACGACGCCCCAGCATCGCAACCGACGGGACCAGACGAACGGCTACCCAGCGGGAGCCGAACGGGTGCCGGGCGCTACGAACCTTCGAACCTGGCGTCGCGCTTCTCGAGGAACGCCGCCACGCCTTCTCGAAAGTCCGCGCTACGCCCGGCTTCGGTCTGCAACCGCGCTTCCAGATCCAACTGCTGCTCGTACGCGTTGTGCCAGGTGTTCCAGTAGGCCTGCCGAATCAGCGCCAACGATTTCGGTCCGTTCGCCAACTTCGTCGCGATCTCCATCGCGCCGCTCAGCAGCGCCTCGTTGTCGTCGAACAGCCGATTCACCAGTCCCCACGAATGCGCGGTCTCCGCCGGCAGTCGCTCGGCGAGCAGCGACAGTTCCATGGCCCGGCCCCAGCCAACCATACGCGGCAACAGGAACGTGGCACCGCCATCCGGGATCAAACCAATGCGCGCAAATGCCTGCAGAAAGAACGCGTTTTTCGACGCGCAGACAATGTCGCCCATCATCGCGAAACTCATACCCACGCCGGCGGCGGCGCCGTTGACCGCCGTCACGACCGGCATCGGAAGGTCGCGGAGCGCTAACAACAGCGGGTGATACCCGGATCGTAACCCGTCGCCGGCGCCACCCGCCCCAGAGGACGGTTCGTCGTCGGCTAGATTCGCACCCGAACAGAAGCCACGGCCTTCCCCGGTCAGCAACAGGCAACGCGCCCCATTGGCGGGATCTGCGACATCCCGAATCGCACTGGACAGGCCTCGCAGCATGCCCGCACCCACCGCATTCATGACTTCCGGGTGATTGAATTTCAGTACTGCGACCTGGCCTTCGAAGTCCAGGGACACGCGCTCGTAACTCATTGCCGATTCCTCTCATGCAGATGTCGGAGTTGGGTAGGACGACGTCTATCGGATAACCTGCCCTGCTTCGAACCCGGTGACGCGCCCAGGTGGGGACGATAACCCATGGATAAATCGCGAGACAATGATTCGGGCGCATCAGACCGGGCCGAATGATGCACGTCGAACGGCGAATGGCGATCGAGGGGCGCGCCGCGACCCTGGCGGCGGTGTTGCGTCGGACCCGCCTTCGAAAGGGAACGGGAGCGGCGCCCGCCCGGCGGCGAGTTCTGATGGCAGTGACGATGGCGTGCAGCGCCGCCGCGCTGTCTCCAGCGGCCTCGGCGACCTCCGGGACCTCCGGGACCTCCGGGACGATCGAGCTGATGCAGTTGCTGGGTACGATCCAGGCGGACGAAGGCATACCCGCATTCGGGCTGGTACTGATGGACGAGGGGCAACCGACGCTGGTCACGGCCCAGGGACGCACGGGTAATCCAAGCCGACCGGTAGCAGATTCCGACACACCGTTCAGAGTGGGTTCCATTTCCAAGACATTCACCGCGCTGACGGCCATGGCGCTGGTCGAGTCGGGCGACCTCGAACTGAACGCACCCGTAAGCCCGACCGTGGCACGCGAATTCATCAACCCCTGGCAGGACACTCACCCAGTCCAGCTGGTTCACCTGCTGGGCCTGACCGCAGGCCTGGCCGACCTCAGTCGGGCGGAGTTCGACAACAACGATCCGACCCCGCTGACGCTCGCCGCCGCGCTGGCGCTGGCACCCGAGCAGCGGCGCATACTCTGGCCGCCTGGAAGCCGCCACTCATACACCAACGTTGCGCCCGGGTTGACGGCGTTGCTCATTGAAGAGCGTACCGGCGAGCGCTTCGAGGCCGTCGCGCGCCGACGGGTCCTGGAACCCCTGGATATGCCGAACGCGACGTTCCTCAGGAACGCCTACCTGATCGAGAATCTACCGCGTGGCTACCGCGCCGGTGGCACCGACGAGATTCCCTACTGGCACATGACCTACCGCGCGTTCGGAGGACTGAGCGCCACTCCCCGGGAGCTGAGCAAATTTCTGACGGCACTGCTGAACGATGGCAAGCTGGATGGCCGCCAGGCGATCGGCGTTCGCACGATCCGCCAGATGCTGCGCCCCACCACCAGCCTTGCCAGCAACGCAGGTCTGCCGATTGGCTACGGTCTCGGCATCTACGGAACGGTGCGCGACGGTTTCGTGTTTTTTGGCCACGGCGGTGATGGCGACGGATTTCTCGCCAGGTACGGCCTGTTGCCGAACTCCGGGCGTGGCTATTTCTTGGTCATCAACAGCGACGACCCGCCGGCGCTGGGCAGGATGCGCAGGGCGATCGAACGCCATCTGACGCGCGATCTCGGCCGTCCCGAGCGGCCGCTTAAGGTAGACCTGCCGGATTCCCGCCTGAAACAACTCAGCGGCACCTACTATCCCTCCAGCACCCGCTTTCAGGTGGATGCGTGGCGGACCGGCACACTACCCTGCGCGCACATCACTCCTGGCGAGGACGGGCTGCGGCTACGCCGGGCCGGCCGAACGATCACCCTGTTACCCGTCACCCAGACCCTGTTCCGGCGACCCGCGGACCCGTTGGCGACGGTGGTCTTCATCGCCAGCGCCGGAAAACTGCACCTGCAGGGCGAACTGGGCAACTACACCCGAGTTGAGCCCCCCGGATCTGGGGCTTCTATAGCGCCCTGCAATTCGCAATAATGGCACCCATGGACCAGACACTTGCAGTTGAACTGGGTCTTGCCCGCCGTGCTGACGCGCCAATGCTCGCGCGGGTTTCCCGAGACTACATCGAGCGGGGACTGCCGTGGCGCTGGAAGTCGGCCCGGCTACGCTCCCTGATTGCCGATCGCGACACGGTAGTGCTATGCGCGCGCAGCAAACCTTTGCGACTCGAGGACCTGGGCGCGACCGAGACACGAAGCCTGGGCAACCTGTTGGGGTTCGGCGCAATGACCTACGAGCGCGACAGCGCCCACCTGATGCTGCTGGCGACGCTGCCCCGGGCTCGCCGTCGTGGCATCGGCTCGCACCTGTTGCGCTGGCTGGAGAAGACCGCACGGACCGCGGGTATCGAGCGCATCACGCTCGAAGTACGTGCGCGCAATAGCGGCGCGCGCGCGTTCTATCGAGAACACGGGTATTACGAACGCGACTACATCCCCCGCTACTACGATGGCGAGGAATCGGCGTTTCGCATGACGCGATCCCTGTTCGACCGCAGCGCGCTCACCGATCGGGAGCGACCGTAGCTCCTTGGAGCGGGCCGCCGGTTGCCGTCGGCACGCTCGCGTCCCCGGAACTTCTTGCCGCGGCGCACCCGCAGCGTCAGCACCTGGTACAACGCATTCTCGAGAGCGGCCTCGACCACGTGTTTACCGCGGATCACGTCAGCTTCCACAACGGCAACGGCATGGACGGCCTGATCAACGCGGCCACCCTCTGCGCCCTTCACCCGGACCTCAAGGTGGTCGTGGGGGTCTATCTGCTCGCCCTGCGCCATCCCATTGCCGTCGCCCGCCAACTGGCAACCTTGGCCAGCAACGCTCCGGGGCAACTCATTCTGGGGGTTGGCATCGGCGGCGAGGACCGCAACGAGGTCGCAATGTGCGGCGTCGACCCAGCCACCCGCGGCCGTCGAACCGACGAGTGCCTGCAGATCGTGCAGGCATTGCTGGCGGGCGAAACCCTGGATTTCGATGGCCGCTTCTACCAGTTCGAGCGCGCCCGCATTCAGCCACAGCCTGACGTCCCGATTCCGTTTCTGATTGGCGGTCGCTCGGACCGGGCCTTGGCTAGAGCGGCCCGCTATGGCGACGGCTGGCTGGCCAGCTGGTGTTCCGCGCGTCGCTTCGCCGAGGCCGTCGCCGGGATCGACGAACACTGCAACCGGGCCGGACGCGCCGCCCCGAAACGGCACGGTCTGCAGATCTGGGTGGGCATCGACGAGGATCGTGCGCTGGCGCGCGAGCGGCTCGCCAAAGGCATGCAGGAGTTTTATCGCATTCCGTTCGAACGGTTCGAAAAGTACTCGCCGTACGGCACGCCGCAACAGATAGCCGAGTGGCTCGCCGACTTTCGCGACGTCGGCTGCCGATTGTTCAACCTCATGCCGATTGCCGCCAGCGAGGCGGCCGGAATCGATGGCATCGCCGAGGTCAAGCGCTTGCTCAATGCTTAGGGCACGTGCCGATCGGCGCCGAACGCTTGGCGGCGGGCCAGCCGGCGGGTAGGCTCCACAGGCATGGCCCACGACCACCATCACCAGCACGACGAGCGGCGCCTGAGGCTTGCGTTCACGCTGATCGCGGTATTTACCGTGGTGGAAGCCACCGGGGGGTGGCTGGCAAACTCGCTGGCGCTGCTTGCGGACGCCGGGCACATGTTTCTGGATGCCTCCGCGCTGGGCCTGTCGTGGTACGCCATTCGCCTGAGCCGGCGTGATCACGATCATTCGCTGTCCTACGGGTATCACCGATTCCAGGTTCTGGCGGCGTTCGTCAACGCCTTGACCCTGTTCCTGCTGTGCGCGTGGATCAGCTTCGAGGCGGTAGCCCGATTACGCCAACCTGAACCGATTCTTCCCGAGCCCGCGCTGATCGTTGCGGTGATCGGGCTCGGCGTTAACCTCATCGCGTTCCGGATGCTGCATCAGGGCCGCGACCGCAGCCTCAACATGCGCGGCGCCTACCTGCACGTGCTCGGCGATATTCTCGGCTCGATCGCCGCAATCGCCGCGATGGCGATCGTGCTGCTCACCGGATGGCTGCCCGCGGATCCGCTATTGTCCATGGTCGTCGTGCTGATTCTGCTGCGCGGCGCCTGGCGGCTGCTACGCGATTCCGGTCATATTCTGCTGGAGGGTGTGCCCGGCCACCTGGATCTGAACGAGATCAAGCGCGCGCTGACGGTCGGCGTTGCAGAAGTTCTGGAGGTTCACCACGTCCACGCCTGGGCCCTGACGAACGAGCGTCCCATGGTCACTCTGCACGCGGCCATCAGCGAAGGCAGTGACACCCAGCGGGTGGTCGCTGCGGTCAAAGCGGTGCTGCTGCAGGAGTTCGGTGTCGATCACTCCACGGTCCAAGTGGAGCTGGGCCCCTGCCCTGATGACTGACCGCTGCACCCCCAAAATCGTGCGCTTCGATGGCATTCGGTACCTGCTGTAACACGTTGTTACAAAAAATCCCGTTTACGTCTTTGCCACACCCGCGTAAACACTTAGAATGCCGCCGGTTTTTGGTCTGGTTGCACTGCAGCAATCGGAACGATCAAATGGCGTGGCGCGGTGTCTCTCTCTCCCCTTCCTCCCATCACCGCGAATGACAGCACCTCGTGTGCTGTCGCCACGCCACCTTCTTGAGTCGCGGCTTGTCTCGAGTCGCCCTACGCGGCTCCGGGCCGTTGGTCCGGCACACCCTCCGACTGCCCATTCTGTACTGGACACAACCGGCCACTATTGTACAATCCGCCTCCCCTTGTACAGATCGTGCGTCCAGTGGAAGACCAGGGCCTGTATCGCATCGGTACGGTAGCAAAGCTGACCGGCATCAGCGCAGAGTGCCTGCGCGCATGGGAGCGTCGTTACGGGCTGACGCCGTCCCGGCGAGACGGTAAAACCCGCTACTACGATCAGCTTCAGCTTGCCCGACTCACCAAAATCAAGACGTTGATCGAACTCGGCCACCCGATCAGCAGCCTGGCAAAGCTTTCCGGCGATCAGCTCGATGCGCGACTTCAGCATGCCCGACCCGCCCCGATCCTGGTTTCGCGGCTGCCGCAGGTCGGCTTGATCGGGACGAACCTGCTGATGCTCGAACAGGAAAGCACTGAATCGGACCAGGCAGAAGTTGCGCAACGCTGGGTAACGGTGGCGGACTTCACGGCCAGCCGCACCGCGGAACGCGCAGGCCTAGACGTGTTGGCGGTGATGCTGCCTGCCTTGAATCCCGAGGAGCTGGACCAACTGCAACGGCATGCTCCCGACTGTCGCGTGCTTGCGGTGCACCGTTTTGCCAGCGAAACTGCGATCGCGGCCGCGCGCGCGAGCGGAGTGCAGACCGTCGTCTGGCCGGTGTCGTGGGAATCGCTGATGCACGCGTGCGCGACGCCGGGAGGCGCGCCCTTGCACGCTGGCAAGACCGCACCACGGCGCTACTCGGACCACGAACTGCTGGCGATCGTCCAGCAGGCCGAACCCGGCGACCGCGATACGCCGCGCTACCTGGTAGGCATGATCAACGATCTGAACGCATTTACCGAATTCTCGACCCAGCAATTGATCGAGAATCCCGCAGACACCGAGGTGTACGACCGGATCCGGGAAGACACTTCCTACGCCCGGGCGCAACTCGAGCGGGCACTGTCCGTGGTCGCGGAGGTCAACCAGTTGGCAGTAAACGCCAACCCGTCGGCGTAAACGCCAACCCGTCGGCTTGGCACCAGTCAGCTGGCGCAGACGCCAGCCTGCCGATCCCTCTGGCCCGATAGAAGACTACTTGGACAAATATTGTACAAATAGTCCATTAAGGTGTTGACATACCTCTTGTACAGTACATAATGGTCCCAAGTTAAGTTTCGGCGTGTACAGTAACTTCATGATGCAGTCCTCCCTTTCAAGTGTCCTTCCCCCAGAAGAGAAGTTACTTTCGCCGGCTCCCGCCGGCGGCACGCCGTTTTTCTCCTTGCCGAGGAGGTTTGTCGGCTAACCCCGACTGTGCGGGATGGGGTCTTCCTGGTAGCTCCCGCCGTCTCTGCCCAGAAAAAGCGTCGAGGCGCCGCGCCGGATAATGGTTGCGGCGTTTTCGATTGCCATCGAACGTTTCACATTCGACCCCCCAGGACGCATGTCAGAATGGGGTCATGCGGACCCGAGTCGACTTATTCGCATACGTGTTGCTGGCGTTTGCCGCTGCCGGGTGCGGTGGGAGTGGCGGTGGCGGTGGATCCGTTCCGGCCCCAACAACGTCCCTGGCCCCGCCAAACAAGCCGCCCGATGTTGCATTAACCGCGACCCCGGTCTCCGGTGGGGCACCGCTGCTGGTCACCTTCGACGCAGGCGCCTCCGACGACCCGGACGGCACGATCGTAAGCTATCGCTGGGACTTCGACGACGCCAGCCCCATCGGTGTCGGTTCGGGCGTGAGCCACCGCTTCGACGATCCCGGCAGCTTTCTGGTAGATCTAACGATTCGCGACGACGACGGCGCGACGGCTTCGCGCAGCGTGACGATCAACGTGACGCCCACCCCGGGTCTCTTCTCCCTGAGCGGCCGGGTGCGCATTCTAGCCAGTTCTGCGATCGACTCCGACGTCAACGACGTGAACACTGTTCTCGTCAGCAACGACGATTTCAACAGCGCACAGCCACTGCCCAATCCGGTGTCCGCCGGCGGTTACATCAACCAGCCCGGCACCGGGCCCAGCGGTCTGCTGCACGACACCGGCGACCCCGGCGATTTCTATCGCATCAGCCTGACCGGGAACGAAACGATACTGCTCACCGCCGGCGATCCGAACAACGGAGATCTGACCCTGCAGTTGTGGCGCGTCACGCCTCTGCAACTGGTCGATTCGGTCATCATCACCGGCAATGCCGGCAGTCTGGAAGTACCCGACGCCGGGGACTTCTTCATTGCGATCGACGCGCTCGATGGATTCACCACCTACGTCCTGAACGTGGGTCAGGATATCGGCGCCGCAACGCTCGGCACACGGCCCCCTCGACTCAGCGACGACTTCGTGGCCGGCCAGCTGGTCATGCTGGGCAACCCTTTCGAGCCGTCCGATCTCGCCGGGGAAGACCTGCGCGTGCTCCGGCACAGTTCCCGCGCGACGCTCTTCGAACACGCCCCGCGATCCGGACGTACGTCTTCCATGCGCGGTGCCGCACTCGGCGGCCAGGTGAGCCCGGCACAAGCGAGTAAGTGGGAAACCCTGCTATCGATCCGCCGGCTACGCCAACGCTCGGGTATCACGGGAGTCGAACCCAACTACATCCGCCGCATCCATCGCGTCCCCGACGACCCATTCTTCGTCTATCAGTGGCATTTCAACGACATCTCGCTACCCCTGGCCTGGGACCTGCCGCAGGGGTCCAGCGACGTCGTGGTCGCTATCATCGATACCGGTGTTCTACTGGGCCACCCGGACCTGCGAAACGCCCCTGGCAAGCCGGTAAAACTGCTGCCCGGATACGATTTCATCAGCAGTGCCGAACGCGCCAACGACGGCGATGGACCCGACCCCGATCCCAATGATCCAGGCGATTTCGCCTTCGGCAGCTCCAGCAGTTTCCACGGCACCCACGTCGCCGGGACGGTCGCCGCGCGTAGTGACAACGGCCTCGGGGTTGCCGGTGTGTCCTGGAACGCGAGGATCATGCCCCTGCGCGCCCTCGGCATCGACGGAGGCACCAGTTTCGACGTCACGCAGGCGATTCTCTATGCAGCAGGCCTCGACAATGCGACCGGCCAACTTCCCGCGCAGCGCGCCGACATCATCAACATGAGCCTCGGCAGCTTGTTCTCCTCGGTACTTGAACAGCAGGCCATCACAGATGCCCGCGCCCAAGGCGTGATCGTGATCGCCTCGGCCGGCAACGACGCCTCTGCGACGCCGTCCTTCCCCGCGGCTTACAACGGCGTGGTCGCGGTTTCCGGCACCACCCTCAGTCGAACCCTGGCCCCTTACTCGAATCACGGCAGTTGGGTCGACATCGCCGCCCCTGGCGGCAGCAACGCCACCGACCTCAACGGTGACGGGCTCGGTGACGGCGTCGTCAGCACGCTCGGCGACGACTCCGGGCCGGGGCCGGTCACCTTCGGCTATGCGGGACTGAGCGGAACCTCGATGGCGGCGCCACATGTCGCCGGCGTCGCGGCCCTGATGAAGGCGGTCCACCCCGGCTTGACGCCGGACGAGTTCGATACCGTCTTGAGCCAGGGTGCGCTTAGCGATGACCTGGGTCCACCCGGCCGCGACGATCAGTTCGGACACGGGCTGATCAATGCACACCAGGCTCTGGTAACGGCTCTCGACCTGGCCAACAACAGTGGAAATCCCGTCCCGGCAGTACTCACCGGCAGCCCGCTGTCGCTCAATTTTGGCGCCTTTGACTCGGAACTGGGCGTCACGATCGGGAACGCCGGCGCGGGGCTGGCAGCCGTGTCTCAAATCAACTCCGATGCTCCCTGGCTCAGCCCAGTACCGGAGAACGTCGATGCAGACGGCTTGGGTACCTACCTGCTGCGGGTCGATCGCTCAGGCCTGATGGATGGCACCCACTTCGCCACCGTACAATTCATCGCGGACGCCAGCACGTTCTCTGTCTCGGTGGTCATGCAGAAGACCAGCCTGGACCTGGCCGCCGACGCGGGACTGCACTACATCGTGCTGATCGACGCCCTGACCGATCAAACGGTTCGCACATTCGTGGCGGCAGCAGTGAACGGTGCGTACGAATTCAACATAACCGACGTTGCGGCGGGTCCCTATCAGCTGTTCGCCGGCACCGATTCGGACAACGACAACTTCCTGTGCGACGGCGGTGAAGCCTGCGGGGCGTACCGGACGCTCGATTCACCCGACATCATTCTGATCAATTCAGATCGCTCCGATCTGGAATTCGTAAGCGGCTTCCGGATCAATCTATTCAGCACCTCGGCAGCTGTCGAACCGGCTTCGTCGGCCCCGGATTCCCGGCGGCCCATCCGCATTCAGCGGCAAAGGCGCACGCCATGAAATGGCGCGCCGGCCTCATCGCGATCGTGTGGTCAGTTCTGGGGGGTTGCGGGAACGATGCACCAGACGTGATCACGCTGATGGCGCACGGCGACTGCAAACGACTGATTGCGGGCGTCAGTGAAGTCCGATTCGAAGATCTCGCCGGCATCCGCGGCAGCCAACTGCTCATGCTCGAAGATGGCGCACCTGCGGCGGCGCCGTCCTCAGAACCGGATTTCCGCCTGATCGCCGTTTCCGCAGGCGCACGGCCCACGCCGGGCTATGCGCTCGAACTCGACGGGGCCCGCTTCGACCAAGGAGTGCTGGTACTGACGATCGCTCTGAACGAACCCCCGGCGGATGCCCAGCTGGCCCAGGTCGTCTCTCATCCCTGCCTGATCGTTGCGACCTCGCATCAACGGGTTCCAATCGAGGTACGCAACTCCGAAGGCGTACTCGGGTCCCTGCCCCCGGTCAGCGCACCGTCAGGCCAATAGCTGCAACGCCGCTTCCGCGCGCCGTTGCACGCTCTCCTTGTAAGTCGTCAAATCCATGTCCGGATTACTACCCATGGCCCCCACCAGATAGCGCTTGTAGACGCCCTGGCCGATCGCGGCGAGCCGCCAGTGGGAAAATCCACGGTAGTAATCGATGCTGGACAAATCCCGGCCGGTTGCGCGTTCATAGCGATCGCGCAATTGCGCACGGGTCGGAAAGCCAGGCCGTGTCGTTGGCGAGAGTGCGGCCTGCTCCGCTGGCACCTCATCCGGTTCGATCCAGGAGTTCAGCAGGTACCCGATATCGGCAAGCGGATCACCAAGGGTACACAATTCCCAGTCGAGCACGGCCTTGATGCTCCCTGACTCAACCAGCATGTTGCCCAACCGATAGTCCCCATGCACGATTCCGGAACCGATCTGGTCCGGCATCCGTTCCTCCAATAACCGGCGCGCTTCTTCCATTGCCGGCATCTCTTCCGTTTTCGAAGCCTCCCATTGTTTCGTCCAGCGTTTCAGCTGGCGCGTGAGGTAGGCTTCCTTCCGACCAAGATCGCCAAGCCCGACCTGGTCCGGATCGAGCAGATGCAGCGTCGCCAGCACGTCGACCACCCGCCTTCCCAGATCACCTCGATCCGCATCGCTGAGGCGCTCCGCGACGGACGCATCATGCAGCACCAAACCGTCGACGAACTTCATCACGTAGAACGGCGCACCGTTGACGTCCAGGTCCGAACACAACCCGAAGGTCGGCGGGACGGGAACCTCGGTATCGGCGAGCGCCGCGATGATTTTGTGCTCCCGACCCATGTCATGCGCGCTCTCCAGCACGTGGCCCAGGGGCGGCCGGCGTAGCACATAGGCGGCGCCCGTCGAGTCTTCACATCTGAACGTCAGATTGGAGTGGCCTCCGGCAATCAGCGAATAGGTCAACGGTGGTTGCAGATCCGGCAGCAGCTCCTGCAACCAGCGGGTCACTCGCTCTTCATGGACGCCTTCGACCATGAATCAATCCTCCCGGGAAATCGCACGGAGTATACTACGGGGCTTGAAGCCGACTTCCCTACGCCCAGCGATCGAACGCGAAAATTAACGTCCATACCGCCGCCACGAGTCCGGTTCTGCCATGAGACTGTTGTTTGCCATGCTCGGTCTAGCCGTCGTGCTGTCGGGTTGTGCCGGCATGCCCGAGGTCGGCACCTTGAGCGAACCCGGTGATTCTCAGGCCGGGGTCCTGGTCCTCGGCAATGGTCGTTCAGTTTCAATTCGCCCCGAGCTGCTGACATACACCGGCAAAGGTCGCTTCGACTGGCCCAACGGTCGCCGCTACGACGGTGAATTCGTCGCCGGACAACCCGATGGCGTTGGCAGCGAAGTGCTACCGGATGGTACGCGCTACGAAGGCCACTGGTACCGCGGGCAGCGCCATGGCGTCGGCACGCTGTACTTCCCGGACGGCGGTCGCTACGAGGGTGACTTCAGTCGCGGTGAGCGCGCCGGCCTGGGCTCCTATGTGGGCGCCGCAGATAGCTACGAAGGCGAATGGGTCGCCGACGCGCCTCACGGGAGCGGCACCTTCAAATACCCCGACGGGGGTCATTATCAGGGTGAGTGGGTTGCCGGCCAGCGTTCCGGGTGGGGAACCTACGAACTTGCCGGGTCAGGCTACGAAGGAGACTGGTATAACGACGTCCCACACGGGTTCGGCACCGCATCCGAAGCGTCTGGCTTCGAATACGACGGGAGCTGGCAGGCCGGGGAGCGACACGGCTACGGCACGACCGCGACCCGCGCCGGGACCGCCTATGCGGGCACCTGGGTTGGCGGTGTCAGGCAGGGCTTTGGCCGGGAAATTAAACCCAACGGCGCCGACTACCTTGGCGAATGGCGGAACGACGCCCGCTGGGGTCAGGGACGATCGCGCGAGCCCAACGGCAGCTTCCATGAGGGCTACTGGGAGAACAATGCGCCGCTCGGGCCCGGCACCCGGAAGACACCCCAGAATATACAGATCACCGGTACCTGGAACGGTGATTTCGTTTCTTCGGGTATCGTCACGCTGCCGAACGGCCAGGACTACGCCGGCAATCTCTACGACCGTGGCAATCAGGCAGTCAACCAACGATTTCTCGACTGGTTGAGCGAGGTCGCAGCAGCGGGGGACCCCTACGCCCAACTATTGATGGCGCAGGCCTACCAACGATTCCGCCGACCCGCGCCCAATGATGCCAAGGCCAGTCAGTGGTACGCCCGCGCCGCAGCCGGCGGCCTGGCGGAAGCTCAGTATCGCGTGGCATTGCTGTATCTGACGTTGCACGCCGATGACCGTACCGCCCGCGCGTTGGAGTGGCTGCTGCGCGCCGCGGACCAGCAACACTCCGACGCAAACGCCCTGCTCGGTTCGTACTATCAGTCGGGCACCTACGTCTCCAAGAATCACGAGCGCGCCGCGGCCTACTACGAAGTTGCAATGGACGCCGGCAACGAAATGGCGCGCAACAATCTCGCCTGGCTGCTGGCAACCAGTGCCCGCGAATCGTTGCGGGACGGCGTCCGCGCGGTCGAGTTGTCCGAACCGATCGCGGTGCTCTATGCCGACTGGGGCTATCTGGACACCCTGGCCGCTGCCTGGGCGGAACGGGGCGACTTCGCCGCCGCAATACGCACCCAGCAGCGCGCACTCGATCTCGCCACTGGCGATGCCGACCCAATCACATTGCAACAGATGCAACAGCGCCTGGCGTTGTTTCAGCTAGACCAACCCTATCGGGAGTGACCAGCACATGAACAGCTCATCCGAGGTTCCCTGGCCATTCATCCCCACGGTACGCAACCTGATGATCGTCCGTGCCGAGGGTGCCTACCTCGAGAGCGCGGACGGCCGTCGGATTCTCGATGCCGCGGGCGGGGCGATCGTGGTCAACGTGGGTCACGGCCGAGCTTGTATCGCGGAGGCAGTCGCGGAGGCAACCGCGACGGCGACGTATGTCGTGCCGCCTTGGCTGACACCGTCGCGCGCCGCGTTGGTGGAACGTCTGCGCGCCGACTGGCTGCCGGCGTCGCTCGGCCGGATCCATCTTGCCTGCGGCGGCTCCGAGGGGGTTGAGAGCGCGATGAAGATTGCGTTGCAATATCAAGCAGCGCGCGGCGAATTGCGGCGAACGGCGATCATCGGGCGCGATGTTTCCTATCACGGAACCACCCTCGCAACCACCGCGGTCGGAGGGCATGAAGCGCGCAAAAAAGGCCTGGCACATGCGCTGATGGACTACCCCCGCGTGGCCACGCCCTATCCGTTGCGCTGCCCGCTCGGGCCGCACCATGCCGACGCTGGAGCTTTCTACGTCAGCGCGCTGGAAACGCTGCTGGAGAAACTGGGCCCGGAAAATGTGGCGGCATTTCTCGCGGAACCGATCACCGGCTCGAGCGGCGGCGCGATCGTCCCACCGGACGACTATTGGTCCGGTGTGCGGGCCCTCTGCGACGAGCACGGCATTCTACTGATCATGGATGAGGTGATGACCGGCTTCGGTCGCACCGGTAAGTGCTTCGGCTATCAGCACTGGGACATCGAGCCCGACCTGCTGGTCGCCGGCAAAGGCCTGGCGGGCGGCTATGCACCGATCGTCGGGATTTTCGCTCGCAACGACATCGCCGAGACGATTGCCGCCGCCGACATGAACGTAATGTTCCACACCTTCGGCGCCCATCCGGCGGCGTGTGCGGCAGCCACAGAAGTACTCCGCATCCTCAGCGACGAACACCTGGTCGCACGGGCCGAGCAGATGGGTAACCTGCTCCGGGCCAGACTCGAGGAGCGCTTCGCCCAGCACCCCAACGTCGCCGAAATTCGCGGCCGGGGTCTGCTGCAAGCGCTGGAGATCGTAGCCGATCGGGACACACTGGAACCTTTCCCGGCCACCGCGGAGATTACCAACAGGGTAGTCGGCGCCGCGCTCCGCAAGGGCGTGTTCTTCTACGGCGGGGGCACGGGAGTGATCCGCGATATCATCTGCCTCGGTCCGCCGTTCATCATCGACGAGACCGACATCGATCGCATGGTCAGCGTGCTCGGTGAGGCGCTGGACGAGGTCCTCGATTGAGCTTGGCTCGGCGTCGGCGGGTTCACACTCGCGCTGGGCCCGGAGCTCAGCGCCGCCGATAGATATTCACTACATTGATCCGTTCACCTCGGGCAGGATCCAGGCGAATCTCTATGCGAAGGTGGCCGTCGGAACTGAGCTGATAGCGCTCGACCATCTCGTAGCTTACGCCCTCGGTCTCGATGACCAGGTCCGGGCCGTCCCACCCGGCCGACACATCAGCAAGCCGTAAATCCCGTTCCCCCCAACTGACATCCCGATAGGTACCGTCCTGATACGCAATGCCCATCGAGGTGGAATCCTGCTCGATGATCATCGCGCGGGCATCGATCATTGGCAGGGCGGCAGGATCGAAGCCCATGTCGGGCCCATATCCACGTCGTCGGGCACGATCCGATCGCTCGACTTGGGCATCCGAGTCCGAGTCCGAGTCCGAGTCCGAGTCCGAGTCCGAGTCCGAGATGATCCAGTCACCACTGAGATCGAATGCCTCCGGGACTTCGGTGGACAGATTCGAGCAACCCGCCGCAACCAGCAATAGGCAACCCAACGCAATCCCGGATCGGCTCACGGGGAACCACCGAGCAACCCACGCACCTCACCCAGCCGTTCGATGGTTGCCAGCGCCTGTTGCTGATCCGTGCTGATGTTCCGGACGATGACATCCGAGTAACCCATGCTGCCGAGCTGACCGATACGCTCAGCAACCTGTTCGACAGATCCGATCAGCAGCGCCGCCGGCTCAATACCGCGATGGCCCCGCTCGAGATAGGGCTCCATCGCCCGATGCGCGGCCTCAGCCGACTCACCCACGTATACGTCTCGACGTATGGCAACTGCCCCGGGTTTAGTTCCTGCCGCTGCACACGCCTCGAGGTAATGCTGCACCCGCCGCTGCGCGGTGTCGAAGTCCATTCCCGGGTCGCCCAACCAGCCGTCACCAAGACGCGCCGCCCGGTCGATCGCGACGTCGGCGGAAGCCGCAATCCAGACCTCCACGGGTTCCGGCGGCAACGGGGAAATGCGCGCGTCACGAAGCTTCCAGCGGCCATCGAGGTCGACCGTTTCTCCGCGCCAGAGCGCGCGCAGGGTAAACAATGATTGTTCGAACATCGACGGTCGGCGTCCGGTCGGGACGCCCATGCCAAGAAACTGTTCGTCGTCGCCACCGACGCCGCATTGCATGATGAACCGACCTTCCGCGATGCACGACAGGGTCGCAACCTGCTCAGCCAACACGACCGGATTCCAGAGCGGCAACAAATACAGCGCGCCGGCCGGCATGGCTCCCCACTCGGCCAGCATCCGACCAAGCATCGGCGAATTCTGGTAGTAGGGCTGTGCGGTGACATGATGGTCGCCGACGAACAGCGAATCGAGACCCGACTGCTGCGCCATTCGGGCCCGCTCCACCATGTAACGCGAACCCAGCCGAACATCCTCCAGGCGATGTGCGCTGGTGACGGAGATACCAATGTTCATCCGGCAATTCTACCAGCACCCGGCGGCGCCGAGCCCAGCCAATGCGATCGGACTAGGACAGACCTTGCGGAACTCGCAAAATTCTCGACGCGAGGCTAACCATCGCGAACGAATACGTTATGCTGTCATGGTGGGGAAGACAATAAAAACCAAGGTCGTCGCAGACGCTTGGCTGGTTGGTTACATTCGCGGCACCCTGTTCGACGCCCTGACACCCGCCCAGCGAATGCAGTTTCGCATGGTCAGTGAAAAAGGTCCCGAAGCAGTCGGGCGTTGGGCATCGGAATCGCTGGCAAAGTATCCGGTGTTGTGGCACCGCCTGAAAAACGCCGAACGTCAGCGTCGGTTTCGTGAGAATGCGCGCTCACCAAACTGGAAGAAAGACTGGACGCGCGCAAGCAAAATCCTGGGCCGCCGTTACGTCCGGGAGCTGCGCAAATGCGCGGAACAGCTTGGCGCATCGAATCCCGGTGCGGCCCTGGATGCTGCGCTGAACGCCCTGAACAGAGAACTCGGCGCGAGCGCACAACCGCCGCTGGCGGCGGTATCTCATCCGCCTGCGAGTGGCTCCGTGAGCGAAAAAGAAAGGTTCGGCTGAACCGTTTTCCTTAGCAGCCATCCCATCGGGAGAAAACGCCGCGAAGATGTGGGCATCGTCCGCCGCCCGCTGTCGCGCTCATCGCAATTCTCCGGCTCAACTGCCTGCTATCGTAGGAACCCGCAGCACACCCCGCGTCCGCTGCCGAACCTGTCAAATACGCACCGAGAATTGCGGTGGAATTCAGCATACGAATTGGCGACATCACGACCGAGGACTGCGATGCAATCGTGAACGCGGCCAACGAGACCCTGCTGGGCGGTGGCGGCGTAGATGGCGCGATTCACCGGGCCGCCGGGCCGGCGCTACTGGAGGCGTGCCGGAGCATCGGTGGGTGCCCCGTCGGTTCGGTTCGTCTGACGCCCGGATTCGAGCTGCCCGCGCCCTGGGTCATTCACGCGGTGGGCCCCATATGGCACGGTGGTGCGCAGGGCGAGCCGGAACACCTCAGATCGTGCTATCTGCGTAGCTTTAACCTCGCCGAGCGTTACAATTTCGACTCGATTGCGTTCCCGGCAATCAGTACCGGCATGTTCCGTTATCCCGTGTCCGACGCCACCCGAATCGCGTTGTCCATCGCGCGGGATTGCGACCAGCCCGGAAGCTGTATCGACACCGTGACGTTCGTCTGCTTCGACGCAGCAACCGCCGAGATCTACCGGGAAATCTACCGCGAGGTATTCGACGCTGATCCAGCACAGGCTTGATAACGAGCCTCGAGCGCCTGGTAGAGCCGGTCGACGAAATCCGCGCGGTGCTGGTTCAGATCCGCGATCAGTTCCATCAGGTGCTCGTTGTCCTCGCGCCCCTGCCAGACTTTCAGGTATTCGCCGCTCTGGTAACCATGGTTCTGGCGGAAATTGTTCAACACGTTCTTGCCCACGTAGCCCCGGAACAATTCCTCGAAGCTCATCGGCATCGCGACCAGCACCGCCACGAACCCTTCGAGGTCGAAACCCCGGCTGATGAGGCTGTTCGCCGCAAGACGCTCGACACACTCACGGAAGTCACCGGCCTCGCCGTCGAATCCCGCCACGATCGTGTCTATCACCTGGGGGTCGCAGTGCTCGCCCTCGATCTTTCCTGCGCGCAGCAACTCACTCAAGCCGAAGTGCCAGATGTCGACGATCTCGAGGCGCACCTGTTCGAGGTCCGGTTGCTGATGCTTCCACCACTTCCAGCCGAAGTGGTCCAGCAGTTCGGCACACTCCACCCATATTGCACGGAAGTACTCGTGTCCCTGGTCACGCCACTGCGGATGAACCCGCAGGTTGTGTTCGTTCTGCATGCTCGCCATGACCGCGACGCGCCGGCGGATGGCTTCGTCCATCAGGTACTCAATAACTCCACCCGGTTGGTCCGGGCGATCCACCATGGCGTCAGTTTCACCTGTTGACTCCCCTCAACTGTTGCAGAAGATTGCATTATGTTGCATCCCCAGGTCGGGACACCATCGGATCGTTGTACTCCGCTGCGAATCATCCTATGGTCCCGCGACGAGGAAACAAATGCCCGCTGCCCCAGTCACCGCATTGCTGATGCATCCGGTGGTCAAGGAGGAACTGCTCCGCGACGACCACATGCGGCGCCTGGATCGCTGTTGCGAGCTCGTATCAACCACACCTTTTCGAAGTTTCGAAGAACTGGCCGATCATCTGCCTTACCTCCAAGTGCTGATCAGCAGCTGGGGCTGTCCACGGATCGAGCTCGAGGCGGCGAAAGCCATGCCCCGTCTGAAACTGGTCGCGCACCTCGCGGGCAGCGTGAAAGGATTCATCGACGACGCCGTGTGGCGTCGCGGCGTGTACGTCAGCAACGCGGTATCGGCCAACGCCGTTCCGGTAGCGGAGTACGTCCTGGCGGCAATTCTATTCACCAACAAGCACGTTCTGGACCTGGCCGCGTTCTATCGCCTTCACCACGAGAACCGTGCGCCCTGGACCAAGGAAGCACCGAACGTCGGCAACTACCGCAAGGTGATTGGCATCATTGGTGCCTCCCACGTGGGGCGCAAGCTGATCGAACTGCTCGGCCATTTCGATTTCAGGGTGCTGCTCTACGATCCCTACATCACGGCGCTGGAAGGTCGGGAGCTGGGCGCCCAGAAGGTCAGCCTGGCGGAACTGCTGTCCCATAGCGATGTTGTGAGCTTACACGCACCCCTGCTTCCCGATACGCGGGACATGCTCGGCGCGCGTGAGTTCGCGCTGATGAAGGATGGCGCCACCTTCATCAATACCGCCCGTGGCGCGATCGTCGACCAGGAGGCGTTGATCGCGGAACTCGAATCCGGCCGGCTTCACGCCGTGTTGGACACCACCGAACCCGAAGTGCTACCGGCCGACTCGCCCCTTTACCAACTGTCAAATGTCCTGTTGACGCCACACATCGCGGGTTCGCTAGGAACCGAGACCCAACGACTTGCAGACTGCCTGGTTGAGGAGATAGAACGGTTCGCCCAGGGTCACGCCCTGAAGAACCGGGTACGCTACGAGGAGCTGACGCGCCTCGCGTAAGCCTTGGCGTAAGCCTCGGCGCAAGCCTCGGCGCAAGACTCAGCCCCACCTCGCGTTCCTCCCGATGTACCTTCGGCTGGCGTCGGGCTGGTAGACTGACCGCCTGAAAAAATTCGACTGGGGCTTGCGAGGATGGATCTTTCATACGGTGGCGAATATGAAGCGTTCCGGGGCGAAGTGCGGGACTTCATTGCGGACCATGCTAGTCAAGCGCCAAAGGGCAACGGCATGCGTTCGAAGCCGGTACTCGACTGGCAGGCGCTACTGATCGAGAAGGGCTATACGGCCCGTACCATACCCCGAGAGTACGGCGGCCACGGTGCCGAGCCGGACATTTTAAAGTCACGAATCATCGCCGAAGAATTTGCCAATGCCCAGGTGTCCAATGGTCTGGGGGGACAAGGCATTCAGATGCTGGTCCCAACCCTGCTGGAGATAGGCACCGAAGAGCAGAAAAAGCGCTTCATTGGTCCGACCCTGCGCGGTGAGATTGTCTGGTGTCAGGGCTACTCCGAACCCAATGCCGGTAGTGATCTGGCGAGCCTCACGACCAGCGCGGTGCTCGATGGTGACGAATGGGTCGTCAACGGCCAGAAGATCTGGACCAGCACCGCAAAGCAGGCGGATTGGATCTTCTGCCTGGTGCGCACCGAACCCGAGGCGCCCAAGCACAAAGGCATCAGCTTTCTACTGTTTTCGATGGATACCCCGGGTATCGAGGTGCGACCGCTGAAGACCATGACGGGCGATTCCACCTTCAACGAAGTTTTCTTCACCGATGTCCGCGTGCCGAAACAGCAGATCGTCGGCAGTCGCGGCGAGGGCTGGTTCGTCGCCAACTCGATTCTACGCCATGAACGCGGCATGCTCGGAGATCCGAACGCCACGTTCTCCCGGCTGAATGCACTGATCGAACTGATGCAGCAGGAGACCGTCGATTCCCGCCGGGTGATCGATAACCCCGTGTTCCGCGATCGGCTGATGCAAATTCAAGGCGAAGTCATGGCCATGCGCTTCAACGACATGCGCATCCTGAGTGCCAAACTCAACAACAAAGACGCAAGCCTGGCCGGCATGATCGTCAAACTACAGGGCACCGAACTACGCCACCGGCTCGAGGGGCTGGCCATTGATGCATTGGGCGAACTGGGACTGCTCTATGAGGACAGTCCCCTTCTGCGCGGCCAGGGCGCGTGGCAATCCCAGTATATGTTCTACCTCGGCCTGATCATCGGGGGCGGAACGTCTCAGATTCAGAAAAACATCATCAGCGAGCGCGGCCTGGGGATGCCCCGGGAACCGAAGCCACAACAAGTTTAAGGCGATCACCATGGAATTCGGGTTGACCGAAGAACAGGTACTGTTGCAGGACAGCGTTGGCCGTTACCTCGCAGATCACGCGAGTCTGGATCGCGCCCGGCAATTCGCAGATGGCGCGGAAGAGCGAGCCGCGGACGTGTGCACCGCACTGGCCGAACTGGGCGTGTCCGGGCTGATCATCGACGAAGCCTACGGCGGCGTCGGCTTGAAGATGCTCGATGCGGCCATCGTCGCAGAACAACTGGGCGGCAACGTCACGCCCATAGCGTTTGCCGCCAGCGCAGTGATGGTGCCTCTGGCATTGCAACGCGCGGGTTCGGAAGCCCAGAAGGCGCACTGGCTGCCGCTGCTTGCTGCCGGCGAGGCCAGTGCCGGGGCGGCCGTTTCGGAGGCGGTCGCGGCCCGCGAAGACGCCCGGATATCCGCATCCGGCGGAACGCTGACGGGCCGCGCGTTGTTCGTGCTGGACCATGCAGCCGATGTCTATCTGGTCGCCGATGACCGGAGGAAGATGCATCTGGTCGAGGCGAAGGCTCGCGGTCTGACATCGACACGCTTGACGAGCATCGACAAGACCCGCCATATCGGAGAGTTGCGCTTCGAAGGGGTCGCCGCCGATCCCCTGCCAGGCAGCGACGACCCGGCAGTACTGGCGGACGTTATCGACGCCGGGCGTATCGTGCTCGCCGCGGACACCCTGGGTGCAGCCCAGAACATGCTCGACCAGGCTGTCGCCTATGCCGGTGAGCGCCAGCAGTTCGGCCGGGTAATCGCTTCCTTTCAAGCCGTCAAACACATGTGCGCGGAGATGGCCGCCCGGCTCGAGCCGTGCCGTGCCATGATCTGGTACGCAGCACACGCTTTCGACGAGGTGCCCGAGGAATCGCGGCTCACGGCTTGCCACACCAAGGCGCACCTGGGCGAAGTGGGTAAATTCGTGGCTAAAACCGCCACCGAGGTGCACGGCGGCATGGGATTTACCGACCTTCTGGGGTTGCACTACTGGTTCAAGCGTATCGGTTTCAACCGGCAGATGCTGGGAGGGCCTGAGCTGGTTCGTGAAGAAGCCGCCCGACTACAGGAATTAATCTGAGACGCGTCCGTGGCGCATTGAAAACGACCCGTCACGCCCCAATATCCGTACAGTACCAAGTCTCACCCATGAAATTGCGATGACCGACTTACCACCTGCGCTGCCCGTGCTGCCGCTGAAGAACACCGTGGTGTTCCCCCAACTGGTGATCAATCTGGCCGTCGGGCGATCCCGGTCGCTGTCCGCGGTCAAGGCCGCAGCAGACCATGGTCAGCAGATGATCACCATCGCCCAGCGTGACCCGGACAACGAAGCACCCACTCGCGAAGAGCTGTTCGACATCGGCACGATAGTGTCAGTCAAACGGGTGGAATCACGTGCAGGCGGCGCTCAGGTCATCGTCCAGGGATTGCAGCGCATCCGAATTCTAGAGGTCTTGCGCACCGACCCGCACCTGGAGATCAGCTATGAGCCGATCGACAATCTCCAGCTTTCCGACGAAGACCCGGACGACCCCCGGGTGGACGCGCTGCTTCGGGAAAATATCGAAACCGCGATGCGGATCGCGAACCTGTTCGACTCCGACAAAGGCCCGCAGGTGTTTCAGCAGCTGGTTGGCTCCATCGACGACCCGATCGTGCAGATGTACCGCATGGCCTCGCTGGCGAACCTCGAAGTCGCCCGTGAGCAGGATGTATTGAGCGCACCGACCAACCTGGCGCTGGTGGAGACCCTGCACGACATCCTCGGGCACGAACTGAGAGTCAATGAGTTGCGCCGCGAGATCGCCGAGCAGGCCAAGCAGGACATCGATCAGCAGCAACGCGAACACCTGCTGCGACACCAGAAGCGGGCGATCGAACAGGCGCTGGGCGAGGATGGCGGCAGCGAAGACATGGTCGAGCTCCGCGAACAGCTCGACGACGCCAAGCTACCCGAAGGGGTACGCAAGGAGGTCGATCGGGAACTCAAGCGTCTTGGACGAATGTCCGAGAATGCAGCCGACTATCAGGTGGCGCGCAGCTACCTCGAACTGATCGCCGAGCTGCCCTGGCAGGAACGCACCGAGGATACGCTCGACCTGGGGCACGCCAAGGGGGTCCTCGACGAGGATCACTACGGTCTCGAAGACATCAAGGACCGGATCCTGGAAAGCCTTGCGGTGATGCAACTGAATCCCAACGCACACGCTCCCATACTCTGTTTCGTGGGTCCCCCCGGCGTCGGCAAGACATCCCTCGGCCAATCGATTGCACGTGCCATGGGACGCAACTTCGAACGCCTGAGTCTCGGTGGATTGCACGACGAAGCAGAACTTCGTGGCCATCGAAGGACTTACATCGGCGCAATGCCCGGCCGGATTCTACAAGCCGTCCGTCGCGCTGGGGTCAACAACCCCCTGCTCATGCTCGATGAGATCGACAAGCTGGGCCACGATTTTCGAGGTGATCCCTCGGCGGCGCTGATGGAAATTCTCGATCCGGTGCAGAACAAGGAGTTCCGTGACAATTACCTGAACCTGCCGTTCGACCTATCGAACGTGTTCTTCATCACCACTGCAAACACGCTGGAGGGCATTCCGCGTGCACTGCTCGACCGGATGGAGATTCTCGAATTGTCGGGCTATAGCGATATGGAGAAGCGCGAGATCGCCCGACGCTACCTGATTCCACGGCAACGCAGCGAATCAGGGCTGGGCGACGCCCAGCTCGACATCCCGGAATCGGCGTTAAGCGTCATCATTCGTCGCTACACGCGCGAGGCGGGAGTTCGGAGCCTGGAACGGGTCATCGGTCGGATGGCGCGGAAACGCGCCCGTCAGGTTCTGGAACTTGGCGCCGACGCGAGTCTCGACGCGATCGAAGACGACACGCTGCGCGAATTATTGGGTCCGGAGCGTTTCAAATCCGAACAGGGCCGTGAATCAATTCCTGCCGGTGTGGCACCCGGGCTGGCTTGGACTGAAGCAGGCGGCGACGTGCTTTACGTTGAAGCAGTACTCACCCATCGCGACGAACGCGTAACGCTCACGGGCCAGCTGGGCGAGGTCATGCAGGAGTCCGCGAAAGCCGCTCGCTCATACATCTGGTCGATCGCAGAGTCTGTCGGAATCTCACGCAAACGGATCGAAAAGCGCGGGGTTCACATTCATGTTCCCGCCGGCGCGGTACCGAAAGACGGCCCCTCCGCCGGTATCACCATGGCGATGGCGCTCGCCTCGGCCTATAGCCGGATCCCGATTCCGCAGGACCTGGCAATGACCGGCGAGCTGACCCTGACGGGGCTGGTGCTGCCGGTCGGCGGGATCAAGGAAAAAGTGCTCGCCGCGCACCGAGCGGGCGTGCGCCACGTCATCCTTCCGAAAGACAATGAAGCGGATCTGGAAAAGCTGCCAGAAGCGGTGCGCAAGGACATGACCATAACCCTGGTCGACTGCCTCGCCGACGTCATGGCAATCGCCTTACCCACGCTGCACAAGCACGACTGAGCCAATTCAGGGAGCCCAGTGGACTTCAGAACGTCGACGATCGAGCAACTGGTGCTGGACGTTCGCGCCCGCCGCGTGTCGGCGCGCGAATTGACGGACGCAGCACTGTCGAACATCGAGCGCTACAACCCGACCATCAACGCCTTCTGTGCCGTTGCGCCGGACGACGCTCGGGCCGAAGCAGATCGAATCGATCAGTCGCTGTCCAGAGGCGACGCGGTCGGGCCTTTGGCAGGCATTCCCTGCGGCGTGAAAGACCTGGAGGATGCGCGTGGTTACGTAACGACGTATGGATCGGCCCTGCATGTCGGTGATCCTGCAGCCACCGAAGACTCCGCGCTGGTGGCACGGCTCCGTGCTGCGGGCGCCATCATCATCGGCAAAACCAACACGCCGGAATTCGGCTTCAAAGGCGTCACCGATAACCGGCCCTTCGGGGCCACCCGTAATCCGTGGAATCTCGACTACACCTCGGGGGGCTCATCCGGGGGATCATCGGCCGCGCTCGCGGCTGGGATGGTACCGCTGGCCACCGGCTCGGACGGCGGTGGCTCCATCCGGATTCCATCCGCCCTTTGCGGTTTCACGGGAATCAAACCCAGCCAGGGCCGGGTGCCCCTGGGCGGTCCGAATCCCCCGGGATCCGGTGTGCTGTCCGTAAAGGGTCCGATGGCGCTACGTTGTCGCGATATCGCGCTCAGTCTCGATGCCACGATTGGCGATGACCCCACCGACATTTTCGGTCTGCCGAACCCGCAGAGTTCGCTGCGCTCCGCGCTGGACCGCAACAATCGACCCGCCAAGGTGATCTGGTCACCGACGATGGGTTTCGCGAACGTCGACGCCGAAATCATGGAACGGTGCAGCCAGGGGATCGAACGGCTTGCCGGTGAAGGCGTCGAGGTGATCGTCAATGATGACATCTGGCAGGCCGACCCGGTGTTCAAATGGTTTCAGTTATGGGCGGCCGCCCGCGCTGAATCCCAGGGACCGTTGCGCGGCACTGCCGCCTGGGAGCAGATCGACGACGAGCTGAAGGTGCAGATCGAGTACGGCCTGGACAACGTGAGCGGGGTGGACTACCACGACGCCATCAACGCGAGCCACCAGCTGAACTGGCAGCTCGAGCAGGCGTTTGCCGATGCACCATTGATCATTACGCCCGCCACCTGTGGCCGACCGCCGAAAATCGGCTCGTCGTTGGGTACCGTGAACGGCGAGGAACTGGCTGGATGGGTCGCGTTCAGTTACGGCATCAACATGACCCGGAATCCCGCGGGAGTGGTGAACTGCGGCACCGTCGACGGGCTGCCGGTGGCATTACAGATCATCGGCCGGCAACGCCAGGACGCAAGCGTTCTGCAAGCGCTTTGCTACGTCGAGGATCTACTGCAGCGGCCTCACGATGCGCCACACGGGGTTACAAGCGCTGGACACCCCGCAGCAGCGACTTAGGCCACCAACTCATCAACCAGTGCTTCGAACCGGGCGACCCGGGGCTCCAGGGCCTCGATCGTCGTGCGCCAGAACTGCGCATCATCCAGTCGCACATCCAGATGCGTTTCAGCAAGTTGTTCAGCGGTCATGCGGCCGGTGTCGCGCAGCAATGCAACGTAGCGGGGGTAGAAATCGACACCCATTGCCTCCCGGCGCAAGTAGACCCCCATGCTGAACAGATAACCGAACAGATACGGAAAGTTGTAGAACGATAAACCTGAGATGTAGAAATGCAACTTGCTCGCCCAGAACATCGGATCGGGCTCGCTGATGGAATCCGCGTACCACTGCATCCAGGCGTCGCTCATAAGCTTTTTCAGTTCCACCGGCCGTAGCGGGCGTTCCGCGCGCTGTTCGTAGAACGCCTTTTCGAAGCTGTACCGTGCCGGGATGTTCAACATGAATGAAGGCAACGCCGAGACTTCTTCCCACAGGATATCGAACTGGCCAGCCGCGTCGGCCGCGCGATTGAACAAAGCGTCCCGCACCGTCGTTTCGCCAAAGGTGCTGGCGGTTTCCGCAAGGGACATGCCATAACTGCGCTGGCTGTCGGACAAATCGCGCATCACCCAGGAGTGGAAGGCATGACCCAGTTCGTGGGCCAAGGTGATGACATCGCTGCTCGAGCCGGTGTAGGTCATATACACGCGCGGATTACGCGATTTGGCGAAACCCGTGCAATAAGCACCGGGTCGTTTGTTGCTCGACACCGTTCCCTCGATCCAGCGCCGCTCCACCATCATGTTCACGAATTCGCCCATCGCCGGATCAACTTCGGCGTACGCGCCGGCAATGAGTTGCACCGCATCCTCGAATTCGATCACTTCGGCCGTGCCGGACAGCACCGGCGCCGGGGCCCGCATGTCCCAGGGTCCCAGCCGCTCGCGGCCGGTCGCCCGGGCCATCGCCAGCGCGGCGCGGCGCGCCAGCGGGGCCTTCTCTTCGCAAGCTTCGAGCAGTGCATCCAACGTGGCGCGGCCAATGCGATTCATGTGCACCGGCGCATCGAGAAAGTGTACGTCCTGTTGCTTCGATCGTTTTCGGTTCAGTTCCAGGCGCCAACCGGCAATCGCATTGATCGCTGCGGCGCATGACTCTTCCTGAGTCTCCCAGGCATCGTTGATTCCCTGCCATGCAGCGCGCCGCACGTGCTCCTCCGGCTTCTGAAGCAGGCCATTCGCCTCTGCGATGCCCATGTTCTGAGGTTCGTTGCCGACCAGCACCTCACAACTCAAGGTGCTGGACAGTTGGCTGTAGAGCCGGCCCCAGGCGTGAACTCCATCCTGGGACAACCCGGAGATCAGGTTCTCCTCGTTGAGGCTCAAATGTTCATGGCGGCGCTTACGTGCATGGCGTACCTGAAACGCGCAATCCGCAACCTGTGGGTTTTCCAGGTAGCGTTCAATCACCGCATCGCTGGCCAGCTCGACGAACTGCGACAACGGCTCGGCGAGTTCCGCATAGCGTTTCTGATAGCCCTGCAGGCGGCCTTGCAGCGCGTGCGCCTGCTCGTCGTTGGCATCGACGCTGAGCAGACAGTTGGCATACACCAATACGTTGCCCAGCAGACGGCTCGCCTCCTCTGACGCCCCATACAAGGCAGCGGCTCCACTCAACACCGATTCTGCGGTGTCCGGCGTCAAATCAGGCAGCACATCGATTTGCGCCACGATCACTTCGTTGTGTTCAGCAAAGGTATCGAGCAGTGCACTGAGCGCATCGAGTTCCGCCGCCACCTCCGGGCTCTGGGGCGAAGGATACTCGTCGCTCAAATCCCAGGCTGGCCCCTGGACCTGGCGTACGCCGGCAACCATCGTTTCAGCCATCGCAAATTCACTCCTCAAGGTTCGTTCCTTCGCCGCAGGCCGCGTTCAGGTCTGAATTTCGGCTCGGTTTGAGGCCGACCAGCCCTCGATCATGGCACAGCGTCACGCCTGCGCGCCATGCGCAGAGGTGGTCACCGTGACGATATCGGGTGCACCTGCCATACTCGCTCGCCGGGAGGGTATTGCATGTCCTGGGAAGAGGAAATACGCGAGCTCAGGGCTCGCGAGGCGCTTGCTCAAAACATGGGCGGTCCCGACAAGGTGGCGCGCCAGCACGAGTTCGGCAAGCTCACAATCCGGGAACGGATCGACACCATCAGCGATCCC
>SMWF01000115.1 GCA_004357385.1 Gammaproteobacteria bacterium | reverse complement strand
CCAGGTCCTCCGGTGCCGTCGATCACGGTGCCGTTGCGTATGACGATGTCGTAGCCCATGTGGTTGCTCCCGTGACCCCAGGTAGATGAGCGCACAGCCTAACTGGCGTCGGGAATGTGGGCAACAGCACCGCGGCTACCGCATTCCGCCGCCGAGTTGTATGGTCAACCAAGCGGCTTGGCAACAGGTATCTGCAGGGGGAGCGTATGCGCGGACACACGGTTTTCATGGACAGTCTGGTGGCGAACGGGGTCACGCACATCTTCGGTAACCCCGGCACCACCGAAAGTCCGATTCTCGACAGCCTCATCGATTACCCGCAGATCGAGTACATCATGCACCTGCATGAAGGGGTTGCGGTGGGCGCTGCGGGCTACTACGCGCAGGCGTCGGGCAGGACAGGCGTGGTCAGCCTGCACGTGGCGCCTGGTCTGGGCAACGCCCTGGGCATGATGTATGGCGCGCTGAAAGCCGGATCACCGCTACTGGTGACCGCTGGACAGCAGGACACCCGCATGCGCCTTCACGAACCGGTGCTGCAGCACGATCTGGTGGCGATGGCTGCGCCGGTGACCAAATGGAGTGCGCAGGTGGAGCGCGCCGATGAAATGGCGCCGCTGCTGAGGCGCGCCTTCAAGATCGCCAACGAAGCCCCGGCGGGACCGGTGTTTCTGGCATTGCCGATTGACGTGATGGAACAGGAGACCGAGATCGGGGCCGAAGCGCCGGGCGTATTGTTCCACCAGGCGCGTGCCGATCAGGGGGGTATCGATGCGCTCGCCGAAGCGTTGGCCGCGGCGGCGAACCCGGTCATTATTGCGGGCGACGAGGTTGGTTTTGCGCGCGCCCACAAAGAACTCGTGGTGCTCGCGGAAGCCTGCGGTGCCGGTGTGTTCCAGGAGACCCTGCGTACCCACGTGGCGCTGCCCAGCGCGCACTCTCACAACCGCGGCATCGTACCGGTGGATCGGGCAGGCATTCGCCACGCGCTCGAAGGCTGCGACGTCGTACTGTTGTTGGGTGCGACATTATTCGAAGAAGTTTGGTACGACCCGGTCGAGGCGATTCCGGAGCAGGCGAAGGTTCTGCAGATTGCCGACTACGCCGGAGGACTGGCGAAGAAACTGCCGGCTGATCTTGCCGTGGCCGGCGGCTACGTCGATACGTTGGCGCGATTGACGGAGGCGGTGACTGCTCGGATCGACGCGAAAGTCGTGGCCGGTCGCGCTGCAGAACTCGCGGCGGCTCGCACGGCCCGTTCCGAAGCCGCGCAGGCTCGGCTGGCAGCCGTTGCAGGCCAGACGCCGATGTCCGCGGCGACCGCACTGCACGAAATCGCTCAGGCGCTGCCGGACAATGTGGTCGTGGTGGATGAAACCATCACGGCGATTGGCGATGTGGTGGCGAACATCAGCTTCGAGAAACCGGGTGATTTCTTTGGTGCGCGCGGTGGTGGCATCGGTCAGGGCATCGCGGGGGCCCTGGGAGTGAAAATAGCCAACCCTGATCGACCGGTCGTCGCCTTGTCGGGCGATGGTTCAGCGATGTACAGCATCCAGGCGCTCTGGACGGCGGCGCATCACGAACTGGACATGCTGTTCGTCATTCTCTCCAACCGCGAATATCGGGTACTGAAGCACAACCTCGATGCTTACCGGCAGCGTTTTGGTGTGCCGTCCAACAAGCCGTACCCGCACATGGACCTGTCCCACCCGACCCTGGGCTTTGCCTCGATGGCCGAGGGCATGGGTGTCGTGGCGCGGCAGATCACCGACCCCGACGAACTTGCGGATGCGGTGCGCGATGCGATCGCCGCGGGTGGACCGCAGTTGCTCGACGTGGTCATCTCCGGACTGGAGGGACCGACTTAGTTGCGTTGGAGAATCACCACGGGAATCTGCCGCTCGGTGGCCGCCTGATAATCGTTGTAGGGTGGGTAGACATCTGCCATGTGGTTCCAGACGGCCTGTCGTTCCGGACCCTCGACGGTGCTCGCTGTGGCACTGAATTTGTCGCGGCCTACCTGGACGTCGACGCTTGGGTGGTCCACCAGATTCATGTACCAGGCGGGATGCGTCGGGAATCCCCCTTTGGAGGCGACGATCACGTAGTTGCCGTCTACCTCGCCGTAAATCAGCGGCAGAATGCGACGCTGCCCGGACTTACGGCCGGTAGTCGTCAACAGCAACGTGGGTAGCGGCCCGGGACCGCCGGCGACGCCGGAATCCCACATATGGCCCTTGTCCGGGTCTTCCTGATAGAGCTTCACGTGCGCGGCAATCCAATCGGGCAGCTCGCCGGGCAGGTCCTGTTCGCTCATCGTGTATCTCCTCCTATGCGAAATCGATTTCCGGAACGATCTCCAGAACGAGCATGTTGCACCACTCGGACGGGTTCGGCCATGCCGTGCTGACCGGGTACCAATGCACCTTTGCATTTGAAGCTGTCGCGAGTTCCGCCCCGCGTTCGGACGCGATATTCTGTTTCTCGATGCGTAAATCATGGGAGTGAGGAAAAATGGCGGACGACAACCCTGCGATCATCCACCATGTGTCCATTGGCACCAATGACTTCGACAAAGCCAGCGCCTTCTACGATGCGGTGCTGACGAGCATAGGCGCCCGCCGCGTGCTCGAGTTCCCGGGCGCGGTGGCCTATGGCAAGACGTTTCCGGAGTTCTGGGTGCATGGGCCGCTGGACGGTCAGCCTGCGGCGGTCGGCAATGGCACGCACTTCTGCTTCATCGCACCGTCGCAAGAGGCGGTGCAGGCTTTCTACGATGCGGCGCTCGCTGCGGGTGGTACGGGTGATGGCGAGCCCGGGCCACGTCCGGATTATGGGCCGGACTACTACGGGGCGTTCGTGCGTGACCTGGACGGACACAAGATCGAGGCGGCAGTGGCGACCACGGGTTAGGCCGCTAAGCGTCCTAAGTCGGTGCCGATGAGTGACGCAAGTCACACTTGCGGCTCGATCGTACCGCTACCATGCCGGCGTTGAAGACATGGACACGCGGATGAACTTCTTAAGAACCCTGTTGCTGCCACTGCTCTCGATAGTGCTCCTGATGCCAGCCGCATCTATTCAAGCCCGCGTCGTTGGCACCGATACCGCAATTCTGGACGGTCAGCGCGTCGAGCGGATTGATCGCATTCATGCGGTGCTGGCACGCGACGATGTGCAGCGCGCGATGGTTGCGTTGGGCGTCGATGCCACGGATGCAGCGCAGCGCGTTGCGGCGCTTTCGGATGCCGAACTGGTGGCGCTGGAAGGAAAGTTGAACGAACTGCCGGCCGGCAGTACCGGCGTGATTGCGGTGGTTGGCATTGTCGCGATCGTGTTGATCATTCTCGAACTGGTGGGTGTTACCAACATTTTCACGAACTTCTAAGCCGTGTGGCGGCTGGCGATTCTGACGTTTCTTCTGGCTGGCTGTCAGGCCGCGGAGGTTGATCCAAGGCTTGAAGGCGACACGGTCGAGCTGTCGTCGGTGCCCTTCATTGCCCAGGATACGGATCAGTGCGGCCCGGCCGCGCTGGCAACCGTATTGAGCTTCGCCGGTGCTTCGACCGATTTGGCCGAGGCGCGTGGCGCGGTGTATCTGCCGGACCGGAAGGGTAGTGTCCAGCCCGAGTTCCCGGCGGCAATCAGGCGGCATGGCTTGATTCCTTATGCGCTCGCCCCCGAATTTGGCGCGCTCCGCCAGGAGCTGGAATCGGGTCGGCCGGTGCTGGTGTTTCAGAATCTGGGGGTGAGGATGCTGCCGCGCTGGCATTACGCGGTGGTCGTGGGATACAGCCCCAGCCTAGATCACGTGATTCTGCGTTCCGGGATGCATCGGCGCCACATCGTCTCGCGGCGGGCGTTTCTCGCGTCGTGGAAACGTGGCGACCGCTGGGCGTATTCGGTGCTCAGACCCGGAGAGATTCCTGCTTCGGCTACGGCCCTCGACTATCTGCTGGCGGTCGCTGAACTGGAACGTCTCGGTCACCGCGCGCCCGCTCTGGAATCCTACCGCGCGGCGACGTTGCGTTGGCCCGAGGTGTCCGCAAGCTGGCTAGGCATTGGCAACATTCATTATCACCGCGGCGAGATCGGGCAGGCGCGGTTGGCCTATCGACGCGCGCTGGACGTCGACCCCGACGATTCTGCCGCGCGTAACAATCTCGCACAGACCGTGGCAGAACTGGGCTGTCCCGACCGTGCCCTGGCTTTGCTGGAAGCATTCGTCGAGACGGATCGAGCCGCGGGCACGCTGTTGGGCGAAACACGAGCCGAGATCAGAGCCATGCCCGAACGGGTCGGCGGGTGTGAGGCCTTCGCGCTGAACTGAGTTCGGAGTATCTGCGGGACACCCTGGCCGCCTCGCTCGTATGATGTCGGCATGGAGTCGTCGCGATTTTACGTTGGCCAGCTCGTCGAACACGTGAAGTTCGGGTACCGGGGCGTGATCTTCTCAGTGGATGCCCAGTTCAGCTTGTCGGACGAGTGGTATGACCAGGTGGCGAAAAGCCGGCCGCCGAAGGACCATCCGTGGTATCACGTGCTGGTCGACCAGGGCGACCACGCCACTTACGTGGCTGAACGGCACCTCGCCGCGAGCGCAAGTTCCAACCAGATCGAGCACCCTGCGCTGGGTGAGTTCTTTGGCCGGTTCGATGGCAAACGGTACCTGCCGAAGCGGCCGCTCCACTGACCAGGTTGCCACTCGATTACGAGGAGACTACCAGGAGTTGCGCAGCTCGCGCAGTTTCAGGAAGACCTCTTTCGGGCTGGGTTCATCCGGCAGGTTAGGAAAGGCTTCGCGCAGCCGGGCGATGACCGTGGCGCTGGTGAGCCGGAAAAACGTGTTGAACTCCTTCTCCTGAGCGAGGGACGTGAGCATCGCGTGATCCGGGTCATGGCTTCCTTTCAGCTCAGCCAGCAAGGCGCTGGCGGCAGCATTGTCGGGTTCCCGATCCAGGGTGAACTCCAGGTTGTTGGTGATGTAATCATGCCCGGGGTAAATCAGCGTCGACTCCGGTAGTTCGTCCAGCTGCTGGGCGAAGGTTTGATACAACTCTTCCGGGTGACCACCACCGTGGCAATTACCGGCGCCTGCATTAAATAGCGTGTCGCCGGAAAACAGGCCCGGGATGTCGGTCTGTGACAGCAGGCAGATGTGGCTCATCGTGTGTCCCGGGGTGTCCAGGCACAGCAACTCGACGGTCTTACCAACCTTGACCACGTCGCCCGCGCCGAGTCCGATATCTATTCCCTCGATACTGTTGCGGGCGTTGGCATGGGCCAGCAGCTTGGCGCCGGTGGCTTGGATCATCGGACCGTTCCCGCCGGTGTGATCGCCGTGCTCGTGCGTGTTCAGAATCTGGGTAATCTCCCAGCCCTTGTCCTTGGCCGTCGCCAGGCAGCGTTTGTGATCGAGTGGGTCTATCGCGAGCGCCTCGCCGGTCTCTGGGCAGGCAATCAGGTAGTTGAAGTTCCGATATGCGTTATCGGTCCAGATCTGCTCGACAATCATTGAATGTCCTCCGCTGAATGAGAGAGCATGCACCGGACGGGCGTGGGGCTCAACTGATGCCACAGCCTATGCAGGCTCGAGGACCTGTTCATGTCCCGAAATCTCGACCCGCTATATAAAAATAATATTGTTTCTAAATAATATATAAAGTAGCCTATTCATAAATTATCGGGAAGTTTCGCGATGTCCAAGCCAAGACCCGAATCCGCCATCCACGTTGCAAGCCACCAGACGCTCAAGGAACGGGGTGTGATCGTCGTCTCCGGCAAGCGTCGTCGCATCGCCGTCTTTGCCGAGGGCGAATCGGTTTTCGCGGTGGAGAACAACTGTCCGCACATGGGCTTCCCGCTGGACAAAGGCAGTGTCAAGGACGGCATGCTGACCTGTCACTGGCATCAAGCCCGGTTCGACTTGCGCTCCGGGTGCACCTTCGACCTGTGGGCAGACGATGTTGCTCGCCATCAGGCCTGGCTGGAGGCAGGGGAGGTCTACGTCGCGCCGGAGCCCGCACACCCGCTGGGCGAAGCCGAACACCGGCAACGGCTGATTCGCGGCCTGGAGCAGAACATCGGTCTGGTGCAAGCGAAGAGCATTCTTGCGCTGCTGGAAGCGGGCGTGTCGCTGCAGAGCATCGTCCGCGAGGTGGTTCGGTTTGCTTCGGCGAACCTCACGGGAATCAGCGAGGGGATGATCCGGCTCGGCTGTGTTACGCGCGTATTCGACTACCTGTCACGACGTACCAGGTACAAAGCGTTGTACTACGCCATTCGTCAGATCGGCGAAGAAACCAGCCAGTCGACGCCGCGGCGACCCAGGCAAGCGCTGGCCGATACTTCCCATGGACTCGCCACGTTGAAGCAATGGATGCGCCAGTGGGTTCAAACACGGCATCGTGACGGCGCGGAACGGACCGTGCTGACGGCGCTTGAACAACTTCCTGGTGAGGATGTAGCTGACCTGGTGTTCGGGGGGGCGACGGAACGACTGTACGCCAACGGTGGCCATCTGCTCGAGGACTGCAACAAAGCCTTCGAATTGACGGAACTGCTGGGGGATGAAGAAGCCGTGAACCTGATCCCGCTGGCAATCCCGGGTATGACCAGTGGCCGCGGCCGGGAGGAGAGCACCAACTGGCATCACCCGGTGGAAATCGTCGAACCGTTACGTCACCTCGAGCGACGGCTGCCGGCGGATCTCGAGGGTTCGCGAACGGGGTCGTGGCGCGCAACCGAATCGTTGCGCGGGACGTTGCTTGGCGATGACCCGCTGCTGATCATCGAAAGGCTCGAAGCCGCACTCTCGGATGGCGCACCCCCGGATTGCCTGGCTCGAGAAGTTTGCTACGCCGCGGCGCTGCGGCTCGCCCGGTTCGCGACGTCGAACGAGGTGACCGACTGGTTCAATCCCCAGCACACATTCATTTACGGCAATGCGGTGTATCAGGCGGTCCGACGGTCGGCCGCACCGGACGTCGTCCGGGGCATATTCCACGGCGCGATCTCCGTGTACATGGATCGCTACCTCAACGTACCCCCGGCGCGGTTGCCTTCCGAGCGTGGATCTGGAAAGGAGTTGCCCGAGGTCGGCGAGGCGTTATTGAAGCTGTTACTCACGGAGTTGGACCAACGCGCCAACGTAGAACGTGCCGCGGACATCGTTTCGCGTTACGTCACGCTCGACCAGGATTTTACTGCCCTGATCGATACGTTGACCCTAGCCACGGTTCGCGAGGACCTCGATTTCCACTCCCTCCAGGTACTCGAGGCAGGCGTCAATCAGTGCTGTGCGTGGGACCAAGGGCCGGAGTGCGAGCAGATCCTGGTCGGGGTGGTCCGCAATCTGGCGGCACACTGCCCGACGCGACGCGCCGGAGACCAGACCGCCGAAATCGCCCAACGGCTGCACAACGGTGAGAAGATTTTCGAGGGGGAATCGTGACGTCAGACCCTGCGTTGGGCAGGTGACTATCGTCCGGCTTTGACGCTCATCGTTTCGCGCACGAGCACGGCGTTGGAGGTGTGTCGGGCGATGCTGCGTTCTTCCGCGGCAACTGCCGCCGCCGTGTCCAATTCCGGGTCACCCCACGTGACGACACGATTACGACCATGGGCCTTAGCCGCGTACAGCGCCTTGTCGGCGCGGTTCAAAAGGTCGCTCGCCGTGTCTTCGGCGCCCTCCAATGACGCCACGCCCAGGCTGATCGTCAGATCAATGTCCAAGGAAAACTGCGCTCTGAAATCGGTACGGACGGTTATCCGTAGTCGCTCCGCAAGCGCCAGCGCGTCGTCGATACTCGATCCCGGTAAAATGAGGCAGAACTCCTCGCCCCCGTACCGGCCAGACAGGTCGCCAAACTTCGCGGCCGACATCAGTTTTTCGCCCACGAATTGGATCACTTCGTCGCCCACGCTGTGACCGTAGCGATCATTGACCGATTTGAATTCATCGATATCGATCATGAGTCCCACCAGCGGTAAGCTATCCCTCTTTGCGTTTTCGAAGCGTTGTTCGAAGAGTTCGAAAAGTGCGCGGCGGTTCAGGAGGTTTGTCAGAGGATCGCGGGTTGCAAGATATTGAAGTTCCTTGTTCTTGCGTTCAATTGCCTCACGCGATTCACTCAAGTGCATCATGGCATCTTCAAGTTCTTCGTTCTTCTGCTCGATGTCGCTGATGTCATCGAATGTCGCAAGGGCTCCGCGCGTGTTCCCCTTCGCATCCAGAATGGGTGCGCCGTTAACCACGAAGATTCGGGCCCCGTCCTTAGATGACTGCCTGCGTAGCCGCGAGCCCATGTGAGATTTCCCCTTGCTCATGGCCTGCTGCCACGGATACTGAATGTTGGACTCACTGGACTCACTGGACTCACTGGATTTGCTGGATTGCGATGAAAACCAGTCGAGTTCGGAGGCTTTGAGCCCTATCAAACTGTCGGCTTCCCGCTCCATCATGTTAGCGAATTCCTGGTTGGCGAGAACGATTCGCTCTTCTTCATCGATAATGATGACGCCCTCGGCAAGCGCATTGAACGCCGATCGGACATGCTCCGGGACGACGCTGGACGGATCCAGTTCACGAAGTGCGCGACGAAGAAACAGGAAGTAAACAGCAAACCCCGCCAAACCTATAAAGGCGAATAAGGCCAGGGGCGAGTCTCTCCATGCCCTAAGCCCGGCGACGGATTGGAGTGCCCTGAATCTGAGTTCGATCAGGCCCCACTGATTTTCCCCATTCATGACCGGTATCTGGACGTGCGTTGGGGATGAGCGTCCGTCTTCGGGCGGTTCCCAGAATTCCTCGTGGGGGCCCGCAACCGCCAGAGTGTTGCCTCGTCTGCGCAACGCCGCCGAAAGGATGGTCTCGTCGCGTTCTACGACGGTCGACAGAATTGTCTGTACCATCCGTATGTCGTTTCTG
>SMWF01000114.1 GCA_004357385.1 Gammaproteobacteria bacterium | reverse complement strand
GTGGCGGCAGCGCGGCTGGCCGCACTGACTCCGACCATTCGAAGCTATGCGGGTCAGGAACTGGTGTTGCTGGAACCGGGTCCGTTCACTATGGGGGCGTCGCGTCGGCAACCCGGCCGCCGCGCCAACGAAATCCTGCATGAGGTCGATATGACCCGGCTGTTCTACCTCGGTACCGCCGAGGTCACCAATGCTCAGTTTCGAAAATTTGCGCCCAGTCATTCATCGGGCGAATTCGAAGATCACAATCTGGACGGTGACGACCAGCCGGTGGTCCAGGTGACCTGGGAGGAAGCCGCCGAGTACTGCAACTGGCTGTCGAAAAAGGACGGGCTGCCGACGTTTTATCGAATGGAAATGGGTACGGTGGCGGGCTTCAACCCGGCGGCCACCGGCTATCGGCTTGCGACTGAAGCCGAGTGGGCATGGGCTTCTCGGCCTGATCATGGCGCGCAGGCGCGGGAGCGTTTTCCCTGGGGAAATGCGTTTCCGCCCCCGGATCGTCACGGGAACTACGCGGACCGGTCGGCATCTCATCTGGTAGGCCGTGTGGTGTTCGGGTACAACGACAACTACATCATAAGCGCGCCGGTGAAGACTTTCCCCGCCGACTCGCGCGGGATCTACGATCTGGCCGGTAATGTTGCAGAGTGGGTTCATGACTACTACGAAATTCCGGGCACCGAACGGATCAGGGATCCACTGGGCCCCGAGTCCGGTGAGTATCACGTGATCAGAGGTTCGAGCTGGATGCATGGCACAATTACCGATCTTCGGCTGACGTTCCGTGATTACGGCAGCGACGGCCGTCCGGATATGGGCTTTCGCATCGCGAGGTTTGCGGAATGAAGGGTCGACCATTCCGTATCGTCCTGATCTGGCTGCTGATCGCCGCCGGCAGTTGGGTCTATGCTCAGGACACACCGGTCCCACCGGCCCCGGCGACCTCTGGGCCGGCTAACGAGGAGGCCGATGAGCAGGAATCCAAGGTCGTCGACGCGCCCGCGGAGGTGTTCATCCCGACGGAAGAAATTTCCGAAGACGCGGCGGTCCCCTTCCCCGTCGACATCTGATCGCGTCCAACTGCAGTGAGCAACCTCAGTGAGTAAAGATGAACCGTAGTCTGCCCTTCGAACTGGTCTATCAGCTGGCCGCGTTGATCATCGCGGTCATTCTCGTGCACCTGGTATTTATCACGGTCGTTCGGCCGAACGCCGAAGCGGTGCTCGCCGAGCAGACCGAGCTCCTGGCGGCAGGAGTGGATTACGCCCCGGAGCGATCGATCTATGTGGTGCTGAAAGACTACGAACAGGAAACATGCTTCATCCTGATGTTCTGGTCGCTCGCACTCATGGGCTTCAAGGGACGGTCCGCGCTGCGCGAGCGTGCCCTGCTGCAGCAAAGCATCGTCAATGTCAGCGAAGGCATGAGCATCCTGCCCGAGGACACACGGGAGTACACGCGGCCCGTGCAGGCATTGCCGGATGCGATGCAGAACTACCTTCTGCCGCGCGCATTGCTCGCCGCGCTGCAACGCTTTGCGTCCACGCGCAACGTGCAGGACGTCTCCGAAGCGGTCAAATCGATCTGCGAAGCCGAATCGGATCGCCTGGACAGCGAATTGTCCATGGTCCGCTACATCGCCTGGGCGATCCCATCGATCGGTTTCATCGGCACCGTGCGCGGAATCGGTGACGCATTGGGACAGGCCTACAAGGCGGTCGAGGGCGACATCGCGGGCGTCACCGCGAGTCTGGGCGTGGCGTTCAACTCGACCTTCGTCGCCTTGGTCATCAGCATCCTGATCATGTTTCTGATGCATCAACTGCAGCTCATTCAGGAGCGGTTGGTACTCGATACGCAGACCTACTGTGATCGAGAACTGATTCGACACATGCAGGTGCGCTGACACACATGACGATCTTCGCGCTCGACCTGAACGACTCTGGATTGCGGCTGTTCCGCGATCTGGAGGTCGCCGCCGAGAGCCCCGGATTTGCGATTGTCACCCAATCACAGCTGTTGCTGGGCGATGCGGCCCGCAGAGAGTTTCGCCTGCATCCCCGCCAGGCCAACAATCAGTTCTGGCATCGGTTGAGCATGGATCCCCTCGCAATGCGCGGACCCAACGTCGCCAACCACGCCGACCTGGTCTATCGCCACCTGAAAGAACTGTTGGACGAGGCCGCATTCGAGTCCGATGACGAATTGATCCTTGCGGTGGCTGGAACGACAACCAGCGACCAGTTGGGTCTGCTGCTCGGCGTCGCCCAGGAGCTGAACACGCCCATTACCGGGTTGGTCGATTCCGCAGTGGCGGCAAGCATTGCGCATCCGGTGCCGAACCGGTCGGTGCACATCGACGTGTCGCTGCACTGCGCTACCTTGACGACGATGGAAGCTGATACCGAACTGGCTCGACGTTCGACCGCCGACGTCGCGGAACTCGGCCTGTCCTCACTGCTCGACGCGTGGGTGAACGTGATTGCGGACCGGTTCGTCACGGAAACCCGCTTCGACCCGTTACGCATCGCCGAGACGGAACAGCAGCTCTACGACCGCATTTACCTCTGGGCTGAGGAGGGTGCGCACCTTGCAGAGCTGACGATCGAAATCGAACATCAAGGCAGCGTGCGGCGTACCGGCGTAAGCGCCAAGGCACTCGTGGAGAAAGCCCGGCTGCGCTACCGGTTGCTCGACCGGGTGCTGGACGAGGGTACCTCATGCATTCTATCGCACCGGGCAGCGAAGCTGCCCGGGCTCAGCGAATATCTCCTCGCCAGTGGACACGCAGTCACTCAGCTTGAACCCAATGATGTGATAGCGGGTATTCGGCGACACCTGGACCTGATTCGATCCGGCGCCGACGCACTGCGCTTTGTCACTCGCCTGCCCTGCGCCACCGGTACCGACGCGCCCGCCAGCAGCTTGCCCCGCGCGGCCCCGACCCATGTGGTATTCGATGGCGTCGGGATTGCGATCGGTGATGGGCTTACGCTGACGGCGCAGACATTCGCCGATCGGGAGCTGGGTCCGGAATTCCCCGATGGTCAGATCCAGTTGTTGAACACCACCGAAGGTCTGGTGGTGCGAGCGCGATCGGGAACCGACCTGCGGCTGAACGACGATCCCCCGGATGCCCTGGAGGAACGGCGGGCCCTTCGTCGGGGTGATGTGCTGCGCATCGGCGAACATGCGTTGCTGCTGATCCGAGTGGATGATGGCGCGTAAACGCTTCGACACCTTCTCGTTGGCGTTCCTCGATGTCATGTCGTGCGGCTTTGGTGCGGTGATCCTGGTCTTTCTGATCATCAACCACGCAACCGAGGTGGAGTTCCAGAACGTCAATCGGGACGCGCTCTCCGAGATCCGCAGACTGGACTACGAAGTCGAAACCGGTGACCTGAACCTGGCCGAGATTCGCCAAGCCATCGAGGCAACCCGCAAACGGATTGAAAACGCGCAGCAACGCCGCTTGACGATTACCGACACGTTGGACACGCGCCGCGACGAACTGACGCTGATGCAGGCCGAAACCCTGGCGCGGATAGAACACCTGAACCAGTTGAAGACCGATCTCGAAGCACGTGAAAAGGATGTCGAACGTCTCCAGGCCGAAGCGGAAGAAGACGAGGGCAGCAATGTGCGAGTGTTCGTCGGCGAGGGCGATCGGCAATACCTCACCGGCATGAAGATCGGCGGCGCGAGGATTCTGATCGCGGTCGATATCTCGGCGAGCATGCTTGACGATACGATCGTGAACGTCATTCGACGTCGCAACATGGACGAAGTGCGCCAGCGCGCCGCGCCCAAGTGGCAACGAACGATTGCCACCGTGGAGTGGCTGTCTGCCCAGCTGCCGTTGGACAGCGAGTTTCAGATCATCGGCTTCAACACCGAAGCGAAGCCGATGCTTCCGGAATCGGCCGGCGGCTGGCTGGAGGTGTCGGATGCCGACGCGTTGAACGACTCCATCGAAGCGTTCAAAGAGATCATCCCTTCTGGAGGAACCAGCCTCGAGAACTTGGCGATTGCGCTCGGTGACCTTTCACCCCTGCCCGACAACGTCTACCTGATCATCGACAGCCTCCCAACCCAGGGCACCCGGAAGCCACGCGGCAGTACAGTCTCGGGTCGCCAACGTATGTCCCTGTTCCGTGACGCGATTAGTCGGATTCCACCCAACATCCCGGTCAACGTGATTCTCTTCCCGATGGAGGGCGATCCGCTAGCGGCCGCGGCGTATTGGGACCTGGCCCAGATCAGCGGCGGGGCATTTATCGCGCCCTCGGACGACTGGCCATGAAGCGCGAAAGGCGCCGACCGATCGCGGAATTCAGCATGTCCTTCCTGGACGTGATCTGCTGCGGCTTCGGAGCGGTGATTCTGCTGCTGATGATTACCAAGACCGTAGAACCGGTGTTGCTGGAACAATCGATGGTGCGGCTCAACGGGGTGGTGGAGATGCGGCGCGACGCCATCTTCGAGATCCGAGGTCAAACCAAGGTGCTGACCCGGGAACTGAATGATGCTCAGCGGGAACTCACTAAGGAGCTGCAACAGCTTGCGCAGCTGCAACGCGAACTCAGCATCATCCTGGGACAGTATGCAGCCACAAAGGACAAAGCCGATGACGACATCGCTGAACAGAGCCAGCTGGCCAGCGCCAAACAGTCCCTGACCGACGAGATGGAACGATTGCTGGGGACAGGTTTTCAGCGGACCGACAACACCATTGCCGGAATTACCGTCGACAGCGAGTACATTATCTTCGTCATCGACACCTCCGGCAGCATGTTCAACTTCGCCTGGCAGCGCGTAATGCAGAAGGTTTCCGAAACGCTGGCGATCTATCCGGAGGTCATAGGCATCCAGGTGATGAACGACATGGGTGACTACATGTTCCCGCGTTATGCAGGACGCTGGATTCCGGATTCGCGCGCGCGTCGGCGCGCGATCATGGAGCGCTTGCGCACCTGGAACCCGTTCAGCAACTCGAGCCCGGTCGAGGGGATCCAGCGCGCGGTTCAGACATATTCCGATCCGGACAAGCGGATCAGCGTGTATGTGTTCGGCGACGACTTCACCGGGCGATCCATCGAACAGGTCGTGAATACGGTGGATCGCATCAACGCGCCGGATGCGTCCGGGCGGCGGCCGGTGCGCATTCACGCCATAGGGTTTCCGACCCTGTTTCAGGCCGCGCCCAACCGGCAGGCCACGCTTTACCGCTTCGCCGCGCTGATGCGCGAACTTACAAGACGGAACAACGGGACCTTTGTTGGATTGGCGGAATTTCAGTAGGCTTTCGAGGTCTACTGTCCGGCCGTTACTGGATTGAGGACGAGGTGAGCCGAAAAACAGCCTGGATGCTGCCCTGGTTGGCCACGCTGCTTGGCGGATGCGCGGGCGCCATCGTCGAATTCAAAGACAGCGACTTTCCCACACCGCTGGTTGAAGTGACCGATATCGACATGGGGCTCGTCCTGGACGAGGAGCTGACCAGCTATCTGCATGTCGAAGAAATTGAAAGGTATGGTGCCTGGGAGGTAAAACTCGGGCTGGTCCAGCCGCTGCTGTTTCGCAATGTCCTGGGGGCGATGTTCTCAAGCGTCACCGAGGTGGATTCGGCCACGGAGGTGCATCCGGATCTCGATGCGGTGCTCGTCCCCTCGATCATCGGTTTCCAGATTTCGATCCCTTCCCAAACCAGCTCCGATTTGTATGAGGTCTGGATCAAGTACCGGCTGCGCTTGTATGACAACCAGGGCGAACTGATTGTCGAGTGGGAGTTTCCGGCGTACGGTAGGGCGAATCGGGAAGACTACGGGATGCTCTCGGACAAAGACGAACCGGCGCTGGAAGACGCGACGATGACGGCTTTGCGCGATGCGGCCGCCGAAATATCGTTGAGATTCAGAGATCGGCCCGAGCTGAAAGCCTGGCTTGCAGCGCAGGCGGCCCGAACGACGGGGGTGGCCCCCGAAGCCGAAGTGGATGAAGGGGGAGCAGATTCGTGATGGACACGACGCGAAGTCTCTTGAGCACCGCCTGCTGCGGGCTGTTAATCGTCGCACTCGGTGGTTGCGTGACCAGTACCATTCAGGAAGTCCGTGAGTCGCCGACCGGGCTGAGCAAGGAAGAGTCGGTTGTCGTTCTGGGTCGGCGACACAAAGGTCGTGACGCCACCGAAGACAAATTCGTCGACTGCGTTAGCGAGCGACTCGGCAGAGGCAAGGATGGGCTCGGGATCATCGGTGACGACGAGTTCGTCGATTCACTCTTCCCGTGGTTCGAACCCCGTACCGCGCCGTTGAAGACTTCTGACCTGCCGCGCATGCTGAGCCGGCCCCTGCTGGCTGAGCGGTTGACGGAGATTGGCCTTCGCTACATGGTCTGGATCGAAGGCTCCACGGAACGTATCGATTCCGCCGGGTCGATGACCTGCAGCATCACCGCCACGGGTGCCGGTTGCTTCGGGTTTCTCTCCTGGGAAGATGGTGCCTCTTACGAAGCGTCGATCTGGGACATCAAGAACGCCGTGTCGGTGGGCAAGATCAGTTCCGATGCCACGGGAACGAGTTTCGTGCCGGCCGTTGTGGTGCCGATCCCGTTCATCGCCAGGGTCCAGCACTCGGCGTGCAACAGCATGGCCGACCAGTTAAAGTCATTTATTTTGAACTAGCCTCAATTGATTGATTAATATAACTATTTCGGCCGTATTTCTAGAATTTCTCCACTGGTCCGATTGGGTTCCACGGCATACCACCCCGTAAGCGTGACGTTGAATCGGTTGGCGCAGCGATCACACAACTCGTAGAACGTGGGCCGTCCCGGGTCTGCGATCACCACGCGGCGCGAGCCGCTCTGAAAGGCGCGGCCGATCAGATTGAACAACGGGGTCACCAGGTTGTTCCAGAAGCAGATGTCTGAGCCGATAATCAGTTTGGCCGCGCCGAGTTCCCTGCCTTTGAGCTGCTGAAACGTACGTTTTAGCGGTGTAACCTCCACCCCGTTCAGTGCAGCCAGCACCTCGAGAAACGGGAACACGTCTTTATCCATGTCCACGCCGGTCACTTTGGCGTCCAATTGCTTCGCGCAATAGACCGCCGCCGGGCCCCAACCGCAGCCGATCTCCATGATCCGGCTGCCACGGCGCGCCGGATAGTGATCGAGGTAGTCCATCAGCAGGAAACTCGAACGCCAGGCCTTGGTCCCGTGCACGGAAGGCGTGTACAGGCGCTTCAAACCGCGGATCAGGCGGTGCTGGTTTTCCAACAGGTAGATCCCATACGCCTGGTACATATGGGGTTCGGGCATCGGGTCTAATTTAGGCATCAAATCAACGTATTCAGGGAACGCGCGATGGTACCGATCCCACCACTGGCGGGCAATCACAGCCGATCCCCGATAATACCCGACTAAATTAGTCTGGTATTTCGCGCGCTCACAACGGTACAATCTGCCGCCTAATTTCAGACCGAGTTCGTGTGCCCATGAGCGACCCCAGAACCGTAGACGCTGATACCCTCGACGCCGTTCTCGAGCGTAACGTCGATCGTGAGTACGCTGCTGGATTTGTCACGGACATCGAATCCGAGACACTGCCGCCGGGCCTCGATGAAGATGTGGTGCGATTCATCTCCGCACGCAAGAACGAGCCGGACTGGCTGCTGGAATGGCGCCTGGATGCCTACCGTCACTGGCGTACTCAGGCGCCGCCTGAATGGGCACACGTGCACTTTTCACCGATCGACTTCGAGAGCATTTCGTACTTCTCGGCACCGAAGAGTCAGATGGATCGGCCGCAGTCGCTGGACGAGGTCGATCCGGAGCTGTTGCGCACCTATGAAAAGCTCGGCATTCCCTTACACGAGCAGGGGATGCTGGCTGGCGTTGCCGTCGATGCGGTATTCGACAGCGTATCCATCGGTACCACCTTCAAAGCGCAACTCGCCGAAGCGGGTGTGATCTTCTGCTCGATCTCCGAAGCGGTGCATAGCCATCCGGAACTGGTGCGCAAGTACCTCGGCAGCGTGGTGCCGATGCGCGACAATTTCTATGCGACCCTCAACTCGGCGGTGTTCAGTGATGGCTCCTTCGTCTACCTGCCGAAGGGTGTTCGCTCCCCGATGGAACTTTCAACCTATTTCCGGATCAACGCCGAGAACACGGGGCAGTTCGAGCGCACCCTGATCATTGCGGAGGAAGGCGCCTACGTCAGCTATCTCGAGGGCTGCACGGCACCGCAACGCGATGAGAACCAGTTGCACGCGGCGGTGGTGGAACTGATCGCGCTGGACGATGCTGAGATCAAATACTCGACCGTGCAGAACTGGTATCCCGGTGATGCCGAAGGACGCGGCGGCATCTACAATTTCGTCACCAAGCGCGGTGCCTGTCTGGGTGCGCGATCGAAGATTTCCTGGACCCAGGTCGAGACCGGCTCAGCCATCACCTGGAAGTATCCCAGCGTCGTGCTGCGCGGGGACGACAGCGTGGGTGAGTTCTACTCCGTGGCGCTCACCAACAATTATCAGCAGGCCGATACCGGCACCAAGATGGTGCATCTCGGCCGGAACACCAAAAGTACCATTATCTCCAAGGGCATCTGTGCCGGGCACAGCCAGAACAGCTATCGCGGTCTGGTACGCATGTCGCCCAGCGCCACGGGCGCTAGAAACTACACCCAGTGCGATTCCCTGCTGATCGGGGACGCCTGCGGCGCACACACCTTCCCGTACATCGAAAGCGGCAACCCCACAGCGGTGATCGAGCACGAAGCCTCGACCTCCAAGGTCAGCGATGACCAGTTGTTTCTTTGCCAGCAGCGCGGGATCGACGCCGAGAAGGCCATCAGCATGATCGTCAACGGATTCTGCAAGGACGTGTTTCGCGAGTTGCCGATGGAGTTTGCAGTTGAGGCGGGCAAGTTGCTCGAGGTCAGTCTCGAGGGTGCCATCGGCTGATGAGCAACATACTTACCATCGAAGCGTTACAGGTGGAGGTCGCCGGAAAACTCATTCTCAAAGGAGTAGACCTCCAGATCCGCGGCGGCGAGGTGCATGCGATCATGGGCCCGAATGGCTCGGGCAAGAGCACTCTGGCCAACGTCATCGCTGGCCGGCCGGGCTACAGCGTCAGCGCCGGGAGTATCCACTTCAAGGATCAGGACCTGGTGGAGCTGGACCCGGAAGTCCGGGCACGGCTTGGCGTGTTCCTGGCGTTTCAGCATCCGATCGAGATTCCCGGTGTCTCGAACATGGAATTTCTGAAGGCCGCCGTCGACTCCCATTGCAAGGCTGCCGGCACGGAGCCACCGGATAGCATGGAGTTCATCAAGCACGCCCGGGCAGTGGCCGCTACGCTGGATCTGAACCCCGATTTCCTGAAGCGGGGTGTCAACGAAGGCTTCTCGGGCGGCGAGAAGAAGCGTAACGAGATCCTGCAGATGTTGCTGCTCGAGCCGACCCTTGCGATGCTCGACGAGACCGACTCGGGGCTAGACATCGATGCCATGCAAACCGTGGCCGAGGGCATCAATCAGTTTCGTTCGGCCGATACGGCAGTGCTGCTGGTCACCCACTACCAGCGGTTGCTGAACTACGTGGTCCCGGACTTTGTGCATGTGCTGGTGGACGGCCGTATTGTCCGGTCCGGCGATCGTTCGCTCGCTCTGGAGTTGGAGGAACGGGGCTACGGTTGGGTTACCGCAACCGCCGCATGACATGACCGCGCGGGAGCTGTTCCTCGAGGAGTTGGCCACCAGGGTTCAGACGCTGGCGGTACAGGCTCCGGCGCTGGCCTTGCTGCGTAACTCCGCGGAACTCGACGAACTGCCCGCCGGCAAGCTCGAGTCCTTCAAATACACCCCCATCGAATCGCTCTACGACACCGCGCTTGCGGATCCGGAACCCGGTGCAATGGACGTGCCCGACGCACCGTTGAGGATTGCGGATGCCGACCACTTTGTGGTGCCTGTCTCGGGGATCGATATCGACACCAGCGCGCTGCCCGCTGGTCTGTCGGCGCTTGGGCTGGCCGAGTCTACGCTCGATCTAAAGGAGTTGAATGCCGGCCTGGACGTCGTGCGCTACCCCTTGGTACACGTGAATACCGCCCTGATACGGGACGGCCTGGTCGTGCGCGTTGCGGCTGGGCACCGGGTCACGCCGACGCTTCAGCTCAACCTCACCAGCGCCGAAACCGCAACCTGCAGTCGGGTGGTGATCATTCTGGAGCCAGGCAGCGAGTTGCGGCTGTTCGAACAACATCACCAATCGGTGGTTGCCAACCGTGTCCTGGAAATCCGCCTCGGCGCCGATTCGACGTTGCACCACACGCGCTGGCAGGGCCGTTCGGACTGTTCAGCCTGGCAACTCACCAGCGTGGTTCTCGAGGACAACGCATGCTACCGGCTCGACGCTTTCAGCCTGGGGGGCGCTCCCCACCGAAACGACTTTCACGTTCGCCTGACGGGCAATGGCGCCGACTTCGAGCTCAAGGGGGTGCAACTGACCCGGGACGCGGACAAGCTCGACCAGCAGGTAGTGGTCGAGCACGTCGGCCAACATGGCAGGAGTCGCCAGAGGATCCACGGCATCGCGTCCGGAAAGTCACGATTGTCGTTCAACGGCCGAATCCACATCCATCCCGGGGCTCAGCATACCGATGCGCGGTTGACCAACCGGAACCTTCAGATCGACGGCAGTGCTCAGATCAATACCAAACCCGAGCTTGAGATCTACGCCGACGACGTGCAATGCGCTCACGGGGCGACCGTCGGCCAGATCGATGCTGAACAGCTCTTCTACCTGCGCAGTCGAGGTATTTCCGATGCGGCCGCTCGCGCCTTGCTGATGCAGGGATTTCTGGCCGATTGTCTACCCGACAATTCGCTGGGCCAGCAGATCGGCCGGTTGCTCGATGCCGAACTCGGGGGCCCTGGCGCATGAACATAGCTGCATCGCCCAGCAATCTCGCGGCACTGCGGAACGACTTCCCCATTCTCGACCAGCAGCTGGGCAAGTATCCCCTCGCCTACTTTGACAGCGCGGCGACCACCCAGAAACCGCAATCGGTTATCGATGCGATCGCTGAGTACTACCAGCAGCACAATGCCAATGTGCATCGCGCCGCCCACGCCTTGAGCGAGCGTGCGACCCGGATGTTCGAGGCAGCGCGCGAATGCGTGCGCGAGCGCATCAATGCGCGCAGCACGGCCGAAGTCATCTGGACCCGGGGCACCACCGAAGCCATCAACCTGGTCGCCTACAGCTACGCCGGCACGGTGCTCGCACCCGGCGATGAAATCCTCATTACCGAGATGGAGCACCACTCCAACATCGTGCCCTGGCAGTTGGCGGCACAACGTGCCGGCGCGCGCGTGGTGGCGTGCGGCATCACGGATGAAGGCGAACTGGACCTCGACGACTTCGAGCGCAAGCTCGGCGAGCAGACCCGCATCGTCGCGTTCGGTCACGTCTCCAACGCCCTGGGCACCATCAATCCGGTCCGGTGGCTGATCGAAAAGGCTCATGCCGCCGGGGCGGTCACGGTACTCGACGGCGCCCAGGCCATGGCGCATCTGCCGGTCGATGTGCAGGCTCTGGACTGCGATTTCTACGCGTTCTCGGGCCACAAGATGTTTGGTCCGACGGGGATCGGCGTGCTGTATGGTCGCGAAGCCCTGCTGGAGGCCATGCCGCCGTGGCAGAGCGGCGGCGAAATGATCGAAGTGGTCAGCATCGACCACACAACCTTCAACACCCTGCCATTCAAGTTCGAGGCCGGAACGCCGAATATCGCCGGCGCGATTGGCCTGGGCGCGGCAGTCCACTACCTGAACGCGATCGATCCCGATGAACTGGCCGCGCACGAAGCGAGGTTGCTCGCGTTGACGACATCCGGGTTGGCCCAGGTGGAAGGCGTAACGCTGGTGGGCACCGCGGCGGCAAAGACCGGAGTGGTTTCATTTCTGGTGGAGGGTGCGCATCCCCAGGACATCGGCACGCTGCTGGATCAGCAAGGCATCGCGGTGCGTGCGGGCCACCACTGCGCCATGCCGCTCATGCAGCGGCTCGGGATACCCGGCACAGTCAGGGCGTCTCTGAGCCTGTATAATTCAGAACACGACATCGAACGTCTGATTGCCGGAGTACAGAAGGCCACGACGTTCCTATGAGGTACGGTTCACATGACTGTTGAAACGCGCGTTGAAACATTTGACCCCGCGACACAGATCGACATCAGCATGTCTGACGCTGCAGTCGACCATGTCCTGGGGCAGCGGAGCGAGGCCGCACAGGTGCTGCGCCTGAGCCTTACCGAGAGCGGCTGCTCCGGCTACATGTACCAGCTGGACCACGAGGCCGAACCGGCACCCGACGATCGCCCGGTGCAGATCCGACCAAACCTGACGCTCTATGTGGCCGTCGATCACCTCGCGCTGCTGCAAGGGACTCGCATCGATTACGTAACCGAAGGGCTCAATTCCCTGGTGAAGTTCAACAACCCGAACGCGCAATCCGAATGCGGCTGCGGCGAGAGCTTTTCGATCGACTCCGACCTGCCCGACTGAACACGATGGAACGCACGATCATACCCATCCGGCGAACCTGCAACGCCCGTCTGGTGCCCACGGGTACTCCGACCAGCATTCCGCAAGGAACCTTCGTGACGCTCACGCAGACGCTGGGTGGCAACTACACGGTGGTCTTCAACGGCAACATGGCACGCATCGATGGCGAGGATGCCGATGCGCTAGGGTTCGAACCGACCATTCCGTCGTTCCCCGTCCCCAGCGATGGCAGCGTCGACAAAGACACGGTCTGGGAGGCGCTACGCAGTGTCTACGACCCGGAGATTCCGGTGAATATCGTCGATCTGGGATTGATCTACGACTGCACCCTGGATGGCCCCGACATCACGATTGTGATGACCCTGACCGCGCCTGGCTGTGGGATGGGCCCGGTTCTGGTCGAAGACATCAAACAACGCCTCACGAAGGTTCCGAACCTGGAACGGATCGAGGTCGAACTCGTGTTCGATCCGCCCTGGAGCCGCGACATGATGTCCGACGAAGCACAACTGGAACTCGGGTTGTTCTGAGCGCTGCCATGGACAGCCCGTCTGCAAGCCCGTTTGGCCGCACGATCACCATCGACGACGTGCAACGCAACTTCGAGTTCTTCGACGACTGGGAAGATCGATATCGCTTCATCATCGATCTCGGCAAGCAACTACCGGCGATGGACGACGCGCTGAAGATCCCGGCGAACATCATCCACGGCTGCCAGAGTCAGGTCTGGATCGCGACGGCCCGGGAAGGCGATCAACTCGAGTTCGAGCTCGACAGCGACGCCCATATCGTTCGCGGCCTGATCGCCATCGTCTTGAGTGCGGTGAACGCGAAACCCCCCGCCGAGATCCTCGACTACGACCTGCACGGTATGTTCGAGGGGCTCGACCTCATCAGTCATCTCAGCCTGGCCCGGGGCAACGGCCTGGTGGCGATGGTGAAACGGATCAAAGGCATCGCAGCGCAAGAACTGCGCGGCGCGCCGGACCATACGTAATCGACCTTCGGGCGTGAGTGAGGCATTCTTATGCACATTCATGCGAGCTTCGAGGTGACTGAATCATGCGCAAGGAAAATCAGAAGATTCTCTGCGTCCTCTATGACGATCCCGTGGATGGATATCCTCGAAAGTATGCGCGGGACGGCATCCCTGAATTAGTTCGCTATCCCGACGGGCAGACAATGCCGTCGCCGAGCGCAACAGATTTTACCCCCGGGGATCTTCTTGGCAGTGTCTCTGGCGAACTTGGTCTACGAAAATTCATAGAAGATCTCGGTCATACGTTTGTTGTTACCTCTGACAAAGACGGCCCGGATTCTGTCCTGGAACGAGAAATCGTTGATGCCGATGTAGTCATTTCACAACCGTTCTGGCCGGCCTACATAACGTCGGACCTGGTGGCTAAGGCGCCCAATCTGAAGCTGGCGATTACGGCAGGAATTGGTTCAGACCATGTGGATCTACAGGCAGCAATTGCAAACGACATTACTGTGGTCGAGGTAACCTATTGCAACAGCATCAGTGTCGCTGAGCATGTCGTCATGATGATCCTGGCACTTGTTAGAAACTACATTCCATCACACGACTGGGTTTTGAAAGGCGGATGGAATATCGCTGATTGCGTGTCCAGATCCTATGATGTCGAAGGAATGCAGGTTGGTACTGTTGCTGCAGGTCGAATCGGGTTGGCGGTTCTGCAACGCATGAAGCCTTTCGATGTAAAACTTCACTACTACGATCGACACAGACTACCAGTGGAGGTGGAAAGAGAACTCGGGGTGACCTTTCATGACAGCGTCGAGTCCATGGTCGAGGTCTGTGACGTTGTGACGATCAACTGCCCGCTTCATCCTGAGACGGAACATCTGTTTGACCAGGAGATGATCAGCAGGATGAAGCGTGGAGCGTACCTTGTTAACACGGCGCGTGGGAAAATCTGCGATCGCAATGCGATTGCAAAGGCACTCGAGAGTGGGCAATTGGCTGGGTACGCAGGCGATGTCTGGTTTCCGCAGCCAGCACCAAAGGACCATCCCTGGAGAACGATGCCAAACCATGGAATGACTCCACACACATCTGGAACGTCACTTGCCGCGCAAGCTCGCTATGCCGCAGGGGTCCGGGAAATTCTGGAATGCTGGTTCGATGACAATCCAATACGGGAAGAGTATCTGATCGTAGAAGCAGGGAAACTGGCGGGCGCTGGCGCTCACTCCTATAGCGAAGGCGACGCAACCGGCGGATCTGAGGAAGCGGCAAAGTTCAAGGAGGACGCCGAGAGATAATTTCCGGGGGATCTATCTGCACCCCCTTCAGCTCGACTTGATACTGTATGTATATACAGTTATTGTGTCTGGAACGCATTCAAACTCAGGCTGATGCTGGGGATTCATCATCGGGCGCTGTTGCGCCAGCCGGGCGACCGACTTCAGCGTATCGATCCGCTGACGTGGGAGGGTTTCTGTCGCGGCGCGCTGCCGTTGACGTCGCAACACGGCATCATTTCCGTGCCCGGTCACGAGGGTGAGGGACAACAACTGGTCGACATCCTGCTCTTGACGCTGCGCCAGGATGAGTATTCATCGCAACTGGTTCTCGAACTCGTCGAACCCTTCCGACTGAACATCGATGAGCACGGATTCCTGCGGCGGCTGTACGTCAATCTGGATCCCCTGCCTGATCCGGACGTCATCGACCTGCGAGGGCGTCTGATCACCGGTTACCTTCGTCGTGCGTATCAATGGTGCCCCTCAGCCACACTCATTGCTGCCGCGTTGACGCTGTGCGGCGCACAATCTGACACATCCCCGCTGCGCTCAGACTGCTAGCAAGCCGGCCGATAGCACGTCCAGCGTGCGCCAGTGCACTCCCGGATAGCCAATTCGCGCACATCGTTCCCTACGCGCGGTGGACGCGCCGCACGCAACGTAACCAGTTAACGGTAACAGCAGGTCAGCGCGGCAGAATTACAGATTCGAATTGGGAAGGATTACCGTGGCGACTACCACGAAGCCAGACAGGCCATCGGCAGCTGGGACCGCGCCGTCGAGTGCGGCCGCTATCGTCAGTGGTTACGTCACCGACCTCGGTGAGGCACGGCGAATATTTACGCTGTTTCGTGACCAGCGCTCGGATTTGAGTCTGCGCTTCGACGGTGAGCCGCAGACGTTCACCGGACATGTGCTGGACGTTGATGACGCCAGTTTTCTGCTCGAAAATATTCGGCCTCGTAGCGGATTGTCTTTGCTCAAGGGCGACGATCCGTTCAGTTTGACCGGCCGCTCGGAAGGCATCTTCGTCTACGCCGAAGAGCTGCGAACGGTGGCTGCACTCGTCGATCGGGGCGTGCCTTATTACCGTGTCCCCCTGCCCGAGCGCTTGCTGTACCAGCAGCGCCGCGGCGCGGCGCGCTTCCGGATTCCGTTACGCGTGGCAACGCACGGCGCGGAGGTTCTGGTCACCCGATCCGAAGGGCAACTGATCAGCGCGGCCATCATTGATATTTCCGTGGGGGGCTGCCGCTGCGTGTTCGAAGGCTTTCCGTACCCCGCGCTGGAAGTAGGCGACCAGATTTCAGGCTGCGAGATCAACATTCCCAGGCTGCTGAATCTCCAGGCCGAGGGCTCGATCCGCCACGTGGATTACGACAAGGACAGCAACAACACTTTCTGTGGCATCGAGTTTATGGAAATGGACATCACCGACCGCCGTAGGTTGGAGCAGTTCGTGCAGACGCTGGCCAAAGCCGCTAAGCGCTGAGCGCTCGCCAGCGTCGCCAGTCCGCAACCGTATCGACGTCCCACAAAGTGTCCAACTGCGCGACGCGAAGATCGAGTTGCGCAGCACGGCACAGCGTTTCTCGAAACACCGACGTGACGCTCCAGGACATACCGACAAACAGTTCCGGAATGGGGCGGTTCATGCCGATCAAGGTGTAACCACCATCCTCGCTGGGTCCAAGGACCAGATCGTGATCGAGCAGCGCATCCTTGGCACGGCACAGGTAGGCGCGGCTCATCAGTGGGCAATCGCAGCCGATGACGATCGCGCGGCAGCCTGATTCGGTTAGCTGAGTAATCGTCGCCAGCATACGTTCACCCAGATCACCTTCGGATTGTTGTCGCAGCACGACGTTCAGCACGCGAAGCCCCGCATCGAGCTCCTCCGGATCGCCAGCGAGCCAGAGTTCCAGCGCGTAGCTTTCAGGGTTGAGCACGTTGTCGAGGGTTTCTCGCAGCAGCGCACGATGCACCGCCAAGGCGAGGTCATCGCCCAGCACGGCGGCCAGGCGGGTCTTGACGGTGCCCAGCTTGGGTAAGCGTGCGAACACCGCCACACAGGTGTCAATGGTCATCGATAGTAGCGCGCGGCGAGAAGCTCTGGGGCCTCGCCAAAAAAGTATCCCAGCCTGAGCCGCCACATCTCCAGCACCGTTCGCAGTATCCCATCGCGCTGCCAGCGCCGCGCAGCCGTTACGATGGGACCGGGGATGCGGCGCGGCACGGCAAGTCTGCGGAGCCGTTTGCTGAGCTCGACATCCTCCATCAGTGCTTGCTGGGGCACTCCGCCGATCAACTCCAGCACGCCACGTCGCACGAAGATGCCTTGATCGCCGGTACATATTCCGCTCAGCCGGGAGCGCCAGTTCATCGACCACTCAATCACTCGAAAAACCGGCGCATCGCCGTCCAGCCTGACGTCCACGCGGCCCCAACGGGCGTGGACGTCACCTGCGATGCGACGCATCTGGTTCAGCAGTTCGCCGGATACGCACGAATCGGCGTGAACCATCCAGATGAGGTCGCCGCGAGCTGCCGCAATGCCCACACTCAACTGACGCGCACGGCCCGATGCAGATTCAATCACCCGGTCCGCATCGTGCGCGATACGTCGCGATTCATCGGCACTGCCACCGTCGACGACGACGATTTCGACATCGTCCTGGTCGGCGAGCTGACCAAGGATCCGCGCCAACGCGGCGGCGTCGTCTAACACCGGTATCACGATCGAGATGAGCGGTTCGCCGGAAGACATCAGGAGTTGCGTGTTCTGAACGGCGATGACGATAGCATGCGCCAGTCAGCGCAACGGGATGCAGGTCGTCGTGGAGATACCCACTGCCAGCAACTGTTGCTCGCTCCAGACCGATATGCGGGTCGTTGCAAGCCCACCGGCAACGCGCTCGACGTTGCAACTGGCGTATGGCCGGGTCACCTCGTCAAGCGTCGCGCAGAACCGTAGTGAAAGATCGGGGTTGGGGGTAGAAGCGCTGGACCGTACGATGCGAGCCACCGGGGGGCCGACAGACATGTCAGCGGCAATGCACGCGGCCTCTGCGCTGGTTCCCGGTTCACCCCACGGGATGTCAATTCCGGTCACTGTGGCGGCGCCGTTTCGAGCGAGTTGCGTCGGTCGGTAGGTGGCGATCAACGGTATTGCTTGCGCCGCAGGGGCCACCCAGGGGCGTTGATCCTGCGCCGCCGCAAGTGCCGGTGGTGGTTCAATCGCGGGGTGCTCCAGTGACGTTGCAAGTGCAGCGGGATCAACCAGGGTGACCGTGGAGTGGCAACACACGTTGTCATTTTCATCGACGATGTCGATGCCGACCACGCTCAGGGTGCGACCCTCGTTGAGCACGCTCGGCACCACGCGTGCCAGCCCGGGACGGAAAGACCGCAGATAGCGTGAATCGATGCTGGTCGGCTGCCGAGCGCTGATCTGACGGGCAACGTAGACGGACAATGCCGTCAGGGTGCCTCCGTTGGTACCCCCGAAGGCGCCGTTGAAACGCTCCATAAGCTCGAAGGTCCAGACACCATCATCGCCGCGGGTCGCCGCGAACAGCTCAGCAAACCCCTTCATTCGGGTCGATACGTGGCGCGGGCCTGGGACAGCACTACGCGCCCGGTTTGCGTCACCGCTTCGAGCAGTGCTTCCCCGGGACCCGTTTCCCAGATTCGAGTGACCACCTCGTCACCGAATTCCACCCGGTCTGCGAATCGCCCCGCGATGCTGATGAAGCGCTTCGGATCGCCGCCGCATAGTCCGTGCAGCACCGCCCGGCCAACGAAGCCGAAGGTGCACAGACCATGCATGAATGGTTTGTCGTAGCCGGCCATGCGCGCAAATTCGGGGTCGATGTGCAAGGCCACCGGATCGCCGCTCAGGCGGTACAGAGCACCTTGTTCTTCCTGGGTGACGTAGCTGATCACCTGATCCGGAGTGCGCTCAGGGGCCTGGTTGACACCACGGGTGGACGGTCCGGATTCACCGCCGAAGCCGCCAGCACCGATGCAGAACAGCGTCGAGGTGGTCGAGAAGACGATCCCGTCGGCGTCGGAGAATTCACCCGTTACGCCGATCACGGCCGCTTTCCCTTCACCCTTGTCCCAGACCTCGGAGATGTGGCTGCGCATGGTCAGTTCTGCTTCCGGCGGCAACGGCCGCTGGAGGTGCACGGATTGCTCACCGTGCAGCAGGCGTGCTACGTCGAGCTCTACGGCCTTGCCGATGTTGGCCATGGCTCGCATACCGGGTATGACCGCAAAGGTTGGAAGTACCTGCGGGCCATGCCCTTCATAGAGGAACTCGAGCTCCGCCCCGGGTTTGGCGCCGACCCCCAGCGCATAAAGCATGGTGTCCTTGGAGGTCCAACGCACCGGGCGAGGGTCGAACTCATGTCCGATCAGTTCGTTGCTCAGGCCTTTCATCGCTGCTGCTCCCCTGAAATAGTGAGTACTATAGGCGGCAACTTCTTCTCCATCGAGCCTCGCGCATGTTGCCCAAAACCACCTTTGCCATGGTCCAGACGGGCGTTCGAACGCTTGAGCCCATGGATTTACCCATTCCGCAAATCGACGCCGACAGCGCGATCCTGCAGATCGAAGCCTGTGGCATCTGTGGCAGCGACTACGAACAATACGAGGGCGTTCTCGGCACGCCGACGCCTGTAGTTCCCGGGCACGAACCGCTTGGTCGGATCGCCGCCATCGGTGATCGGGCCGCACGGCGTTGGAATCTCGACGTGGGCGACCGGGTTGCGGTAGAGACCATGATCGCCTGTCACCATTGCGACACCTGCCTGGGCGGCCACTATCATCTATGCAGTCAGCGGAAGATCTATTCCTATATTCCGCTGAGCGAAGAGCCGGGTCTGTGGGGGTCCTACGCCCAATACATGTTCATCGACGGCAACTCTGTGGTGCATAAAATGGATTCGGACCTGCCGCCGGAGATCGCAGTTATGTTCAATCCGCTCGGCGCAGGTTTCCGCTGGGCAGTCGAACTGCCGGACACCAAAGTGGGCGACGATGTGGTGATCATGGGTCCGGGGCAACGAGGGCTTGCCAGTGTCATCGCCTGTCGCGAAGCCGGGGTGCGCACCATCATCGTCACCGGACTGGCGGCGGACGCTCGGAAACTGGAACTGGCCAAACTGTACGGCGCCGATCACACCATCGATGTCGACAATGAAAATGCGAAACACCGGGTCAAGGAAATCACCAACGGGCGCGGTGTGGACGTGGTTGTCGATGTGTCGTCGTACGCGGTCGAACCCGTGGTCGATGCGCTGAGTTTCGTGCGCAGCGGTGGCACGATCGTGCTTGCCGGCGTCAAGGGCGGCAAGGTGATACCCAACCTGGTGTCCGACGTGATCGTATTCAAGGAAATCACCATCAAGGGCGCCATTGGCGTGACCTCCAGTGGTTACCGTTCGGCCATCCGTATCATCGAATCCGGGCATGTCCCACTAGCTGAGATGCATACCCACAACTTCACGTTGGATCAGGCAGAACTCGCCATCAAAACCCTGGCCCGGCAGATCCCGGGCGACGAATCCATCCACTCGGCGCTGATCCCCGAGTTCTAGAACCACCCAAGGAACCCCCATGAGCGATGTCAACGCCTGGATCGCCGACTCCGGCTACTCGAAACAACTCGGTGTCGAGGTGGTCGAGCTGACCGATGAACTGACCCGGCTTGCCCTGCCCTTTCGGGAAGGCAATTCCAATCCGGGCGGGGCGCTGCACGGCGGTGTCTATGCATCGCTTTCCGTCATTGGCGCCCAGGCAACGGCGCGTACGGCGCTGGGCATGGATCTGGGTCCGTTTCACACGGTCGGGTTTCAGATCAACTATCTGGCCGCCGCCATCAACGAAGGCGTGAGTGCCGAAGCACGCCTGCTGCGGCGCGGCAAGGAACTCTGCTTCGTCGAGGTGACGGTCCGCAGCGATTCGGGGCGGGAGGTGTCGCACGCCACGGTGCTGATCCGCGGCCGCGCCGGAGCTGAACCCAACATCGGGCCGCCGACTCAAGCCGTCAGCGCCGCAGGTGACGATCCAGGCAAAATGGGCGGCGCGGTGACGGCAAGCGTGCCCTTCATTCACGAACGCGGCATCGTCATCGAACACATGGCAGACGGCCAATCCCGGTTGCGGATGCCCTGGCAGGAGAGCCACGGTGATGCGACCAGCGGAGGGACGCACGAAGGTGCGGCGCTGGCGCTGCTGGACACCGCGGGGGCCATGGCGGCTTGGGCCGTCACCGGACCGGGTCCCTACAAGGCATCGACACCCTCAATGCAGGCCCAGGTGCTTGCCGAGCCGCCGGCCGAAGAGCTTGTCGCGTACGCCCAGGTCAACTATCGGGACAAGGAGATCTTCTACAGCGATGTGGAAGTCGCCAGCGCAAGCAGCGGTGCGGTTTGCGCGCGCGGCACGATTCTCTACCGGATCATTACTTGAGGAGACCTGAGAAGACCGGAAAAACGCAGCCATGAAACACGGACTGATACTCACGGCCAGCAGCATTCAAGGCCAGATGGATGCGGCCGCCAAAGCCGACGCCGCCGGCTTTGAATCGGTCTGGACCACCGAGTTTTTCAATGCCCATGGATTTGTCCGGCTCGCCGCCGCGGCGGGTGCCACGCAGCGTGTTCAACTAGGCACGGGTATTGCGTAGGCCTTCATGCGTTCCCCCATGCTGGCCGCCACGGCGGCAATGGATATCGACGAGCTCTCCAGCGGACGAATGATTCTGGGGCTCGGTTCCGGTACGCGCAGCATGAACGAGCGCTGGTACTCCACAACCTTCGAGGGGCCGCCGGCGCCGCGCATGCGGGACGCCATCGGACTCATTCGCGCGGTTTTTGCCGCGAAGGACGGTGGCGGCCTGCAGTACGAAGGTGAGCACTATCAGGTCAACATTCCCCAGTTTCAGCGCCACGGGGCCGCGCGCGATTCCATTCCACTGATGCTTGCCGGGGTCAATCGCGGCATGATTCGTTGCGCGGCAGCCTGCGCCGATGGCCTGGTGGGTCATCCGATCTATACGCGCAAATACATCCGCGAGATTGTTCTGCCGGAACTCGACGGGTCGTCCTGCGAACTGGTGCCGTATGTCATTACCAGCATTGCTGACGATGTCGATCAGGCGCGCAACGAGGTACGAGCTCAGATCGCCTTCTACTACACCACCAAGCTGTATCACTCGGTGCTCGAGCCCCACGGCTGGCGAGGCGTTGGCGAGACCATTGCGAGCGCCTTCAAATCGGGCGACTTCGCGTCGATGGTGAAGGCAGTACCCGACGAAATGGTCGATGCGATCGCGATTGCTGGCCGGCCGCAGGACGTGCGCGATCAGCTGAAGCAATGGGACGGACTTGCCGAGCACGCGTTGCTGTACTCACCGACCATCGGACTCACCCCGGAACGCGCCATGGAGAACCTGAATGCGATCGTCGAGACCTTCGCGCGCACCTGATCCACTCCTCTGCGAGAATCCTACGCGGGTCGCCCCCGACGGTGAAATTGTGATCCCACAGTCGCTCAGCGGCGGCTGATGGAGGACGCCCTTGGGGCCTGCTAAGCTCGACTAGTGCTCCGAGCCAATTCAGTTCCCATCCTAGTCTTGACACTCGACCACGCACGACGATTGTGAGGAAATTTCGTGGTTGAGGAACCGCCAGCCGCCAATCCTGACTTGGGCGACATCCTCGCCCACTGTGAGTTGTTCACCTCCCTGACCCACCTCGACTGTGAAATGATCGCTTCCGGCTGCGAACTGCGGACCATCGCGGACGGCGCCCTGCTCTTCGCCGAAGGCGACGGCGGCGACGAGATGTATGTGTTAGTCGATGGCGCGCTGGAGGTTCTCAAACAGACCGGCAGCGAAGAGGTGATTCTCCAACGCATCGATGATACCGGCGCGCACCTGGGCGAGATGGCGCTGCTGCAGACCGGCGAGCAAACACACCGGGCGAGTGTTCGCAGCCTAGGCGATAGCCGTGTGCTGGTGGTACCCAAAACGGTGTTCCTCCAGGCGATGGAGCTCAGCCCTGCCATCGAGGAACAGATGCGTGTCGTCCACCATCGCCAGAACAGGCAGCTGTCTCTGGTAGAAGGGTCGGTCATGTATCGGGCCTTGGCGCTGTTTGACCAGGAACACGGCTGGAGCCGAGAAGAGCATTTCGAGCCCGGCCAGGTCATCGTTGCCGAGGGCGACCCACCGTCCGCGGTGTACGTCGTCCGCTCAGGGACCGTGAAACGCAGTCGCGTGGAGGACGGCGAGGAGGTCATCCTGTCTATGCTCCATGAAGGGCAGACCTTCGGCGGGCTGGCGGTGCTCGAAGATCGTCCCCACAGCGCCGCAGCCATCGCCGAATCTGCAGTCGAGCTGGTCATCTTCGATCGGGAAAAATTCCTGCAGGCGACGGCCGCGGTGCCCGAACTTCATGAGTACCTCGGCGCGGTGAAACGTGTTTATGCCATGAGCGGGGGCCTGGTGACCGTCTTTGACGGTGAATTCCGCGGCCGCCCGGCGATGGTGACGGTCGTGCGGCTCACCGATGGCCGGGAGGTCATCGTAAACCACGTCATCGACCGGGCGATTTACAGCGCCGCACTTGAAATTCCCCCGGATGTTGAGTGCGAGGAATTTATCTACCGCGATGTCAGGCGCCGGATCCTGCGCATCCTGACCGTGCTGGACGGCGAACTGATGCGAGTGCATGCGGAAGGACCGTGGCAGGAACTGAGCCGGGTGCATGCCCTGTTGCTGGAACGTGCGCCGATCGACCTCGAGGCGTTGCAGCAATTCAGCGACACCGGAGATCTGTTGGAACCGTCCCCGGCGCAATTGGCGAAGGGACCCCAGGCTATCTTGTGCGAATGCTTCGGTCTGACACGGTTGGCGATCGAGTCTGCAGTAGTGCACGGTGCGGCGACGCTGGAGGATCTGGCCCGTGATACCGGCGCGACGACAATCTGCGGCGCCTGCACCGCTTCGATCGCATCGCTTATCGAAAGCACAGGACAGGTTGTCAGGTTGTCGCAAGAAATTGAAGTCGCCCCCGATGTGAGGTCCTTTCGCTTCATACCCTGCGCAGAGTCTGCCCCGGATGGCGAGATCGGTCCTGAACCGTTGCGTCAGGCCCTCGCCGGCCAACACGTGGTCGTCTCCGCCGAGATTGACGGAACCTGGGTACAACGACCCTATACCATCACGTCGCCCCCCCAGTGCACCGATTGGCGCGAGATTACGGTCAAACGCGAAGACCACGGCTTTCTATCCAACTGGCTGTTCGGGCAGCCCCGGGACCCGCACCTGAAACTGTCGCATCCCAAAGGCGATTTCTGGATCGACCCGGACTTGAAGCAAACCGTGGTCTGTCTGGTCGCCGGCATCGGCATGACGCCCGCGTTGGCAATTGCCCGCAGTATTGCCGAGGCGCAAAGCGATCAGACCTTGCACATTGATTATTCAGCGCGCACCGAGGTCGATTTCGCCTACCGTACCGAACTCGACGAACTGGCTGCGACGCACGACAATATCAGCGTAACCTACCGCGCTACCGGCGGTCGACAGCACCTGGACCTGGCCGCCGTGCAGGCCATCCACGCTCGATTGCCGGGCGCCCGGTATCTCCTTTGCGGTCCGCAGGGTTACATGGACGCAGCACAGAAAATGCTGCATGAGGTCGGGGTCAGGCCTCAACGGATTCAGCTGGAAGTATTCACCTCGGTCGGTCACGCGCCGCTGGAGATCACGCCGCCACCCTCCACAGTGCAGTCCCTGCCACTGATCGTAACGTTGGGACTGTGCGCCCTTTATCTACTTCAGAATGTGTTTGATTGGGGCTTGCCCTTTATGGCGGCCCTGCAGGAATCCGACGGCTACAAGATCATCACCGGCAGCCTGCTGATCGCATTGATCGGCTACCAGTGGTACCTGCCTTACCTGAGGTTGACCGGGGACCTTGCAGCCCAGACCGCCAGCCAACGGCACAGCTATGTGGGTGTGCTCGCACCGATGTTGCTGTACCTGCATTCGATTTCCCTGGGCGTTGCCTACACCATCGTTCTGTCGTTGCTGTTCGTGCTCAACACCATGGTGGGCGCGGTGGGCGGGCTCGCGATGAGAAATCCCGGGCGGCGCCAACGCATGCAGCGCATCTTGCTGATGGTTCATGTACCCGCATCGTGTTTGCTCACCGTCGTGGCGCTCATCCATATGGTGTACGCACTCGCCTACAAATAACGAAGGATCTGCATGACCCTCAACGCGCATGACTCACCACCCCGCTTACCGCGATTCACGGTAGTAGGCAATGCGCGCTAACTGGAAAACGCTGACCCGTGAGCGCCGGGCAGTGTACGGCTGGGGTTTGATCATCGCTGCAATCGGCGGGGCGCTACTTCTGATGCCCGGGCGTGAATCCTGGCACGCCGCTGGGCCCCACAACGTCGGGCACACCAAAATCGCATGCAACGATTGTCACGCCCCAAGTCCGGGTAACGTTGTCGGCCAGGCCTTCAGTAACCTGGCGTATGCGGTTGGACTTACAGATTCCGCGCGCTATTTCATTTACGCGCCAGCGGGCAACGAACAGTGTCGGGCATGCCACGAAGATCCTGACAATCGACATCCGGTCGACGATTTTCTGGAACCCGAATTCGCCGACGCCCGACAGGCAATGGGCGTGCAATTCTGCGTGAGCTGCCATCAACAGCACCTGGGCGTACGGGTGAGTGTCACGCCGCGTGTCTGTCAGCATTGTCACGAAGACACGGCGCTGGACGACGATCCGATCGACGTCCCACATACCACGCTGATCAACGATCAGCGCTGGGAAACCTGTCTGGGGTGCCATGACTTTCACGGTAACCACGACAGAGAAGTGCCACGAATGATGTCTCAGATGCTGACGGAGGAACAGATTCAACACTATTTCGATGGCGGTGAATCGCCCTATGGCCATCGTCGGTTGACCGTCATCCAGACGATGCGATACGGAGATAAGGGTGATTTGTGACGATCCGGCCGGCTGGGATATACTCGATGTGGGTAGTTAACCATTGACGCGCATGAGGCGCTCAAGGTGACAACTATGATCTTCGATGCAGCGAAAGGCGGAACCGTAGTCGTTATCGCGCTGTTGTTTGCTTCGGCGTGCAGCGAAAGCGGACGGCGAGTCGAATGCGGTAGCCACGCCGGTCCCGGCGCCGCCAAGCTAACCGCGCTCGACTATGAAGTCGACTACAACGCCTACAGCAGCACTTTTCTCCAACCCGAAGTCGCCAAGATCTACGGCATCGACCGCCATAAGAAAGTCGGCGTGGTCATGGTGAGCGTATATCTAAAAGATACCCCGGGCATGGGGGTGGAAGCCTGCGTCAGCGGAGGGGCCATGAACTCTATCGGCCAGATGATCGTGTTGAACTTCGACGAAATCCGCGAAGGCGAGGCGATATATCACATCGGTACGTTTCGAATCGGTCAGGAAGAAGACCTCACATTCCGATTGGACGTGGAGATAGCGACCACGGGGAAAACGCACGCCCTGGAGTGGCGGCAGAAGTTCCGGCGGGGTTGAAGGGAATCCATGAACAAAGTAACTCTGGGCGTGGCGGCGGCCCTGCTCGCGACCGTCGTCGGGGCCAAACTGGCGTATGAAGCAACTGTCTACAGCTCAGGCGTGCCTGCCAATCAGCCGTGGGCACAAAACACGATGGAGTTTGTCGCCTGGAACGGTGAAAAATGGACCGCCTGGATTCGTGATGGCGCCTTTGAACAACGGCCGCAGAACGAGCCGCGTTGGAGTCCTCATACCAATGTCAGCGTGGCGTTCGTTGCCTGGGACGGTGGCCCATGGCAGGCAAAAGTTGACGGCGACGCGTTTCTGCTGGCCGGTCGGGGCGACTGGAATGGCTCTACCGAGCGGGTGGCCGCCATCCGGTACCGTGATTGGAACGGCAAAAATCAGCTGCGCACGCTGACCCAATTAGTGCGCTGACAGGTTTCCTCTATTGATACTTGCCGCGAATCGAGGCAGGCTAGTGGCATAGCTTTCTTTTCGCGTAGAGGCGGGCTAGAAGCGTGACTTCTTTCGCCGGCAGGCTTAAGTGTGGCCTGATGACCAGTGTTTTGTGGGGTTTCTCCCACCCTGCCGCTGCTGTCGTGCTCGATCTACGCGAAGGTGTCACCGACATGAGCCGGCGCATCCAGGAGCTGCATCACCTCAGTCTGTGGATATGCGTGGTCATGGGTGTCGTCGTCTTCGGCGCCATGTTCTACAGCATGTTCGCTCATCGGCGCTCCAGACATCCGCAACCCGCCAACTTTCACGAGAGCACGCTTGTCGAGGTCGTGTGGACCGTGATCCCAGTCTTGATCCTTGTGTTCATGGCAATACCAGCGACGACCGCGCTGATGGACATCGAAGACAACAGCGATGCCGATCTTACCGTCCTCATCACCGCATCGCAGTGGAAGTGGCACTATCAATACCTCGAGGCGGATATCGGCTTCTACAGCAATCTGACCACGCCCGACGAGCAGATCAACAACCTCGCGCCCAAGGGAGAGCACTACCTGCTGGAGGCGGACAATCCGTTGGTGCTGCCCACCCACAAGAAAGTCCGTTTTCTGGTGACCTCAAACGATGTCATCCACTCCTGGTGGGTACCGGACTTCGCCGTGAAACAGGATGCCATTCCGGGATTCATCAACGAAGCGTGGACCCGGGTCAATGAGCCGGGCCTGTACCGGGGCCAATGCACGGAACTGTGCGGCAAGGACCACGCCTACATGCCGGTCGTCGTGCACGTGATACCGGAGGCCGAATTCAACCAGTGGATCGACGATCAGCGACTTGCCAGGGAGCTCGCCTCGGGAGAAGCGGTGGCCGACCGGGCCAAGACCTGGTCGATCGCCGAACTCATGACGATCGGCGAGCAGGTCTTTCTGGGCCACTGCGCGACCTGCCACGAGCCAACGGGCTTGGGCCAGGGCAGCACCTACCCGGCGTTGGCCGGCGGGGTCATCCCCACCGGACCGCTAACGGCACACATCGATCGCGTGATGAACGGCAAGGCCGATACCGAGATGCAAGCCTGGGCACCCCAGCTTTCCGACCGGGAGCTGGCAGCCGTGATTACCTATGAGCGCAATGCCTGGGGTAACGCGACCGCCGACGTCATTCAGCCAAGAGCCATTTACGCGGCTCGTTGAGGTGACTCACCCATGGTTGCACATGCAGAAGACGTAGTTCCCCCTCGCCCTGCACTGCTGGCATTTGCCGCCCGCTGGTTGCTGACCACCAACCACAAGGAAATCGGCACCCTCTATCTGTGGCTCAGCTTTACGCTGTTTTTCATTGCCGGGGCGATGGCGATGGTCATCCGTCTGGAGCTGTTCCAGCCCGGAATCCAGTTTGCGCAGCCGCTTTTCTACAATCAGATGTTGACGATGCACGGACTGCTCATGGTGTTCGGCGTGGTGATGCCCGGCTTCGTTGGATTGGCCAACTGGCAGATCCCGCTGATGATTGGCGCACCCGACATGGCGCTGCCGCGGCTGAACAACTTCAGTTTCTGGATCCTGCCCTTCGCCTTCACCCTGTTGATCTCCTCGCTCTTTATGGAGGGCGGAGCACCCAATTTCGGCTGGACGTTCTACGCCCCGCTGTCCACGACCTATGGCCCGCCGAGCACCGATTTCTTCATTCTCGGTGTCCACATGATGGGAATCTCATCCGTGCTGGGAGCCATCAACATCATCGTCACCATCTTCAACCTGCGGGCACCGGGCATGACGTTGATGCAAATGCCCTTGTTCGTCTGGACCTGGTTGATCACCGCCTTCCTGCTGATCATGGTGATGCCGGTGTTGGCGGGGGTGGTCACCATGATGCTCACCGATCGCCATTTCGGCACCAGCTTTTTCTCTGCGGCGGGCGGCGGTGACCCGGTGATGTTCCAGCACATCTTCTGGTTCTTCGGGCACCCGGAAGTCTACATCCTGATTCTGCCGGGATTCGGCATCGCCTCACAGATCATCCCCACGTTCGCCCGTAAGAAGCTGTTCGGCTATAACTCGATGGTGTACGCGACTGTTGCGATCGCAGTGTTGTCCTTTGTTGTCTGGGGCCATCACATGTTCACCACCGGCATGCCGCTGTTCGGTGAACTGTTCTTCATGTACGCGACGATGTTGATCGCTGTTCCGACGGGGGTGAAGGTGTTCAACTGGGTGGCCACCATGTGGCGTGGCTCGATGACCTTCGAAACGCCCATGTTGTTTGCCATCGGCTTCGTCATCCTGTTCACCATCGGCGGGTTTTCCGGGCTCATGCTGGCCCTCGTGCCAGCCGATTTTCAATACCACGACACCTTTTTCGTGGTAGCGCATTTCCACTATGTTCTGTATCCGGGTGCCATCTTCGGCACCATGGCGGCGGTGTACTACTGGCTGCCCAAGTGGACGGGCCACATGTACGACGAGCGTCTGGGCAAGCTCCATTTCTGGGTCGCGGTGGTTGCGGTCAACCTGACCTTTTTCCCGATGCATTTTTCCGGCCTTGCCGGCATGCCCCGGCGGGTTGTCGATTACTCCCTGCAGTTTGCCGACTTCAATATGGTTTCCAGCATTGGCGCCGGGCTCCTGGGCCTGACGCAGGTCTTGTTTCTGTACATCGTGATCAAGACGATCCGCGGCGGTCCAAAGGCCAGCGCCCGGGTATGGGACGGTGCGGAGGGTCTGGAGTGGACGGTCCCGTCTCCGGCGCCCCTTCACACGTTCGAGACGCCACCGCAATTCCCGCCGGTTATGGACCGCGATGTCGACGAAGGAACGCCCATCCGCAACGAGTAGGAACGCTTTCCAATGACCGAGACCCGCAACAGCCAGCGCAAGAGCGTAATACTGCTCGTTTCACTCGCGTTGGGTATGTTCGGGTTTGCGTACGCGCTCGTACCGCTCTACGAGGTCTTTTGCGAAGTGACCGGGTTCAACGGCAAAACCTCCAGCCGCGCAGCCGACCCTGCCAATATCCCGGATGCCCGGTTGGCCTCCTCCGATCGCGAAGTAACCATCCAGTTCCTGGCCCACGTTGCCAACGGCATGCCGTGGGAGTTTCGGCCAACGGAACATCAGCTGCGGGTTCGTCTGGGCGAAATCAACACCACGCATTACTACGCGCGCAATCGCGCCGCCCAGGCGGTGACCGGACAGGCCGTGCCCAGCGTGTCGCCAGGCTACGCCGCGAAGTACCTGCATAAGGTCGAGTGCTTTTGCTTCACCCAACAGCACCTGGAGGCCGGCGAGGAGCAGGAAATGCCCGTGAGGTTCTACCTCGACGCCGAGCTGCCGGAGGAGGTCCACACCCTCAGCTTGTCATACACGCTGTTCAAGGTTCCCGACCGGGTTCCGCAACGGGTCCCTGATCGGGTCGCCGTACGATGAGTGAAGCGCCCCGCTACCACGTCCCGCACTCCAGCCCCTGGCCTATCATCGGGTCCTGCGCACTGTTTGTGACTGCGTTCGGCGCCGCCACATTCATCCACCAGAGCACCGAAAAGGTTGCGGCCGAGGGCAGCTTCGGGGAACCGATCTTCTTCGCCGGACTGGCCCTGATCGCGTTCATGATGTTCGGCTGGTTCGGGGTCGTCATCCGCGAATCCGTCCAAGGCATGAACAGCGGGTTGCTCGACCGCTCGTACCGCATGGGCATGGCCTGGTTCATCATTTCAGAGGTCATGTTCTTCGGCGTGTTTTTTGGCGCCCTCTTTTACGCTCGAATCCTTTCCGTGCCCTGGCTGGCCGGGGCGGGCAACAATCTGGAAACACACGTGTTGTTGTGGCCGGACTTCGCCGACACGTGGCCGCTGTTCAGGACCCCCGGCGGCACTACGACCGAGGCGATGCAGGCCTGGGGCCTGCCTTTCGTCAACACCATCATTCTGGTCACCAGCAGCGTTACCGTCACGTTTGCCCATTGGGCGTTGAGAAAGAACCAGAGAGTACCGCTGCTGTTCTGGTTGGCCCTGACCGTAGCATTGGGCGCGACCTTCCTTACTCTTCAAGTGGTCGAGTACATACATGCCTTCAACGAACTGGGCCTGAGCCTGGGCGCCGGAATTTACGGTTCGACGTTCTTCATGCTGACCGGGTTCCATGGCGCCCACGTGACTATGGGCACGATCATGCTCGGTGTCATGTTGATGCGTTGTTTCAGTGGCCACTTCACCTCGGAACACCACTTCGCGTTTGAAGCGGTGAGCTGGTATTGGCACTTCGTGGATGTGATCTGGCTGTTTCTGTTTACATTTGTCTATTGGTTTTAGAGGAATCTGCTCGTGAACCCCAACGCCAACAGAATGAGCAACAGGATGGCCAGAGCCACCCGAATGCTCAGTGAGACAATGATGCGTTCCGTCTTGCCGCGGTCCCGCACGAGGAAATAGAGGCCGCTGCCCAGACTCACAAGAATAGCGAGCATCACAACGATGATGAGGAGATCGAACATTTAGTTCAGGGGCGTGGTATGGCCTCTTCGAATCAAGAGTACAGGATGGTGTCAAGAACCGCCGAAATCAAACTGATCGTCGACCTCGATTGCGACAACTTGCCCACGCGAATCCAGTGGCAAGCCTCGGAGGGCCAGGAAGGCGGTCCGTCATTGTGTCAGTCGATGATGATTTCGTTCTGGGACAGCGAGAACAAGACGACCGCCGCGATCGATCTGTGGATCAAAGATACGACCGTCGAGGACATGAACCTCTATTTCTACCAGGTGATCCACAAGATGGCTGACACCTATTTGCGGGCGACCAAGAACGAGGAGGTGGCCAACTCGATCCATGAGTTCGGCGAAGGGTTTGGCCAAGTCCTGGGGCTAGTCAGTCGGAGCACCGAATGAACGTCTCCATAGTTCCAGGGTTGAGGGCACTCAGGCCCGCTGCATTGGTGGGGGGCACCTTATTTCTGGGACTGTTGGTGGGCTACTGGGCGAACGCAACATGGTATCCAGGGACCAGCCCCGAACAGCCGATTGAGTTCAGCCACAGGATCCACGCCGGCGAGAACGAGATCCCCTGCATGTATTGCCACACACAGGCGCGCCGCTCGATATCCGCCGGCGTGCCCAGCGTATCGAAGTGCGTCGGCTGTCATAAAGAGATTGCAACGGAGCGCCCCCAGATCCGCAAGCTGATGAGTTACTGGCAAAACGAAGAGCCCATCCCCTGGATCAAAGTTCACGATCTTCCTGATTTCGTCCACTTCACGCATAAACGCCACGTAAGCGCGTATGCGCGCGCCGCCGGAATCGAATGCCAGACCTGCCATGGGCCCGTCGAGACCATGGACAGAATCCGTGTCACCAGCAGGGCAATCGATGGCTCGTTTCAGCTCGATACTCCCTGGGAAATGGGTTTGTGCCTCAACTGCCATAGACAACACCAGGTAGAGCACGGGACGGACTGCTGGACCTGTCACAAGTGAGCGAAGAGTAATGCCAAACATAGAACGCAGAGACTTCCTCAAGCTGGTGGGCGCAGGCAGCGTCGGCGTAGGCGCCGGGTTTTACCTGAGAGAATCGATCAAGCACCCGATGGAGCATCTGATTCCCCATGTGGTCGCCCCCGAGGACTTCAGCACGGGGATCGACACCTGGTACAACACGGTCTGCTCGATGTGCGCAGCGGGATGTGGGATCTCCGTGCGCACCCGTGAGGGGCGGGTTAAGAAAATCGAAGGCAATCCCTCGCATCCCGTGAGCCAGGGCCGGCTTTGCGCCCTGGGCCAGGCGGGACCACAGGTTCTGTACAACCCCGATCGGCTCACCGGCCCATTGATGCAGACGGGCGAGCGCGGTTCCGGCGCCTTTGCGCAGATCACCTGGGATGAAGGTCTAAGCAAGGTCGCGGACCGCCTGGATTTACTGAGAGCGGCCGAGCGAGGCAATCGTGTGTGTCTGCTGAGCCAGGGCGTCCGCGGGCACCTGGCGCAACTGTTCGAACGCTTTGTGGATCAACTGGGTTCCGAGCGCCTGCTGCATTACGATTTCGACCATCCGCACACCTTGTATGCGGCAAACCAACGTTTCTTTGGCGAGCAGCGACTGCCTTATTACGATCTGAAGAACACTCGCTATCTGTTGTCCTTCGGTGCCGATTACCTCGGCAGTTGGATTTCTCCGGTGCATCACAGTCTCGGCTTTGGGCACAGCCGCCAGGGCCGTCCCGACGTCAGGGGACGGTTTGTTCAGATCGAACCCAGGATGTCGCTCAGTGGTGCGGCCGCCGATGAATGGATTGCCGCGCGACCCGGCACCGAGGGTCTTCTGGCCCTGGCCGTGGCCCACCACATCCTCTCCAAGGGTTATTACCAGGGTGCCGATCGTGCCGACTGGATCGCAGTACTTGCGGGCTACACGACCACTGAGGTCGCAGCACAGACGGGCGTGCCGGCAGAGACCATAGTCCGGCTGGCCGACGCGTTCGCGCAAACCCAACCCAGCCTCGCCATCGGCGGCGGAAGCGCCGGTAACCACAGCAATGGCGTTGACACTCTGGTGGCGGTCAATGCGCTCAATTATCTGGTCGGCAACCTCGGCAAGGCAGGCGGACTGGTGTTCAACCCGGAACCCGCCGGCCCCACCACGCATCCGCATCAGGCCAGTTACCGTACGATGCTCGAGTTCGTGGAGGATGCACGGCGGGGCAACATCGAGGTGCTGATTGTCAACGGCACCAACCCGGTGTTTACCCTGCCGTCGGCGGCCGGGTTCGCGGAGGCGCTGGCTGAGATACCGCTGATTGTCAGCCTGTCCAGCTTTCTGGATGAAACCACCGCACTGGCCGACGTGATCCTGCCAAGCCATACCTATCTCGAAAGCTGGGGCGACGACTTTCCGGAACCCGGCGTGGGCTTCCCTGTGGGTGCCGTTTCGCAGCCTGTGGCTTCCCCCCTGTACGATACGCGTGCGACCGGCGACATCATCCTGGGGTTGGCGCAACGACTCGACATGAATGACGTGCTCCCATGGAGCAGCATGGAAGACTGCATCAAGGACGGCTGGCGCCAGATCCATGAGCGCGGCGGCGGGGATGTTCGAACGGAAAGTTTCGAGTCGTTCTGGAGGGCGGTGCTGACGGCCGGGGTGTGGGGAGAAGAAACACACCGCGAGTCGACCTTTACGTTAGACAAGAGTGTCATCGCCGGCATTGGCGTTCAGGCCCCCGAGTTTTCCGGCGCCAGTGACGACTATCCGTTTATCCTGCACCCGTACCTGTCGACCACCCTGCACGACGGTCGCGCGGCCAATCTACCCTGGTTGCAGGAGCTGCCGGACCCCATGACCAGCGTGGTCTACGGGTCCTGGGTTGAAATGAATCCGGTCACCGCCAAGGGGCTGGGCTTGACGGAAGGGGACCTCGTCGACATCGAGTCGCCACACGGGCGGATCCGCGCGCCGGTGTACGTGTATCCGGCCATCATGCCCGACGTCATCGCCATGCCGATCGGTCAAGGGCACGCCGAATACGGCCGCTACGCCAGGAACCGCGGGGTCAACCCGATCGAAATCCTCAGTCCCCAGATGGAACCACAGACCGGCAGCCTGGCCTCAAGCGCGACGCGCGTGAAGATTACGGCCACCGGGCGGCGCGCCGAGTTGGTGAAGACCGGCGGTAACTCGCGTGACCTGGGTAGGAACATCGTGCAAACGACCGGCGCAGGACAGCACAGTGCGAACTTGAACAGTATTCCAATAACGGTGATTCCATCATGAGCTTGCTCGACCGATTTACCGATGGCTGGCGGAAATACCGAAAGCCCGGTTACTACGAAGAATTCGACTACCACTGGGCGATGACCATCGACCTGGATAAATGCACGGGCTGCGAGGCGTGCGTCACTGCCTGCCAGGCGGAGAACAACCTACCCATCGTGGGCGAGAAGGCGTTCGCCGAGGGTCGGGAGATGAAGTGGATCCGCATTGAACGCTACTGGGAGGGAGAGTATCCGGACGTCAAGCTGCGCTTCATTCCGATGTTGTGCCAACAATGTGATTCGGCGCCATGCGAGACCGTGTGTCCAGTGAGCGCCACTTACCACAACCAGGACGGCCTCAACACGCAGATCTACAACCGCTGCATCGGGACCCGTTCGTGCGCGGTCTATTGCCCCTATGAGGTCCGGTACTTCAATTGGAACGATCATCAATGGGACGCCCCGCTGGAGCAGCAACTGAATCCCGATGTGACGGTGCGCGAAAAAGGCGTGATGGAGAAATGCACGTTCTGCATTCAACGCATCCGTCAGGCCAAGGATCATGCAAAGGACGATGGTCGCAGGCGGGTGCGTGACGGCGAGGTGCAGCCGGCGTGCGTGCAGACCTGCCCCGCCAATGCCCTCGTCTTCGGAGATCGCAAGGACCCGAACAGCCAGGTTTCCAGATCGATGAACGATCCGCGCGCGTACCGGGTATTGGAAGAACTGAACACCGACCCGTCCGTGGTCTACCTCAAAAAAGTTGATGCGAAGGGATGACCATGCCGACTGAAACGAATGACCTGCAGTACGCCGACGTCCACCGGGACGTCATAAGGTCCATCGTGGAGACAGGGCCCCAGTACTATATCGCCCTGGGGACGGCGTTCGGCGTCACCTTGCTGTGCTTCTTTTTCCCCTGGTCCTATCAGCTGTATTACGGCATCGGTGCGGCCGGGATGAATCACCCCGGCGTCTGGGGTACCTATCTCGCCAGTTTTATCTTCTGGATTGGCCTCAGCCATTCCGGCACGTTGCTGTCCTGCGTTCTGCACCTCACGCACAGCACCTGGCGTAAGGCCATGTATCGAAGTGCTGAGGCCATGACGCTGTTTTCACTGATGGTGGCCGCAACCTTTGTGATGGTGCACGTCGGACGCCCCTGGTTCATTCATTGGGCGCTGCCTTACCCGAACCAGATGGAAATGTGGCCGAATTTTCGCTCGCCGCTGCTGTTCGACGTCATGGCCATCGGCACCTATATCACGGGCAGCTCAATTTTCATCTACATGGGCTCCATCCCGGATTTCGCTGCGGTCAGAGATCGGACCACCGGCTGGCGCAACAACATGTACGCGTTGCTGTCGATGGGTTGGCGGGGAACCGATCGGGAGTGGCACCGCTTGCATTGGGCCTATACGTTTCTAGCCGTCCTCATCATTCCGCTGGCCGTCTCGGTACACAGCATCGTGTCCTGGGATTTCGCGATGTCCATCGTGCCGGCGTTGCACCAGACCATCTTCGCCCCGTATTTCGTGGTCGGCGCCATCTACTCCGGCACCGCGGGTATCGTGACCGTGATGTTCGTACTCAGGAAATACATGGACTTCGGCCAGTACATCACCAAGGTGCACTTCGACAATCTGGGCAAACTGCTGCTGGTGCTGTCGTTGATCTGGACCTACATCAATGGCATCGAGTTGTTCACGGGCTGGTTCAGCGGCGCATCCTCGGAGCATGAAGCACTGCGGTACAAGTTGTTCGGCTACTACGCGCCACTGTACTGGGAGATGATCGCCTTCTGCGCAGTCGCGCCGCTGCTGTGCATTTCCAGTCGCTTCAGAACCTCGTTCGTGCCCATGCTGATTCTGTCGATTGCCATCAACATCGGCATGTACACCGAGCGTTTCCTCATCGTCGGCACCTCTCTATCGCGGCAATACCTGCCCGACGCCTGGGGCGTGTATGTCCCCAGTCTGGTTGAGATATCGATTATCGTCGGGTCGCTCGCGCTGTTCGTCACGCTGTTTCTTGTGTTCGTCAAAATCGTTCCCAGTGTGTCGATGTACGAAGTGAAGGAAACGATGGACGCACCCAAGCCGGAGCCCGTGGCATCTCCGGAAGGAAGCCCCGCATGAGCAATTTTGCTGTAGGACTTTTTCGGGAGCCGCAGTCCGCACTGGCTGCAGCCGGTACGCTCAAGGGCGCTGGCTTTGCCACCCCGGAGCTGATGTCGCCGGTTCCTCTGGAAGGCGTTGAAGAAGTGCTCGGGGAAAAGAAATCCGTGATCAAGCGTTTTACGTTGTTCGGGGCGCTGATCGGCGGCATCTCGGGGTTTGTACTTGCGGCCGGCACGTCCGTGCTCTTCGTGCACCCGACCGGCGGCCGGCCCATCATTACGATTCCACCGTATCTGATCATCACCTACGAATTACTCATCCTGTTCGGCATCCTGTTCACTGTGCTGGGCTTCTTTATCAGTGCGCGGCTGCCTGCCATCCGCGATCGGGTCTATGTGCCCGAAGCGGCGGTCGACCAATTCGCAGTGTCGGTGGCCTGCGACAACCATGAACACTTCAAACGCGCCGAGTCGATTCTGCGTGAGGCCGGCGCCGAACAGGTCCGGGACATGGCGGAGGACGATTGATGAGGCGAACTACCCGCACCGTCGCAGTGCTGCTACTCCTAGGCTACGGGGCCCTCAGCTGGGGCTATCCGTGGGACCAGGACATGGTCGATCAACCGTCTCCAAAACCTCAGAAGTCGCCGGCGCCAGCGGGACCGGGACCGGGTTCAGTTCCCATCGAGGGCGGCGAGACCCTGCCCGCGCCAACGACCGACGCAGGTATGGACCAGGCCAAGAAGGCGGCGGCGGCACTGATCAACCCGATACCCGCGAGCGCGGAGTCGCTGGCTCGCGGGGCTTCTCTCTTCGAGACGAACTGCCGAGTCTGCCACGGTTCGCAAGGCCGGGGCGACGGTCCGGTCGGGCGCAAATTCGTCACTAAATCACCGGTGGACCTACACGAGGACTACACGCAGCAACAAGCCGACGGCGAGCTGTTCTTTACCCTCACCCGCGGACGGGCACTCATGCCGTTCTACCGTGACGCATTGAGCGCTACGGAACGGTGGGACGTCATCAACTACGTCAAACACGAGTTTGGTAACCCATGAGTACTCGGCCCGAGTTCGGTTTGCTCATCGTTTCGTTTCTCTTTCTCATGGGTGTGAGCCAGGCGGGCGTAGTGTTCTGCGCCATCTGCCGTCTGGTCTACGCGCAGTGGGCCAAACCCTATTACCGGCTCGCCGAACTGAGCACGCTGGCGTTCTTTCCGTTCGCCATCGTGGGATTTCTGCTGATCTATTACTACGCCAGAGACGACCTGTTCTACTGGCTTTCGGCCTCCAGCGATGAACATCTGAGTCCGTGGCTGAACAGTGACTGGTTGTTGATCAGAAACCTCTTTGGCCTGTTTTTGTTCTACGGCCTGAGCACGGTCTATGCAGTAAAGAGTCTGCGGCCCGACCTGGCGCGAGGCCCGAACGCAGGCAACATCGACCATCGTCAGGTCGAGCGCCAACTGTATCTGTTGTCGCCGCTGGTTCTGATCGGCTTCGTGGTTTGCAATACCTTGTTCGCCTGGGATTTTGCCATGATGCTCATCCCGCACTGGCACAGCACCGTGTTTCCGATTCACTTCTGGTTCGGCAATGTGTTGGCAGGCACGGCGGCCTTGATTGCGTTCCCCGCCATCCTTGGCCGATCCTCGGCAACCGGGTCCTACTTCGGCCCCCACCACGTCCGCCAGCTCAGCATGTTGCTCACCGCATTTGTGCTGCTGTGGATCTACCTGTTCTGGGCTCAGTTCTTTGTGATCTGGTTTGGCAACCTGCCTCACGAAACCGATCCCTTGTGGCGCCAGATGTACGGCCACTACGCCCCCTACTACTGGACCATGCTGGCCGGCTGTTTCTTCGTCCCCCTGGTCGCGTTGATCTTCGGCTTCATCAATCGATCGGTGCTGGCGATGTGTATCGTCGCTCTGGGTATCAACATCGGTATCTGGATCAACAGGTATCTGATGGTGATTCCTGTATTCTCGCCGGACGATCGGCCGCTGGACCACCTCCTGGACGTAGGCCTGTCGATTGGGCTGCTCGCGGCGTTCCTGTTGGTGGTGGTTTTACTCGCCAGGCGATTACCCATGTATTCGCATTGGGAGATCAAGTTGACGCACGAACCGGCGCGCTAAACGCGGCCCGGACCGGTCTCCGCACGGCGGGTCCAGGAAGGCAGGAGCACCTTCGAGCGGAAAAGATCAGATGAGAATCGGCTTACTGGCACTGGCTCTGTGTACCACGGTGTTTTTTGCTGCACTTGGGATGTGGCAGCTCGATCGTGCGGAGCAGAAACGCGTCCTGTTTGCAGAGTTCGAAGGCCGCGGCCGCGCGCCGGAAGTCGATCTCAATCAACGAGGTGCCGCTGACGGGGCGGCCCTATCTGGATATCGCGCGCTCGCGACGGGGCGCTATCGCGGCGCTACCATCCTGCTCGACAATCAGGTACATCGAGGCCGCGTCGGTTACCTCGTGTACACGGCGTTTGAGCTACGCAATCGCAAGGAAAGTGTACTTGTAAACCGTGGTTGGGTAAGCGCGGGCGCGGATCGCCGCCGCGCGCCCGATCTGGCCACCCCAACCGTCGACCAGCGTCTTGAAGGCCGATTGAGTCGACCGCCGCAGGGCGGGTTACGTCTCGAAGGGCGCAAGCTCATTGAGGTCCTGGCGGACGGCATCTTGCGCGTGCAAACCATCGATTTCGCCGTTTTGAGCGCAACCCTCGACGTGGAGCTGCTGCCTGTCACCGTGCTGCTCGACGCCGAGGCACCCCACGGATACGTGCGCGCCTGGACTCCGCCAGGCACCGATGAAACCCGGCATCTCGGCTATGCGTTCCAGTGGTTTGCGTTGGCCGTGACGGTCGTGGTCGTGACGGTCGTAGTCAGCTTGCGCAGCGGCAAAGGAGGCAGTCGCCCATGACGGCCCGCCGGACCCTGCTGGTACTCGTCGCAGTGTTCGCGGTGCCGGTCGTGCTCGCATGGGTATTTGTCAGGGGGCCTTCCGACTGGCGGCCGGCGAACACCGTCAATTACGGGGTACTGTTAGAACCGTCTCTGGGACTGAGATCTCATGGCGTGATGGACGGCGCGGGTGCGGCACTCGATGTGGACGCAGGCACAGGTGACTGGTTTCTGGTGGTGCTGCACAGCGCGGCCTGTACACAACCCTGTCAGCGGTGGGTACAGCTCGCCGAGTACATTCGGATCGCAGTGGGGCGGGATACTCCCCGCGTCACGGTAGCCGTGCTCGGCCCGGATGACGATGCGCCAGCCGCCGGTGAGCAGCGTTGGCGGCTGCCGTCCGACGGTAACGTTGTCGACGCGCTTCGTCGTGCAATGGGCGCACCGCAGCTCGATACCACGCTACTGATCGTCGATCGTCAAGGGCGCGTCGTCTTGATGTACCCCCCTGACGAGGGCGGGCCGGGCATACTCAAGGATCTAAAACGACTTCTGCGCGCCACCACGCCTCCTTAAACGGGGGCCGCGATAGCAAGATGCGGTCGCGGGCAGCATGGCCTTCGCCCTGCCGATCGTTTTGTTGTTCCCTCGGCGTGGTCGGCGGCACGAAACTACCTAACTGAACAGGTCAGCCGCGTCAGCAGCGGTTGAGTAGGAATCTTGCGATCCTGGGTTCAACCGAGCGCCGCCTCCGCCGCGGGGTTCGCCTGTTGTGCTATTCGCCCCTCATTGGGGGCCTTGGTCTGCTGGTATTTCAGATCGTGGCTCCAGCTCAACGACCGATGTCATTGTACGGCCCCCCGCTGTTCACCCTCGCGGCGGCATTCGGCTTGATCGGCGCCTGTTTCTGGGTATACGGCTGGGCGCGATCTGCGAGCGGGTCGGAGATTCGATTTCGCCGAGGGATGGTCGCCGCGGCACTACTCGGATTCCCCCCGCCCTGGTGATGACCGGATGGTTCACATGGTCGGGATTAGAGGGCCTGCTGAACCTCACGTTGTCGTTCGAAGCGGCTGCACTCGAGTGGTTCTTCGCGCACAATACCAGGGCGCGAAACCTGTAAGCTTGAGCACACGCCCCGGTGGCACAGCAGGATAGCGCGGCCCCCTCCTAAGGGGCAGGTCCCAGGTTCGAATCCTGGTCGGGGCGCCAATAAAAACAACTGGATCAGAGCCGGACCCTCGAATTTAATCGTGGGTGCAGTATGGGTGCGGGTACCGATCGCGAGGGAGCGGCTTGAGCGCCTTCTTAGCCATAGTGCCTATGTAGTTTCTACTAGATGACGCCCGATATTCCAGGCATCCAAGACCAACGAAGTAGTCATTGTCAGAAAAGTCAGCGTCACCCACCCTCCAGAAATGGAAAAGGGCTCAACTTTCTCGTTCCTCAGACTCCAGAAAATATAGACCACCAAGGGGAACCAGAAAACGTAATGCAGGACGCCGCCAACAAAATTATTGGCAACCCCAATCAAAATACCAGTCGTTGTCGAAGCCATTACAGCGCTTAGGATCCAGCGTGAGAGTGCTTGATGAAAAACAAAGAAGACATCGGCTAGAAATACGATCGTCATGAACTTCATCCAATACTGTACCCATTGTGGGAGACTGGTTTCATGTGCAGTTTTCGCTGCGACGCCGTCTTGGAATCTCTGTGTAAGTGAGCTTGGCGATGAGGTGTCGCCAACTGCCTGGTAGGCATCCGCGGTTGGGAATTCCACACCCACCGACAATAACATCAGGACCGACATCCGTAAGACGGCTAACCATTTCATAACTGCGCCTTATCCAAACAATGATCGACGGTGAGACTCAACTTGCTACAGCCGCCTCCGAACCATCTTCTTGTAGTCAAGGTGCTGTTGACCAAACCTTGACTCTAAGTACCTTTCTTCTGCCGAGATCACCGTTACGGCTGTACGCAAACGGCCCAGAGAGAATTAATGCGGTGGCACCGCGATCCGGTCGCAGGGCCGTTCTTGCGTTGGCGAATTCCCAGAAACTGAAAGCGACGATCAAAAGTCCGGTAGCCAATGGCGGCCTCGTTTGGACTCACCCCCAGACAACACAGTTCCGGTAACAAGGATCGGCTGTTGGGGATCACTAAACGGGGCGATGCGCATCTACGAACCCTCCTGATCCATGGAACCGACTACGAGCCCAAACGAATGACCGCCTAAGGAACAAACAAGACAACCAGGAGAACCCTCACTCACGATTGCAAAGCAACCCGCACGATGGCGAACAGGTCGAACCGGCGCTGGCAGAACCCGAGAATGTCCAGGTGCACCAAGCACGGCAAAGCGATAGGGAACCGGCGCGCGAATAGCCCATCATGGCCCCGCATCGATGCGTCGATGTAGACGTTAGAGGCCGGATATACGTGAGCAGTCGTTACCTCACGCCAACACAACGGAGTGCTTGCAAGCCGAGGAGGAGTCCATATACGGACATTCGTTTGAGGTGGCTAACAGCAACCTACTTCTAATACCATTAGGGCGTGCGCCCGATTATCGTGGTCGTTCATCGGACTATGGCGGTTCACATCTACACAATCAGAGAACTGGTTAAGTTCAGTTTTCCTTAAGGAGGAGATACTCATGGCGCGCCAAATAATTCTGATTGTGCTCGGCAGCCTCTTGTTCGTGGCAGAAGGCCGGGCGGACGTGCGCGAGGAAGTGGAAAACGCCAGGCAAGTGCTTCGAGCTGCGTTCGATTCAGGAGACGCAAAGGTCATTGAGCAACGCACAACTGCCGACCATTTAGCTATCACAACCGGCTTTCAGTTTTTCTCCCAGGCCGACCAGCTGAGAACCCTTTCCGACTACCACCTCTCATCCTATGAGGCGGCAGGCTTGCAGGTGATCACGCTCACAGAGGACGTCGTGCAGCTGACGTTTCGGGCAGACATCGAAGGCACTTTCCAAGGAAGGCAATTGCCTTCGAAAATACGGGTTGTTGAAACCTGGGTCAGGCGGGACGGGAAATGGCTGCAGGCATCGTATCAATCAACTCCGGTAGGAGATTCTAAGGATTGACTCCAAGGCCACGGCCAGCGGTCCCTCATTGCTGGCCATCGGCCTTGCAGGTATTGCTTGGATGAGGCGGCGGAAAATCGCTTAAGAGGTTCAGCGCCGTGATTGAGAAGCCGGACTTGCCCCGGTGCTTCTTTGCGTGACCGATGACCGCTTGTGGCCGGTTTGAGCCAGTCAGGATTGGTTTGTGAACGGCTGGTTTCTCGAACCTAGGTTCTCAAGTCGATTCTCCACACTGGACGCTTCGCCACGGGACGGTGACCGGCCGCAGTCGAACCCCCAGACACTTTGTCTTGCAGTTAGCTTGTTCAAGCCAGCGCGCAGGCGCGCAGGATAGGCAGCAACCGTAACCGAGTGATTTTCAAACGCCTCGGAATAGGGGTGACTATGGCTGATGCATTACCTGCGAGTGCGACTAGTATTAGTTCATGTTGCCATCTGCATATACGCATACTGCATCCTGCGATTTCACCCGTTGCGCCAAAAAAATGGCAAGACTAATATGATTTGATGGCATAGGTGGGGCTACAGGAAACCCACAAGTGCGCTTCTTGTGGTATTCGATGCCATAGCTGAGTGAGCCCCACGCAACGGATTCTCGCACTCGCGAGTCGGTTTGTTGAAAAGGGGGACGACAACAATGTCACATCCAAGGAATACTTCCTGGTCTCGGTTTCTTCTACTTTTCCTGGCAATTTTCTCTCTGTCCATCATCCAATCGGAAGGGGTTTCGGCTGCCCCCTGGGACAATCTAAAGAAAAAGGCGCAGGAGTTGATAAAAAAGACGGCCGATGCGCTCGATCTCGAAACAAAGGCGGAAGAGGAGGCAGACGAGGCAGCCGTTGCCAACAACACCAAGAAACCGCCCGCTGACACATCGTCGGAACAGGCGGTGAACGCGAACCAGAGTCAGGTGCCCGAAAGCCAGGCGGATGGAGTCCGATCGATCGGCGGAGTTGCGCCCACCCAATCCGCCGCAATCACGGCAACTTCGGCGGATATGGCACTGCAGGCCGCACCCTATTTCCTACTACGGCTCAAGTTTCAACCGGGCGACGTCACCGAGGATGAATTTCTCACCATGACTGAATCCCAGGTAATGGCGGATAAGCAGGCTTACAAGCAGGCTGATGATATCGAAAAGACGAGGGGCTATTACACTAAGATAGGAAACGGCACAATTCCCAGCGGTTTTCAAACTAAGCTTGCGTACCGGGAAAAAGCACTTGCTGACGCGATGAGGGGCGCCGTTTTTGCGCGCGACGAAGTCGAGGGGCGCGAACCTCGCTACGCCGCTCGTGAGCTGGTTTCGAAATATCGCGATCGTCTCGAGAAACTCGCCGCCGCGTTGCCGGATTCCTACACGCTCGAGTTTTCCAACACCGCCGTACAGTACAAGTATGACCACGATCTCGGCGGCCTCTACTTCGATCGAAACTGGTTCAAATGCGATGTCGATGCCATCGAAGGATGTTTGTCCAATGGCCGTGGATCTCATTTTTTCATCAGGGGTGGCAACAGGTCGCGAGAAGATGGGTACAAGACCCGGCGGTCAGAATTCGAAGGTGATTTTATACTAAACCCTCCGAGGCACGTGCCTGGTTTGGATAATCCCTTTGGGCTTCCCAATTCTCTACTCCGTGTTGATACCGCCAACGAAGGCCTCTTCAATCTCCCAGGCCATACATTGGTTTCCGTTGATCGTCGCCTGGAAATGCTCACGCTGAAAATGGATGCTCGTACCGCGGAAGAGATCTCGAAGGTTCGCCAGGGGTCTGGCGCAGATAACAAAAGGCAGATTCGCACGGTGCTGCACTTCACGGTAAACGAACTGCTGGGAAACGCGAAATACCCAACCTTCAAAGTCAGCCTGGACCGTCTGGAGATCTTCTCACCGGAGAACAAACTGTTGCTGTCGGATACTGGAAGCGGCTTCCGGTTGGGGACAGAGGTTCTAGCCGGTGAGCATGCCAAGCAACAGGCGGCTGAAAAGAAACTGGCCGCCGAACACGCCAGATACGACATTGTCGGCGTCAAACTTGGCATGTCCCTCGCCGCTGCCGAAAAAATCGTACGAGAGCATATGAGCCCCACGTCGGAATATCGCTACGAGAGGAAGATGGATATCCCGGGCACTGAACCTCGACCACAGACTTCAGGAGCGTATCAGAGAAGCCCCTTCGGTAGATCGGTCGTATTCATTCGCCTGGAATCTACTCCACCGGCGAAGTTTCTCGCACGGGACACGTCGGATTCTAACCAGCGTTGGCAGGTAGACCTCACCGGGAACGACGAACGGAAGAGGCGGCAATACTGGAACGCAGTTGCTTCTCAAGAGGTCATCACCCTTTCGGTCGAGAAAGGGGCTGATGGCGAGGACGAGGTGTTTGGAATCTATCGAACCGTGAAACTTTCCAATCCGAACCTCAGTGCGATTGGTGATTCCTTGAAAGTGAAATACGGCAAACCCGTCCGCGAGCAAGGTAACTATGCAGTGTGGGGAAATCAGAAGTGCCCGCCAAGCGACCGTTTACTTGGGGGTGATTCGATGATGCGGATGGAGGATGGCACAGTTGTCCATTGGGGTGAACGGAGGGCTGGTGTGGCCTTAATGACTGTTGACGCCAAAAACGCGATGCGCGTAGTTCGTTATGTATCCCTCACGGACTCCCGGTGGGCAAGACTTTCGGCCGAAGCTGCTTACGGACATTGTGGCCCAGTAGTCTCAGCGAACTGGAACGCTCAGGGACTGACGATGACAATGGCTGACTTCAAAAGCTATTTTGCGCGCTTTGAAGAGCTGTTCGCTTCCGACGAAGAGGCGGTGGCAGTAAAGTTGTAGTTAGGTGGTTGCAGATAGGTGAACGGCATGACAAATGAGTCGGGTTGGCCTTGATGGGGTTGCGATGGGTCACGGAGTGGAATCGAAGGCTGCTGTTCGTCTTTGCGGTCGCCTGGTCTTCGATCTCCATCTCTTCCCTAAGGCGTTGCTTATCGTCGGCGCCTGGGAGCCACTTCAAGTAATGCTTCTCGATAGTGGTGTGTGAGTTCCCACACAACTGGGCAACGTCGTTAATCGAGAGTCCCTTCACCAGCGATTGAGATATGAACGTGTGGCGCCAGGGATAAGGACCGAGCCGCTTGCGGACTTTCGTGGACTTGTGGGCACGATTCCAACGGAGCATCAACCAATCGGCATCGATCAAAGGGTGGCCCTCTGGCGAGAGGAAGATAATTCCCCCAGTGACTCTCTAGTGGCTGTCCGACTACCCCTCTCAAGGACACGCTAAGCCGATCGCGCCGTCTTTGCAACGGAGCTTCCCCGCGGTATGAATTCCATGGAAAACAGTCCAGGCTGTGAGGGTCATATTGTGAGT
>SMWF01000113.1 GCA_004357385.1 Gammaproteobacteria bacterium | reverse complement strand
TCCAATGTCCGAGTTCCCCACACCCAACTTCAGCACCGACCTGTCCGGCCAGGTGGCTCTTGTCACCGGCACAACGTCCGGTCTCGGCCGCCGGTTTGCCATCACCCTCGCCCGGTGTGGCGCGAAGGTCGTCCTCACCGGGCGGCGGGTCGAACGGCTGGAGGAACTCGAAGCCGAGATCACAGCCGACGGGGGCGAGTGCGTCTCGATCCGGCTGGACATGACCGACACGGACAACCTGATTTCGGTGGTCGAGGACGCGGAAAAGGCCCTGGGCACCGTGACCATTCTGGTGAACAACGCGGGCATCCCGGATGCGCAGCGCGCTCACAAGATGTCCATCGAGCTGATCGATGCAGTGTTCGATACCAACCTGCGCGGGCCGTACATTCTATCCTGCGAGGTGGCGCGCCGCCTGATCGCAGCCGAGTTGCCGGGGCGTATGGTGAACATCTCATCGGTGGGCGGATTCCACTATGCCGGCAACGGCGCAGCGCTCTACTCCATCACCAAATCCGGCATCGCGCGCATGACGGAATGCCTGGCGGTCGAATGGGCGCGGTTCAATATCAACGTGAACTGCATTGCGCCGGGCGCGTTCAAATCGGAAATGATGGATGGCATGCTGGAACGCATGGGGGATTTCAGCCAGACGTTCCCACGCAAGCGTATCTGCGATCCTGCCCAGATGGACTCCACCCTGCTCTATTTCGTGTCGCCGTCCTCGGAATGTGTGACCGGCACCATCGTCAAGATCGATGACGGCCAGGGCCCGCGCTGAGTTCGAAACCCTGTGGTTGGGGAGTGGCCAATCCGCGCATCGTGTGGAAAGCTAGCCCTCCGTGACTCGACGACACTCGGAGAAGCTCATGTCCCAGGCCTACATCATCGACGCCGCGCGCACCCCGCGAGGGATTGGCAAAGCGGGCAAGGGCGCCCTGTCGGAAATGCACCCGCAGCGCCTTATGGCCACGGTCTGGCGGGCGCTCAAAGAACGCAACGATCTGAACACGGCCGAGGTTGATGACGTGATCGTCGGCTGCTCCTCCCAGGTGGGCAAGCAGGGCGGCTGCATCGGCCGAATGTCGGTATTGGACGCCGAATGGGATACCACCGCCGCGTCGTTGACCCTGGACCGGTTCTGCGGCTCGGGAATCACCTCGGTGAATCTGGCCGCGGCCAACATCATGAGCGGCATGGAGGATCTCGTGGTCGCTGGCGGCGTCGAGATGATGTCCTACGTCGGCTCGCGCAAGAGTGACGGCGCCACGATGACCATCGACGGGGGCAACCTGCATCTGCGAGACATCCACCCGCAACCTCATCAGGGCGTGTGCGCCGACATGATCGCGACGCTGGAAGGAATCACCCGGGATGACGTCGACGGACTCGCGGTCGAAAGTCAGAACCGTGCCCAGCATGCCATCGAGAATGGCTATTTCGACAAGTCACTGGTGCCGGTGTATCACGACGACGGAACGTTGGCGTTGGATCGCGAAGAGTTCCCCCGCCCCGGCACCACGATGGAAACCCTGGCCGGCTTGCAGACCGTGTTCTCCCAGTTCATGGACCTGCCGATCGATGAGACCGGCGAAACATTCCAGCAACTGGTGGCGCGCAAATATCCCGATATGGAGATCAATCACGTTCATCACGCCGGCAACAGTTCCGGCGTGGTCGACGGCGCCGGTGGTCTGATTCTGGCCTCGGACGATTACATCAAGGGCAGCGGCATGAAACCGCGGGCGCGCATCGTTGCCATGGCAACGGTTGGCGGCGATCCAACGCTGATGCTGAACGAGCCGGTAGCCGCCGCCCGTAAGGTGCTCAAGAAAGCTGGCATGTCCTTGGCCGACATCGATCTGTTCGAGGTGAACGAAGCCTTCTCGGTAGTTGCCTTCAAATTTATGCGCGATCTCGAAATCGACCCCGCCAAGTGCAACGTCAACGGCGGCGCGATGGCGCTGGGTCATCCCATCGCAGCAACCGGCTCGATGCTCATCGGCACCGTCCTTGACGAACTCGAGCGTCGAGACCTAAGCACCGGACTGGTGACCATGTGCACCGGCGGCGGCATGGCACCGGCAATCGTCATCGAACGGGTCTAGGCACGACGCGATCCACCCGCGGTTGAGCTAAAACAGGAAACGGTTCAGCAGCCAGACCCCGGTCACCAGACATACGGCGTGCTGGGACAACATCGCAGCGCCACGCGGCACGGGCGAATCGAAGTACAGCATGCCGGTGGCGTGCAGCACGCGGCCGCCGAGAAATACTCCGGCGACGCTCCACAACAGGGATTCCGGACCACCCGCAAGTTCCACCAGGCCGATCGCGAGTATCCCGATGGGCACGCTCTCGACGAAGTTACCGTGGGCACGGATTCGTCTGCGAAGTGTCTCGTCGTCCGCATCGCCGAACACCACGCTGCCGAGTTTCAGCCGGCGCATGGAGATCGCCGTGCTCAGCGGAACCAGGAGGATGACGAGAAGTCCGGCCAGGACCGACGTGACCGGTAAGCTGATGAGTTCAGGCATGTCGAAGCTCCGAGTTGTTGATTGCCGGGCAGTCGGGGTATGTTTAGCCAGACAAAACGATGAGGGAATTCTGATGGCATTGGAAGGCGGTTGTTATTGCGGCGCGCTCCGCTACGAAGCGGGCGGCGAATCCATGTTCAAGGCACAGTGCCACTGCCGTGAGTGCTGCTACATCACCGGCGGATCGCCGAACGTATTCATGGCCATGCCCGCCGCGGATTTCAGTTACACCAAGGGCAGTCCGAAGGCATTCAGCCGGACGGATCTCGAAAATCCGGTGACGCGGGAGTTCTGCGCCGACTGCGGCACGCATATCGTCACTAAGACTCCGAACGTGCCGGGTGCGGTGATGCTGAAGGTCGGCTCGCTGGACGATCCGAGCGTGTACGGCACGCCCCAGATGGCAATCTTCACCTGCGACAAGCAGAGCTTTCAAACGGTACCGGAGGGTGTTCCCGAGCACGAACGCGTTCCGGGCTGACCCGGTTTGAGCAGCGAGCCGAAGGAGTATCGTCAGACCCGGTTCGAACGGCCACCGGGCGCCACCGAGATTCTGCTGATACGTCACGGCGAGTCGCGCGCGGCGACGCCGGATGATCCGTTTCCACTGGTCGACGGCCACGGCGACCCGGAACTGCATGCGAACGGCCGAGAGCAGGCGCGCCGGGTCGGCGAACGGCTGAAGGGTCAGCCGATTACCGCCGTTTACGTCTCGAATCTTCGACGGACCCACGAAACGGCCGCACCCCTGTGCGCGCACCTCGGCCTGGAGCCCCGGATAGACCCGGATCTACGGGAGGTGTTCCTTGGGGAATGGGAAGGCGGCTTGCTGCGCATCAAGGCCCATCAGAACGACCCGATCATTCAGGAAGTTTTCGCCAAGCGTCGCTGGGATGTTATCCCGGGCGCGGAGTCACCTGAGTCGCTAACGGAGCGGTTGAGCCGCAGCCTGAACCGGATAGCCGCCGCGCATCCCGACGAACTGGTCGCTGCATTCGTCCACGGCGGCGTGATCGGGCACATCCTGTCCGACGCCACCGGCGCACGCCCCTTCTCCTTCAATGGCGCCGACAACGGTTCGATCAGTCACATCGTCATGACCGAAGGTCAGATCCTGGTGCGCCGCTTCAATGATTCGACCCACCTGCACGATGAGATCAGCGCCGCCGAAGCGCAGATGACCTGACCCTGACGCAACCTGCCCGTATCTAGTCTTCGTCCACCGCACGCATGAAATCGATGTCGCGGTCTTCGTCATCCGGGACCGGAATCTCTACGATCCGCTCGTCGACGTTGTCGTACTCGAGCTTCAGCGCCCGGCACATGGTGGCGTGCATCTCATACATGCAGGTGATGTAGGTCAGCTCCAGAATCTCTTCATCCGAAAGATTCTCCTTGAGAATCGCGAACGTGCCATCCCCTACCCGACCGCCCGCCAGCACCAGATCGTCCGTGTAGGCCAACACCGCCCGTTCGATGTCGGTGAACAGATCGGTGGACGCCCAGTGCGGAATCGCCTGGATCTGCTCCTCGGAAAATCCACACGCGCGCAGCGCCTTGCAGTGCTGAGAGAAGACGAACTGGCTGCCGCGCGCGAAGCCAGCACGTGACTGGCCGAGCTCTCGCAAGCGTGGATCCAGTGAAGACCCACGATAAAGCTGAAATCCCGCGACCGCGTGGTTGAACACCGTCGGTACCAGGGCGAAAACGGTCCACCAGTCCCCCGGTGTTCCGGTCGCGGTGCCCGGCTGTTCGACCGGATCCCGGTCCTTGCCGAACAAGGCATCGTAGAGCGGCAATACCGACTCATCGGCGTCCGCGCGTTTGACTTCTCTGAGTCGGGGCATTTCTTCCGGGTCCTTTTCTCGTAGTATTGAGCCTGATTGTGGACGACGTAAGCGATGACTGAAACAGAAGATTTTCGCGCCGAGACACGGGCGTGGCTGGCCGGGAACTGCCCCGAAGGCGCCCGCGGCCCCGGTCAGATTGCCTGGGGCAGCTCGAAAATCGAACTGGAAACGGATACCCGGCTGTGGCTCGAGCGGATGGCGGAGCGCGGCTGGACGGTGCCGACCTGGCCCAGGGAGTACGGCGGCGCGGAGCTCAGCCGCGAACAATACACGGTGCTGATCAACGAACTGAAGCGGATCAACGCGCGTACCCCGCTGACGGGTCGTGGCGTCAACTACATCGGGCCGACGCTGCTCGAACTGGGCAGCGACGATCAGAAGGCCCGCTGGCTGCCAGGCATCGCGCGTGGCGAGGGCGGCTGGGCGATGGGCTATTCGGAACCCGGCGCAGGATCGGATCTCGCGAGCCTCGCGACCCGGGCGGTACTCGACGGCGATCACTACGTGCTGAACGGCCGCAAGACCTGGACTTCCGATGCGATGGACTGCGATTACATCTTCGTGCTGGTCCGGACCAGCCCGGAAAAACCGAAGCACGAAGGCATCAGCCTGATGCTGGTGGACATGAACCAACCCGGGGTACAGATACACCCCATCCGGCTGATCTCCGGCGCATCGCCCTTCAACGAAACCGTGTTCGAAGACGCGACTGCCCCAGCGGACGATGTGATCGGTGGCGTCGACAACGGCTGGGCCGTCGGCAAACGGCTCCTCCAGTTCGAACGCTCCACCCACGCCGGCATCAACATCTCCGGATCCCAGGGCGGACGCACCGAGGAGAGCCACATGCCCGAGCGCGTGCAGCGCTACTGCGCCATCGAGAACGGAAGGATCAGTGATCCGACCCTGCGCGAGCGGCTGATCCGTTACCAGCAGAACGGCCACGCCCAGCGCCTGACCCAACGCCGCGCCATCGAAGAACTGCACACCAGGGCACCCGGCTTTACCTCATCGGCCGTCAAGCTGACCGGCGCCCTGCACACCATGGAAGGCGACGAGTTGTTGCTGTCGGCCATGGGCAGTCAGGGAATCGGTTGGGAAGGTGAGGGCTTCGAGCGCAGCGAAACCGATGCCACGCGGACCTGGCTGCGCCAGAAGAGCCTGACCATTGCCGGCGGCACCAAGGAAGTCCAACTCAACATCATCGCCAAGCGCGTCCTGGGCCTGCCCGACTGACGCACGACCACGACTTCTTTCAGAGGACCACCCATGACCCAGCGAACACACCTCATCACCGGTGGTTTCCCCGCGGGCTCCCATGCCGGGCACGACATGGACTACGCCCGCCTGCGGTTGCTCGGCTTGCTCGCGGAGCACGAAGATGCGACCACCACGGTCGCCAACGATTTCGGCGATCTGGCAAAGTGGCTCGATGGAGCGGACTTCCTGATGACCTACGTCGCGGGGCCCGTACCAAACGCCGAACAGCACGAAACGCTGCGTCATTGGCTGGAGGCAGGCGGGCGATGGTTCGGGTTGCACGGGACCAGCGGCGGACGCGCGGCGCGCATCGAGGGCACCCGGCAGCGCCGCATGGTCAAAGAGGCGCACCACGAGACGCTCGGGAGCTTCTTTCTGAATCATCCGCCAGTGCGTCGTTTCCGGGTAGCGGTACACGGCGGGCATCCCTTGACGTCCGGATTACCCGCCTCTTTCGAAACCGTTGACGAGCTCTATCTGATCGAGCCGATCGGCGAGAGCCAGGTACTCCTTACCACCGAACTGCCAGAGGATCCGTCGCCAGAAGGATTCGGATTCCAGTACGATACCGACACCTCGTTGCAACCCGACGGCAAGACACGCGTGCTGGGCTACGTCAAAGAGTTCGGTGCGGGCGGCGTCGCTTACGTGGCGCTCGGCCACTGTCACTCGCCGCAATCCAACGTCCAGCCATTCGTCGACGAGTCTGTCGCCAAAGATGGGGCAACGCCCAGGACGCTGCGGGGAAGCTGGGAGACGGATGCCTTTCAAACACTTTTGCGCAATGCGATCACCTGGGGAATGCCGGGCCTGACCTGACCATGCTGGATATCGACGAACTCAAAACCAAGTTTCTCGATCTCGAGTTCGACACCGTCGACCTGGTGATCGATGCAGACAATCTGCTGATGGTTGCGCAGATGTCCGGTGAAACACGCCCCGAATTCATCGACCCCAGCCGCGACGACTTCCACGCAACACCCGCTTTTATTGCGAGCCTCGCCGCTGGCCGCAGGCTGCCCATCCACTTCCCTTCGCTAGGCGGCATCCCCATGGACGGCGGCAAAGCCGTGACCTGCCTGCAACCCGTGAAGCCCGGCGTCCCGTTGACGGGGCGGACACATCTGCACGACATCTACGCTAAACAGGGCCGCTCAGGCCGAATGGTATTCCTGGTTGCGCGCATGGAGATCTACGATCAGTCGGGAACGCACCTCGCGACCAGCGACTCCCGCATGGTCATCCGTGAGAAACCAGGGGAGGACTCCGACGCATGACCGTCGAGCGCATCAGCGACGTCGAGTTCGGTGTGGAACTCGAGACGTTTTCGCCCGACACATCGCTCGCCTCGACCGGCGCCTTTGCCCAGGCCGTCGGCTGGGGCAAGGGCGCCGGCGGGAGATTTACGGATCACGAGCGCGCGCGCAAATCCGGACTGCCCGGTGCGCTGGTGCCGGGCATCATGGCCATGGGTTTCCTGACCAGCGCCATCCATCGCTGGGCGCCCACCGGAGTGATCGAACATGTCGATACCGTGTTTCGCGCGCCGCTGCTCGCCGACGAACCCTGCCTGCTGAGCGTGGTGGTCACGGACATCGATGAGGATGCCGGATTGGTCGAGCTGGATCTGCAGGTAAAGAACGAGGCGCAGGAAACCCGCGTGTTCGGAACTGCCCGCCTGCGCCTGTCGACCTGACTCCCGAGACCGAGAGGTGAACCGCCGCGACAGAACCGGGTTATGATTCCCGCATGGCTGTATCGATCAAAGATCTCAATCCGGACACCATGGCGAGATCGCCTGGTATCACCTATCAACAATTGCTCGACCAGGACACGCACGAGGTGCCTCCGGTGTTGCGCCTCCAGTCGCCGAAGGATCTCGGCCACGCCGACGTGCCGGTCGAACGTTACACCACCAAGGCCTGGCACGACCTGGAAGTGGAACGCCTCTGGAAGCGGGTCTGGCAATTCGCCTGCCGCGAAGAGGACATTCCCGAACCCGGCGATCACATTCGTTACGACATCGCCGG
>SMWF01000112.1 GCA_004357385.1 Gammaproteobacteria bacterium | reverse complement strand
GCCTCGGGGCACGGCAGGTTGAGCGCGAGCCCGGCACGCTCCGCAATCACATGCAGCACGCCGCCAAAATGCGAACTGCTCTTCTTGACCATCTCCGTGACGATCGCTTCGAGTTCGGGCACCGGCACTGCGCCAAGAATAGCCGCCCGTTCAGGATCGAACCACGACTTCAAGTTACGATCCATGCCCCGCGCAAACCCCTTCACCAGGGCACTGCGGCGCATCCGCATTTCCCGCATCAGATCAAAGTAACGGGCCCGCTGACTCGCGTCCTCGGTCTGATAGGCGTGTTCGAACAAACCGTCTTCGATGTTGCTGTAGAAGCCGTCGAGCAGCCGGATCAGGTCACGCGTCACGCTCTTATGCAGCGCGGTGATCACCGCTTTCGGGCTTTTGGATGCGTCCAGAATCGACACCGCTGTCCTCCCTCGGTCCCTGGTATCCACGTGTCGTTGACATGCAGTGTAGGGAGATGGACGGCGTGAAATGTAGACTCGATGGTCAGCGCTGTTGTGACGCAGTTCCCGAACCTACAAATCGCTTGCGGACTCGCCACGAAATTACCGAATGTGTTACGTTAGGTTGATAACGTAACTAGTTGGTTTAAATAAGTTTAATTCGTCCGTTCACCAATCCGCTCGGGCCCTGCCGATCCAGCGACAACTGCCGGACCTGGATCCGTTCCCGGGCCAGGTCGTCCAGCCAGCGCAGCACGGCATTGAAGGGTTGGTTCTGGATGACGATGGCGACGCCGCCTCCACCCTCCGGTTGAAATCGGGTCAGTCTGACGCCCGCGCGATTGGCGCTGCTCGAAACCCGGGTCAGCATGGAGCTGTTGCCACTGCGCTGTCCGGCCGCGGAGGAACGCGCCGCCGCACGGGCGTCCTCCTCGTTGGCGCGCATCCACTGCAGCACGCTGAATTGCCGCTGATAGCGGTCACCCGCCGCAATATTCCAGTCGTGGGCGGGTGCCCAGACGCCCAGATACAACACCACCAGGCCCAGGAACGCCGCCAGGCCCAGCACCACCAGGCGGTCGCGCTCGGTCAGTGCCTCGTAGGCCCGAGCCAGGGACGATGCCTGCCATTGCTGCTGCAAAGTCTCGAACACGCTCAGCCGCTCCGCATCCGCAAGCGTGCATGAACGCCGTCGTCTCGTTGTTCGGCCGATGCGATGTCCACCTCCAGACCGCGTTCCGCCAGGGAATCCTTCAGCGCATCCAGCGCCTCGAAACGCGCGATGGTCAATTCAGCGCTCAGCTCGTTGCGGTTCGCATTGAACGAGATGCTGCGCATCGACACCTCGGCGCCGGCGGCGAGCCCCGCCGCGAACTGTCCCAGCAGGTGGGTGAACGACACGCCCTCCCCGTCCGGCTGGCCGATGTGCTGCGCCATCTGCCGGTACGGGTCCACGATGCGCGTCTCGTTCGGAAAGTAATCGCGATACAGCGCGGTAATCTCTTCGCTCAGGCCGGACGCCTGATGATCCGCCCAGGCGGCCGTGCCCAGTTGGAGTACCGTCGCCAGCACGAACCACACGCCGGCCAGCGCGGCCACGGGGCGCAGCTTCTGCCAGGTGCGATTCAGCTCGCGCGGCGGCGCGAACTCGCCATGCAGCAGGTTGAGCGACACCGGCTCCGTGAGCCAGCGCCGGGCCAGGTACACCAGCGCCGGAACTTCGGTATCGTCCTCGTTCCAGGTGATGGTGCCGTCAAAATGCTGTTCAATCTCGGACCGATTCAGCGCGGAGATCTGCCCGTTGATGGCGGTGACGGTGGCTGTTTGCGCGCCGCTATTTTGCTCGGAAAGCTCCGCAACCGCCGCCGACAACGCCATCACCAGCAGGTCCGGATCAACGACCGCGGACTGCGCGCCGCTGGCGACCAGCACACCGGATTCATCGAACAGCACGCTGATCTCGTGCGCGCCCGTGTGCAGCAACGCGGCTTCCGGCAGCATGGCCGTGGCGCTCAGATCCAGCCGCTTCAGGGCCGCCAGCCATTGCGCGATCAAGCGTCGCTCTACGGCAACACAACGAGTCGGTTGGTCCCGCTGAATCGGCCCATGGGCCAGGTGCATGTCGTCGATTTCGGAGGCGAGATACTCTTCCATCGCGAATGGCAGCGCGCGTCGTATCTGTCGGCTGCTGCGCCCCGGCACGCTCAGTTCCAACAGCATGCTTCGTTCCGTGGGCACTAACAATACGACGCTGGTGGCGTCATCGAGCCCGCGCCGATCGATCAGCCGTGATAACGCGTCCCCGTTGCCCTGTCCCTGGCTGATCAACTCGCCCTCTTCTTCCAGGAGCACCCAGGCGAGATCCTCGAGCGACCAGAAATCTTCGGTGGATTGCACCGCAGGGGCGCCCAGGCGAATGAACAGACGGCTCATTCGTCGGCGTCCTCAACCGCCACGAAGGGGCTCTGATAGCGGCGCCCGAAGTTCCGGCTCAACAGCGAAAGCTCACCGGTTTCCGGGTCGCGATGAACCACCGAGACCAGTTCGGCGCGCACGCCGTTGACTTCGGCGCGTGCCTGAATTTCGAAGAACTGACTGGTAACCGTCATCAAATCGAGGCTGTCTTTGAGTTCGGGAATCTCCGCGGCAAGTTCGGCCGCGGCGCTGTAGGTGCGCGGCGATTCTACCAGGGATTCTGCGCGTGCCGCAGTCATCGCCTCGGAGATCGACTGCAGGGTGGGCGCGTCCGCCGTATTCACGTTGATGAGGGTGGTGGTCGAAGGCACCACCATCACGTACGGCCAGAGCGCCGCCAGGGTGTCCGGGTCCAGCCCATCGAGCAGGGCAAGTTCGGTAATACTCCCGCTGAACGTGTTCGCCGTTCGATACGGCGTGTCGCGCAGCAGGTAGGTGCCGTCCTCGGCGCCGAATCCGGTGATCTGCTGATCGGCGTCCACCCAGTCTTTCCACAGCTCGGCAAACCGATCATCCAGGCCCAGAGCATTGAGCAGCGTCTTGAACCGTTTGACCTGTACGTCGGCATCAGCGCCGGCAAGAGAATTCAGGTTGAAGCGACGATCCAGATCGACAATGGAGAGTTCCAGGGAGCCGTTGTCCACGTCGAAGGGCTCGATCGGTTGCGCCCAGGGTTCCTCGAGACTGTCCAGCGCCCGCGAGTCCTCGTTCTGCCAGTCCTCCGCCAGCAGTTGCCGGGCATAGGCCTCCGCGCCCAGGGTGTAGGCCCGTGACTGATCGCCATAGAGTACCTGGCGGGTCTTCGCCACCACCAGCGAGTGCCGCACCAGCAATTCGTACATCAGCGCGCTGCACAGCGCGACGATCAGCATGACGCTGATCAGCGCCACGCCGCCCGCCCGTCGCCGGCCCGTTCGGGCGCTCATTCGAGCGCCTGGGCCGCTCTGGGCCGCCGGGCCAGTTCCGGTGCATCCCGGGGGGTTGCCAGAGGCGCTTCGTCGGCGTCCGAGTCTGAACTGCCTGGTCCGGTGCCGCGGCGTTCCACGAACGGCGCGGGGACATCCCAGATGCGGGTGATCTCACCGAACGGCGCGACGTCGATTCGCACCTGAATTCCGACGATCGCCCGATCGGGATCAACGCCTTCGTCGCCGATCAGGGGCCAGAAGGATTGCTCGTTACCCCCGCGGTCGAGCACCGCGACCTCCAGCGCGCCAACGTCTTCGATCAACACCTGCACCACGGGCTCGGTGTCTTCGGCGCGATCGAGTACGCCCCAGTAGTAACGCACCAGTCGATCGTCTGCATCCACCAGGTACGCCACCCGTTGCAATTCGCTGCGCGGCAGCCAGAGCGGGTTGCGCCAGCCGGTGCGGGTCAGCTCCAGCGGCGGTTCGCCGCCGACCCGCAGCGCCGGGATCGAATCGCCAAGCTCATCACGCACCGGCCGATGCACCAGTTGCATGATGTCGCGCTGCAACAGGTCCATGCCGCGCTGGATCTCCGAGAGCCGCTGACCGCGCGTCGTCGCGACCTCGTGCACCACCAGGATTCGACTGAGCATCTGGCTCGACATCAGGCCGAGCACTGCGAACACGGCCAACGCGACCAGCATCTCGAGCAGGGTGAAGCCGCGACTTGGATGGCCCGGCATCCGCATACCTAATAGCGGCCGATGAACCCGACCACGGTGTAGGCGCCGGCATCGCGCACATCCGCAGGCGTCACCGCCACCTCCACGCGCCGCAACCAGGCGTGACTGGTTCCCGTGACGTCGACCGAAACGGTCCAGTCCCGGCCACCCATCAGCACCCTGCGGGACGCACTTCCGATTGCCACCGGTTCGGGATTCGCGACCTGGCGGATTCGCGCCAGCGCCAACTCGTTCTGAGCGATCCAACTGGCCATGGTGCGCTGCTCCAGAACCTGCAGTTGCACCAGCGTGTCACCGCTGCGGGTGTACACCGTGACCGCAACCACTGCGAACACCGCCACCGCGATCAGCAGTTCGATCAGGGTGAAGCCCTGTGCGCGGCCCGTGTGGAAGGCCCCGAAGGTCCCGAAGGTCCCGAAGGCCCCGAAGGTTCGAACGTTCCCGCCGGTCATTCGCGGCGCTCGATCGCCGTCCTGGACACGCCGTCGGACTCGATGAGCCAGGCCCTGGTTTCCCAGGCCGGTTCCAACACGATCTCGAAGGGGGTCTGTTCGCCGCTGGAAAAGATGATGATCTGCGGGATCGATTGGCCCGCCACCTGACCGGGAATCACGAGCTTGTCGGCTTTGATCTGAAGGGTCATGTTGTCGATCTGCCGTTCCCGGAAGCGACCCCCCTCGTGCTCCGTCCAGCGGCCCCGCACGTCATCGTAGATCGCAAACCCGTAGCGTTCCGGCTCGACGTACACACCCCACTCTTCGTTGCGCTGCAGCGCTTCATCGCGCGCCAGTTCGATCAGCAAGGCGATGCGCCGCGCTTCAGTCTTCAGTTCCTGCTCTTTGTCCGCCCCGACGAATCCCACCACGACCACGCCGGCAAGCACGCCCACCACGACCACGACCACCAGCATCTCGATGAGCGTGAAGCCACGCGCCCGGGACTCAGTGCCACCCATCAGGGGTCAGCCATTAGAGATCGGCATAGTCGACGTCTGCGTTGTATCCCTCGCCGCCTTCGGTTCCATCCGCCCCCAGCGAATACAGTTCGTAATCCCCGCCGTCGTTGAGGTAGCCAAACTCCGTACCCCACGGATCCACGGGAATCTTCTTCAGGTAGCCGCTGGGGTTGTAGTTCTTGGCTTCCGGGAAACCGCTCGGGGCGCTGACCAGCGCCTCCAGCCCCTGGTCGGTGGACGGGTAGCGGAAGTTGTCGAGCTTGTACATGTCCAGCGCGTTGGCCACCGCCCGCAGGTCGTTTCTCACGGCGACGACGCGCGCCTGATCGTCGCGACCGATTACGTTCGGAATGATCAGCGCACCGAGGATGCCGATGATCACCACCACCACCATGATCTCGATCAGGGTGAAGCCCTCTTGTCCGGGTCTGTGCATCTGCAATTCCTATCAAACAATCAACTGATTCATGCTGAGGATCGGTAGCAGAATGGCCAAAACGATCAACATGACGAGCACCCCCATGAACAGCAACATCATGGGCTCGAACAACCGCACCAGCGTCGTGACCAGGCGTTCGAGTTCCTGCTGCTGATAGTCCGCAACCCGTGCCAGCATGTTGTCGAGCTGGCCGCTGGCCTCGCCGCTGGCCACCATGTGCAGCATCATGGGGGGAAAGTGGCCGGCGGATTCCAACGCCGCGCGCAGGCTCGCGCCCTCTGACACCCGCTGGGTGGCCTCGCTGAGCCGGCCGCGCAGGTACCTGTTGGTCACCACGTTGCCGGCAATCCCCATCGCTTCCACCAGCGGCACCCCGGACAGCGTCAGAATGCTCAGCGTGCTCGCGTAGCGACTGGCATTGTTCAACCGCGTAATCCGGCGCACCAGGGGCAGGGAGAGCTTGCGTTGATCCCAGGCCAGGGCGATGTCGGGTTGGCGCAACAGCCAACGGATACCGAATACGGCGCCGACTCCGAGTATCAGCAGCAACCAGTACCAGGCCAGCAGAAAATCGGATGCGCTGATCATTGCCGCGGTCAACCAGGGCAGCTCTTCGCCGGTGTTTTCGAACACCCGGACGATGTCGGGAACGACGTACACCAACAGCCCGCCGACGATACCCATCGCCAGCAGAAACAGGATGATCGGATAAAACATCGCCATTTCGACGTTGCGTCGCGACTCGTAGCGCTGTTCGGTGTACGTGGCGAGGTTCTCCAGTACCAGATCGAGATGGCCCGAGTGCTCACCGGCCGCGACGGTGGAGCGGTACAGCGAGGAAAACACCTGCGGATAGTCGCCCATGCTGGCGGCCAGGCTGTGACCTTCCAGGACGCGGCCGCGAATTCCGAGAATCATGGTGCGCACGTGACGCTTCTCACTCTGCTGCGACACGGCGCGCAACGCTTCCTCGATCGGCAGGCTGGCCGCGACCAGAGTGGCCAGCTGGCGGGTGAACAACGCCTGGTCCAGGGCCGACATGCCACGCCCGAACGAGAAGCTGAACCCGTCGCCGCGCGCGGCGGCCGCGTCCCGGGCAGGGTCGACCGACAGCGGCGTCAGCCCCTGATCGCGGAGCATCTGCCGGATCTGGCGGCCGCTGTCCGCTTCCAGAACACCTTTTTTCTGCCGCCCGTTTGCTTCCAGGGCGACGAATTCGTAGGCAGCCAATGGATCTCTCTCGTACGTTTATCGCCCCGTTCGGGGCTGGATCATTCTTCCAACGTCACCCGCAACACTTCCTGCATGGAGGTCGTTCCGGCCAGCACCTTCTGACGACCGTCCTCGCGAATGTTCGGCGAATGCTGGCGCGCATAGCGGGTCATCGCTTGTTCCGAGGCGCGCTCGTGAATCAACTCGCGCATCCCTTCATCGACCTTGACGAGTTCGTAAATTCCCTTCCGACCCCGATAACCGGTATGTCCGCATTCCTCGCAGCCTTCCGGGTGATAGACCGTCGGCGCCGCGTCGGGATCGAGGTTGAGAAATTCGCATTCCACGAGGTCGGCTTTCGCGGGTCGACGGCATGCGGGACACAGCACGCGAATCAGCCGCTGCGCCAGCGTACCGATCAGGCTCGATGACAACAGAAACGGCTCCACGCCCATGTCGGCGAGCCGCGTCACCGCGCCGATGGCGGTGTTGGTGTGCAGGGTCGACATCACCAGGTGTCCGGTAAGGCTTGCCTGAACCGCGGTTTGTGCGGTCTCCAGATCGCGAATTTCGCCCACCATCACCACGTCCGGGTCCTGTCGCAACATCGCGCGCAATCCACGTGCGAAAGTCATGTCGGCCTTGTTGTTGACCTGGGTCTGACCGATGCCTACCAGGTTGTATTCGATGGGATCCTCCACGGTGAGGATGTTCATGGTGTCGCTCTTCAGCTCCGCCAGGCTCGCATACAGCGTAGTGGTCTTGCCGGAGCCGGTGGGACCGGTGACCAGGAAGATACCGTGTGGCATGTGCACGATCTCCCGCAGCCGGTCCAACGTCTGGGGGTCCATGCCGAGGTTGGGCAACTGCAGCCGGCCCGCCTGTTTATCCAGGAGGCGCAGCACCACCCGCTCACCGGAACTCGAGGGCATGGTCGACACCCGCACATCCACCTCGCGCCCGCCGATGCGCAGCGAAATACGTCCGTCCTGGGGAACCCGCTTTTCGGCGATGTCGAGCTTCGCCATGACCTTGATGCGCGACACCAGCAGGGCAGCCAGCGCGCGTTTCGGCCGGACCACCTCGCGCATCACTCCGTCGACCCGAAAACGTACCACGAGGTCCTTTTCGAAGGTCTCGATGTGCACGTCCGAGGCATCTTCACGGATCGCTTCGGCAAGCACCGCATTGATCAGCCGGATGATCGGGGCGTCGTCTTCCTGTTCCAGCAGGTCCTCGGTTTCCGGAACCGATTCGGCCAGGCTCGCCAGATCCAGCTCGTCGCCGAGGTCCTCCACCATCTGCCGCGCTTCGGAGGCATCGCGCGCATAGGCGACGCCGAGAAAGTTTTCGAACGCTTCGTCCGAGACGCTCTCCAGCGTCAGGCGCCGGCCGGAGTAGCGTGTCAGCTCCGCTAAAACCCGCAGGTTCGGCTCGACCCGGTAGACCACCTTCAGGCGCCCTTGCGAATCGGGCGCGTCCGGAGTGATCGCGACGCCGAAGCGCCGCGCAAAGGCGAACGGCAGTAGCTGGGGGCTGAGCCCGGCTTCATGAACGGGCGCGAGGTCTTCGGCAGGTAGCGCACGGTCCGTGCCTGCAGGCGTGGGAGCCGATGCGGGTGCGGCGTCTATCGTTTCACTCATCTAGGTCTCCCATCGCCTCTTCGCAAAATACCTATTCGCTCGCGGAACGGCAGTGGTAAGTGTAGCAAGCGCCTCGGGCCAAACCTATGACGCCCGGCGCAGAATCGGCAGCGGGTTGCGCATGTCGTATTTTAGATATTTTTAATTTACTATTCAATTGGTTATATAGCTTACTTCGAGTTGAATCTACTTCCCTGAAAGACGCCGTCTTGAGGTGACGACCCGACTCCCGTACCGTTCGTGAAATCTTCGGGAAACGACCTTTGGATTTCATCGGCCATCACGTGCTTTCGGTGGATCAGTTCGCGCGCGCGGACATCGAGCGGATATTCCAGGTGGCCGACGAGATGCAACCTTACGCGGAGCGCACCCGCATTACCCGCGTGCTGGAAGGCGCCATCCTCGGCAACATGTTTTTCGAGCCCAGCACCCGCACGCGCGTGTCCTTCGGCTGCGCCTTCAACCTGCTCGGCGGCGAGGTCAGGGAAACCACCGAGGTGAAAGCGTCGTCCCTGGCCAAGGGCGAGTCGCTGTACGACACCGCGCGGGTGCTCTCCGGATATTCCGACATCATCGTCATGCGCCACCCCGAGGCGGGCTCGGTCGCCGAATTCGCGTCCGCCAGCCGGGTACCGGTGCTCAACGCCGGCGACGGTACCAACGAACACCCCAGCCAGGCGCTGCTCGACCTGTACACCATTCGTAAAGAACTCGAGGGCCAGAACCGCAGCATCGACGGTTTGCGCATCGCCCTGGTGGGCGATCTGAAGCACGGACGCGCGGTCCACTCGCTGTGCAAGATGCTGGGGTTGTTCGACCACGTGGAGTTCAACCTCGTCTCACCGGCCGAACTGGCCGCGCCGGCCGACATCGTCGAAGCGCTGGTGGCCAAAGGCCATGCGGTGAATGTCTGGGGAGATCTGCAGTCGGGCATTCACCACGTGGACATCGTCTACGTCACGCGCACCCAGGAAGAACGCTTCCCGTCCCAGGAAGAGGCGGACCGCTACCGCGGCCTGTTTCGCCTGAATCAGGCGATTTACACGGAACACTGCGAGCCGAACACCGTGATCATGCATCCCCTGCCCCGCGATTCCCGCGCTCAGGCCCAGGAACTGGACGTTGACCTCAACCAGAATCCAAACCTCGCGATCTTTCGCCAGACCGACAATGGCGTGCTGGTGCGCATGGCGCTGTTCGCGCTGATTCTCAACATCGCCGACGAGATCCACAACCACGCCCGCCCCGTCACCTGGTACACCGCCAAACGCACCCCCCGCACCTGAATTGGACATCCATCAAAGTTCGGGACACCTATCCGAGATTTGGACATCCATCAAAGTTCGGGACACCTATTAAATCCGCTCCGGTCTGAAGTCCCCGGCGCGCAAATTCGATTCAGGCTACTGTTTGACCCAAAACTGGCCGATCGACGCCGTGTAGTCCTGAACTGTTTGCGCGTTTCCATACGCACGGCGCTTAAGGCGCTGAGAACGCATCCAGGACACCCAATCAGCCGATGAACGACCGGATTGCTTCAGTACGGTTTCAACCGACGCGGGAGCTGTTAAGCCGCGGTCCGACTCGGACGCAATGATCCACCTCAGGATCTCTAGATAGCCTTCGAGTGAAACGGGAATCAGGCTGGTCGATGTACCAATCGCCGTCAATGCATCCTCTTTGCGATTATTCACTCGATGTCGCACGGAGGTACCGCGACTACGTTCCGGCGAATCAGCAATGCCCGCGCGTACCGGGTTCAGGTCGACGTACGCGACACATGCCAAGAGGGCCGACTCATCCAGTAGTGCGATCGACCTGAATCGGCCGTCCCAGAATCGGCCTGTTCGCTCATCTTCGCGGTTGGCAATTCGCGCCATCGGCTCGTTGATGAATCGCATGAACCAGGAGAGATTTCCCAATCGTTCGCGGCAGCGGGCAATGCGTTCGGCGTCTTCTGCGAACGCGTGAATCCGCTCGTCTTCGCCGTGCAGCGTCCTCGCCGAGCACACCCGCATCCAGCGTCGGGCGACATCCAGATCGCACCACTCGCGAGCCTGTTCGGGCCGAACGTGCACGACCACATGATAGTGGTTACTCATCACCGCGTAGGCGTATACGTCCACGGCAAAGACACGGGCAAGCACGAGAATCCGTTCTTCGAGCCAGGCGCTACGGTGTTCGAACGACGGTCCAGCGTGCGTTGCCTGGCCACACAGCCAGGCCTGCCGGACGCATCGAGAGATGCAGTGATAGCAGCCGCCGTTGTGGCGATCCACGAGATGAGAGCGGGGGTAGGTCACGCTCCGATTGTCTGCCAAGCCACGCCAAGTCCGGCACCATCAAACGCCTAAACGGTTGCAAGCCACCGGCCACGCCCCTCACGATCTAGCTGATGGGTGTCCCGAACTTTGATGGGTGTCCCGAACTTTGATGGGTGTCCCGAACTTTGATGGATGTCCAAATCGTTGCTCGGGGCCCGGGTGCTGTCCTCCTCTGGGCCTCTTATTTGGAGAGTTCCGCTTCGAGTTCCGGCAGGGCGTTGAATAGATCTGCCACCAGGCCGTAATCGGCCACCTGGAAGATCGGTGCATCCTCGTCTTTGTTGATCGCAACAATGACTTTCGAGTCTTTCATCCCCGCCAGGTGCTGGATGGCCCCGGAAATACCGACCGCGATGTACAGATCGGGCGCGACGATCTTACCCGTCTGGCCCACCTGCATGTCGTTCGGCACGAATCCAGCATCCACCGCGGCGCGTGAGGCGCCAATGGCCGCCCCGAGCTTGTCGGCAATGCCTTCGAGCAGTTTGAAATTCTCGCCACTCTGCATGCCGCGGCCGCCTGAAATGATGATGCCAGCGGCGGTCAGTTCCGGCCGTTCGCTCTTGGCAATCTCTTCGCCCACGAAGCTCGAGACGCCCGCATCGTGACTGCCGGCCACCGCTTCGACCGCAGCCGACCCACCCTCCGCCGGTGCCGGATCGAATCCGGTCGCACGCACCGAGACTACTTTGATCGCGTCGTTCGACTTCACCGTCGCAATGCCGTTGCCCGCATAGATGGGGCGCTTGAAGGTGTCTGGCGCGTCCACCGTGATGATGTCCGAAATCTGTGCCACGTCCAGCAGCGCGGCAACCCTCGGCAGAAAGTTCTTGCCGGTGGTGGTGTGCCCGGCCAGCACGTGCGTGTAACTGGCGCCCAACTCAGCGACCAGCAGCGCAACGTTTTCCGCCAGCTGATGCGCATAGGCGGCATCATCGGCGAGCAGCACCTTGGCCACGCCACCGATCTTGGCGGCCTCCTCGGCCACCGCGGCGCAACCTTCGCCCGCCACCAGCACGTCGACATCGCCGCCAATCTCCAGGGCAGCCGCCATGACGTTCAGCGTGACCGGCCGTAGTGCCGCGCTATCGTGCTCTGCGACGATCAGGATACTCATGGGATCACCTTCGCTTCGTTCCTCAGTTTATCGACCAGTTCCTCGACGCTCTGCACCTTGATGCCGGCCTGACGCCCGGGCGGCGGTTCGACCGAGAGCACCTCGAACGTGGGCGACACATCCACGCCCAGCGATTCGGGCGTGATGATGTCCATGGTCTTTTTCTTGGCCTTCATGATGTTCGGCAGGGAGGCATAACGCGGTTCGTTCAAACGCAGGTCGGTGGTCACCACCACCGGCAGCGACAGTGAAACCGTCTGCAGACCCCCATCGACCTCTCGGATCACGGTGGCCTTGCCGTCCGCCACGCTGAGCTTGGAAGCGAAGGTACCCTGGGACAGCCCCGCGAGTGCGGCAAACATCGGGCCGGTCTGGCTGTTGTCGCCGTCGATGCTCTGCTTGCCGAACAACACGATGTCCGGCTGCTCGTTGTCGTACACCGCCTTCAGCAGCTTGGCCACGCCCAGTGGCTGAGTGTCGCCGTCCGTTTCGATCAGAATGGCGCGATCGGCGCCCAGCGCCAGGCAGGTGCGCAACTGCTCGGCGCAGTTGCTCGCGCCGACCGTCACCGCGATGATTTCGGTTGCAACCCCCGCTTCCTTCAGGCGAACCGCTTCCTCGATGGCAATTTCGCAAAACGGGTTGACCGACATCTTGACATTGGTGAGGTCGATGCCGGAGTTGTCGGGCTTGACCCGAACCTTGACGTTGGCGTCAACGACGCGCTTAACGGGAACCAGTACCTTCATGAGATCCTCGGCTCGAGTGGATGTACCAAATGACTGTTCAGGACAAAAAAACGGACCGTTCTTGGTTCGTTTTGCGACCAGGTGCAGGCCCGAGGGGCCGGTATTCTCCCTTGTTGCAATGCGGAAGGCAAGACGGACGGAGACCCATCGGACCAGGCTCCGGCGTGACCCGCGTAGTGTTGCAATCGCGCATCTCCTATAATCAACAAACCCCAGCACAAGGGGCGTTGAAGGAGAAGCCGCGTGGCGGACGGTGTGGTGGAAGGCGAAGCGGCGGAACGGGAATCGATGGAATTCGATGTCGTCATCGTCGGCGGCGGTCCTTCCGGTCTGGCAGCCGCCTGCCGACTGATGCAACTCTCAGAATCCACCGGACAGGAAATCAGTGTCTGCCTGGTCGAGAAAGGTTCCGAGATCGGCGCGCACATCCTCTCTGGCGCAGCGTTTGAACCGCGTGCGTTGAACGAATTGTTCCCGGACTGGCAGGAGCGCGGTGCGCCCGTCAACAATCCGGTGACCATCGACCAGGTGTACTACCTGATCAACGCCACCAACGCCATCAAAATTCCGAGCTGGATGGTCCCGAAGGCCACCCACAACCACGGCAACCACGCGATCAGCCTGGGCAACCTGTGCCGCTGGCTGGGTGAGCAGGCCGAAGCCATGGGCGTGAACGTGTTTCCGGGCTTTGCGGCCTCCGAAGTGCTGTTCGATGACGACGGCAGCGTGAAGGGCGTCGCCACCAGCGACATGGGCGTGGGCGCAAACGGCGAACACAAAGGCTCCTATGTGCCGGGCTATGAACTGCACGCGAAGTACACGGTGTTCGCCGAAGGTTGCCGGGGCAATCTCGGCAAACAGTTGATGGAACAGTTCGACCTGAACCGCGACTCGGCCACTCAGCACTACGCAATTGGTTTCAAGGAGCTCTGGGACATCGATCCCGCAAAGCACATTCCGGGGAAGGTGGTGCACACCATGGGCTGGCCGGTCGGTCATCTGCCGGGAAAATTCAGCGGGTCGTATCTGTATCACCTGGAGAACAATCAGATCTCCGTGGGGCTGATCGTCGATCTGGCCTATTCCAACCCGCACCTGTCCCCGTTCGATGAGTTCCAGCGCTTCAAGCACCATCCGTTGATCGCCAAGACCCTGACGGGCGGCACGCGTGTGAGCTACGGCGCGCGCGCCATCGTCAAGGGCGGCCTGCAGGCGTTGCCGAAGCTCGTCGTGCCCGGCGCGCTGATCGTCGGCGACAATGCGGGTTTTCTCAACATGACCAAGATCAAGGGCAACCACACCGCGATGAAGTCCGGCATGCTGGCCGCCGAGGCGATCGCCGAGTCGCTTGCCGCCGGAGAAACGGGCAAGGAGCTGGACAGTTTCCGCGAGAAGTTCGAAGCCTCCTGGCTCTACGAGGAACTCCACCAGGCGCGCAATTCGCAACCGGCCATTCACAAATTTGGACCGCTCATGGGGTCCGCGTTCATCCTGGTCGATCAGTGGTTCAAGGGACGGCTGCCGTTCACCCTGAAAGACTCGACGCCGGATCACGCAACACTGAAGCCGGCCGCATCGTCGAAGCGGATCGACTACCCCAAACCGGACGGCGAGTTGTCGTTCGACACGCTGTCCTCGGTGTTCATCTCGAACACCAATCACGAGGAAGACCAGCCCTGTCATCTGATTCTGGCGGACGCCTCGATTCCGATCGACAAAAATCTGCCCGAATACGACGAACCCGCGCAGCGGTATTGTCCGGCGGGCGTCTACGAGGTGATCGAAGAGAATGGCTCGCCGCGCTTCCAGATCAATGCCCAGAACTGCGTGCACTGCAAAACCTGCGACATCAAAGACCCCGCCCAGAACATCACCTGGGTCGTTCCCGAAGGGACAGGAGGCCCGAACTACCCGAACATGTAAAGGGAGCCAGTAAGCTGGCGCCACGAATGCCGAACGAAGCCTCCGCCTCGGAGCGCGTCCAAAGAGCAGCACGACGCTTCAAACCGTGAACCAGCGCCCCGAATGCCGAGCGAAAGCCTCCGCCTCGGAGCGCGTCCAAAGAGCAGCACGAAGCTGGATTCACTCCCACTGCAGCAAGAAAAAAACACCGCCGCTCCACACCCCATAGCCGTCGGGCGTCTCGACGGCTAGCTCCGCCAGGCGATAGTAGACGGGGCGGTTGATCAGCGCCTCGAGCCCCGCGCGTACCTCGACGTAGGGTCGTACCTCAGGACCTTCGGCGACGCGGATCGGGTGTTCGGCGTTGGCAATCACCAGATCATCGGTGTGGGTGGCAAAGACAATCTCCTGAGATTCACCCGCCCCCCGCACGTCCATGCCGACCACCAGGAAAGGCGCATCCTCCACCTCGATGGATAGCTTCTCGACCGGAGTCACCAGAAAATAGTGGTCGGCCTCGCGGCGAAGAATCGTGGAGAACACCCGGACCAGTGCCTCGCGCTTGATCTGGCCGCCTTGATGAAACCAGCGTCCCTGGGCATCGATACGCATCTCACTGGACCCTTCGCGATCTGGCTGCCAGGTCTCCACCGGCGGCAGGCCCCGACGGTTTGGATCGCTGAGTTGTTCGAACAGATCATCAGGCGTCATGTCGTCATGTTCAGCCGACGCGGTTGACGACCGCAGCGGTGAAGTCGGTGGTGGTGAGCGCGCCGCCGAGGTCGGTCGTGCACTCGCCATCGGCGATGGCGGCGTGCACGGCATCCTGCAGGCGCAGGCCGAGGTCCGGGCGGCCGATGTGATCCAGCAACATCGAAAACGCGAGCAACATCGCGGCGGGGTTGGCCGTGTTCTGCCCGGCAATGTCGGGTGCGGTGCCGCCCGCCGGATCGAACATCGCAAGCGCAATCGCGTTGTCGGCATCGAAGGAAAAGTTGCCGGACGCACCGACGCCCATGCTGCCGACCAGGCCTGCGGCCATGTCCGAGAGAAAGTCACCGTACTCGTTCAGCAGCAGAATCACCTGATAGTGGCTCGGGTGGATCAATATCTTGGCGAGCAGCGCATCGAACAACTCCGTACGATGCTCAACGAACGGATAGCGCTCGCCCACCGAGGTCACCACCGATTCGAACAGGCCATCGGTCACCCGTTGGATGGTGTGTTTCGACGCCGATGTCACGCTCCAGCCGTGCCGGCGGGCCAGCTGAAAAGCAAACGCCGCAGCCTGTTCGCACGGACCACGTTCCACCAGGCGTATCGATACCGCCGCATCCTGGCCGATCGGCTGGCCCGGGTCTTCGTAGGTGCCGCCGGTCGCCACCCGGACGATGTGCAGATTGACGTTTTTCGAGAAGTTCGAGGTGATTCCAGGGATCGTCACCGCCGGCCGGTAGATGACGCTGAAGTTGCAGCGCCGCCGAAGTAACGCGTTGGGGCTGTGCGATGCGGTCACGGTCGGATACTTCAATGCGACCCGGGTCGCCTCGATGGCCTCCACCCCGGCATCGATGGCGGCATCGCCTTCGGCCTCGCGCGTCTGGAGCGACCAATCCACCTTGCGAAACGCAAGCTCCACAGGCAATGCGTCCGCCATGGTGGCGATGGATTGCTCCAACTCCGGGCCGATTCCGTCGCCAGCAGTTCGGTGATTTCGACCGACGCCATTCAGCCGCCGATAAATTTCATGACCGTGACTTCACCGCGAAACTGCAGCGACTGTTTGTCCGCCAGGGCATTGACCAGCACGCCCTGCAGGCGGGCCAGGGCCAGGTGGTCCGGCAGATCGAGTATGTCCCCGATGAAATGGCGATGGGTGCTCGACAGGCAGCCGTACAGATACCCGTTCGAGGACAGCCGCAACCGCGTACAGGCGCTGCAGAACGGCTCCGATTCGTTGGCGATGATGCCAAACACGCCGTGCCCCGGAATTTCGTAGCGAACCGAGGTCGAGTCGTACGCGGCGTGTGTTCGGGAGAATTCGTACGTCTGACCAATGCACTCCAGAATTTCGTCGCGGCCCACGAACTGCTGTTGGTATTGGGCACCGTGCTTCAGATGTCCCATGTTCATCAGCTCGATGTAACGCAGCTCGATGTCGCGCTCGAGACAGAACTGAAGCATGGGCAGCAACTGATCAAGGTTCTCGCCGCGCATCGGCACCATGTTGATTTTGACGCGCAGACCCGCGGCCTGCACCGCTTCGATCCCCCGCAGCACGGTGTCCAGATCGCCACTGCGTGCAATGTGCCGGAAGCTCAGCGGATTCAGGGTATCCAGGCTGACGTTAATCCGGCGGATTCCGGAGGCGACAATCACATCGGCCTTGGCCTCCAGGAACTGACCATTGGTGGTCAGCGAGACGTCGTTCAAAGCCAAGCCCATTACGCCGGTCAGAAACGTATCGAACTTGGGGGAGATCAGCGGCTCGCCTCCGGTGATGCGGATCTTTTCGACCCCCGCCGCGGCGATCAGCAACTCGACCGCACGAAACATCTGGTCGCCGGTCAGCTCGTCCTCAGCGGCAATCAGGCGCTTGCCGTTGGGCACGCAGTAGCCGCAGGCGTAGTTGCACGCGGCCGTCAGGCTGACCCGAAGGTTGCGGAACCGGCGTCCCTGCGCGTCGACGATCATTGCTCTGGGTTGCTCCCTGGTGGGTGATTTGGCGCGAGCGCGGCGTCCGGTTCGGGTGATCGGCGTGATTTCGCCGATGTGCGGCCATGCGAGCGTAACCCCCCGGCGCCTGGCTCTGCAATAATAGCGCATCCGTCTAACCCGCGTGTGACCATGGGACTGCTGTCCTCGCTCGTTTCGCGACCGATCGTACGCTGGCTCGGCCGGCAACGGCCGCCCCGTGAGTTTCCGCTCAGCGACTTCGAGCGCATATGCTACGAACTGAAACCCTGCGATGTGGTGCTGATCGAAGGTCGCAGCCGCGTCAGCGATGTGATTCGCCTGATCACTCAGAGTCCCTGGTCGCACGCCGCGCTGTACATCGGCCGACTGCACGACGTCGAAGACCCGGAGGTTCGTGCCGCGATCCAGCAGCATGCCCGCCCGCTGGCGAACGAGCAGTTGATTATCGAAAGCCAGCTGGAGACCGGCACCATCGTCCGGCCGGTGTCGGCGTACCGCGACGACCACCTGCGCATCTGCCGGCCCAAAGGCCTGACCATGCATGACGGTCAGGCGATCATTGCATACGCCGTGTCCAGACTCGGGACCGGCTACGACGTTCGCCAGATCCTCGACCTCGCCCGCTTCCTGTTCCCCTGGAGCATCCTGCCGCGGCGTTGGCGTTCATCGCTGTTCCGACACAATGTGGGGGACGCGACCCTGACGGTGTGTTCCAGCATGCTCGCCGAAGCGTTCGCCGCCGTGCAGTTTCCGATCCTCCCGTTGGTCAGGCGCGATGAGCGCGATGCGGTGGAGTTGTACCGCCGTAACCCGAAGCTATGCGTCCCGAGCGACTTCGACTACTCGCCTTACTTCGAGATCATCAAGTACCCGTTCTTCGACTTTTCGGCCCACTCCAGCTACCGCCTGCTGCCCTGGTCACAGACCAACCCCATCGACGCCGCTGGAGCTGACGAAGAACCCCGGGCGGAAAACTAGAGCTCGCATCACGGCAACAACTGGGCTGAGGAAAACGTCGACCGCGTCACGATTTCGCGCCGACACTTCCGGTCTACTGGAGCTGTCGTCGCAGCATGTCTCCCCCAACGACCCCAGCGGCGGCAGGCGGTGGAACGCTCCCCGCGGGAAGCCGTCACCTAACATGAGAGAGTCCTGAGCGCTCTGCTCCACGCCCGACGGGTTGTCCTTCGGGCTTTTTTTTGCGATGCAAGTACTGCGGCGACATCTAGTTTCGCAATGGTTCTCGTCGGATGAGGGTGGTAGACAATCAACGTTTTTGCAGTGCTTCGACAACACGGGTGACGAAACCCTGAGCCCAGAAGACGCGGTTCGAGCCTTTGATCAGAACCCGATCGCCGGGGGCGAAACGTTCGAGCAACGCGTCGAGATCTACCTCGGCAACGGACGCGTGCCAACCTAGTTGTTGGGATGAGGGAAGATCGCCATGCAGAGCGCGCATGGCTTCGCCCACGCAGAGCACCCCGTCGAGACCGGCACACGCCTCGCCGAGTTCGGCATGATAGTCCGCGGACCCGTCACCCAATTCCAACATCTCACCGAGCAACGCGAAGCGCCGACCCTGGGGTTCCGCCGCCAGTTCCTCCAGAGCCGCGCGCATGCTCACGGGGTTGGCGTTGTAGCTGTCGTCAATCAGGATCAGCCCGCCTGCGTCGAGACGCGTACCGCGGCCGGGGGGGACGAGGGCATCGGCCAGGTCGGACGCAAGCGAAGGGTCCCGACCGAGTGCGACCAGGCAGGCCATCGTTGCCGCCAGCGACAGGGCTCGATGCTCGCCGCCTCCGGGAACGCGCGCCGTGAAGGTGTTCGCACCAATCTCGAGCGTAGCTTCGTGCGTCGCGCCCGCGTACTGAACCAGCCGCACATCCGCGCGCGCGCTGCGGCCGAAGCAGACCCGTTCGAAGTCACCGTCGAGGTCTTCGGAAAGATCGTCCGGCAGCACCAGCGTGCCGCCGGGGCGCAAGCCCCGCGTAATGCTCAGCTTCTCGCCGCGCAACGCATCGAAACTGTCGAAGAATTCGAGGTGTGCGGGGAGGACATTCAGCACCAACGCGACATCGGGCTGGACAAGCTCGGCCAGGGGCGCGATCTCACCCGGATGATTGGTGCCGATCTCACAGATCGCCCAGGCCGAGCCCGCCGGCGTGCGCGCCAACGTCAGGGGTACCCCCCAGAAGTTGTTCAGGCTCCCTTGGGCGGCCGGACAATCCAGCGCCGCCGCGAGGAATGCTTTGACCGTGGTTTTCCCGGAGCTGCCGGTGACCGCCACAACCCGTCCGTTAAGCCGGGCCCGACCCGCCCGGCCGAGCGCCCAGAGTCCATCGAGGGTATCCCCGACGAGCAATTCCGGCGCGCCAGTGCGGGTCGGATGGCTCACCAGCAACCCGGCCGCATCCCGGGTTAGCGCACTGGGCACATAGGCATGGCCGTCCCGATTGGTTGCACTGGCGGCGTTGAACCGTGGGCCTGGATCGCCGCTCAGCGCGATGAACAGGTCCCCGGCGGTCAGCGTGCGCGAATCGATGCTGATCCCGGTGACATCCGGCCCATCGACCTCGTCCAACGCCAATGCGGCGCACAGCTCTGGCCAGCGCCATAACGCTTCCACCTCCGGAACCTCCGGAGCCGTTTCTGTCACTTAATTATTCACTTTAATTATTAGTTGTAAGCCGCTGTTTATTTTATATTTTCAGCGATCTTCCGGAGCTTGAACTTCTGAATCTTTCCGGTGGAAGTTTTCGGCAGCGGGCCGAACACCACGTGCTTGGGCGCCTTGAAATGCGCCATGTTGTCGCGGCAGTAACTGATCACGGCAGCGTCCGTCAGCTCCCGCCCCGGGCGCGGCTCGACAAATGCGCAGGGCGTCTCGCCCCACTTCTCATCGCTGCGTGCCACCACCGCGGCTTCCAAGACGTCCGGGTGCCGGTACAGCACATCCTCCACCTCGATGCTGGAGATGTTTTCGCCCCCGGAAATGATGATGTCTTTCGAGCGGTCCTTGATCTGGATGTATCCATCCGGATGCCACACCGCGAGGTCGCCGGAGTGGAACCAGCCGCCCTCGAAGCAGGCGTCGGTGCTCTTCGCGTTCTTCAGATAACCCTTCATCACGTTATTGCCGCGCATGAACACCTCGCCCATGGTCTGTCCATCCATCGGCACGGGCTGCAACGTGTCCGGATCTGCAACCATCAACCCCTCGAGCATCTGGGCCCTGACGCCCTGCTTCGCCTTGATGACCGCGCGCTCCTCCACGGGCAATTCATCCCATTGCTCGCCCTGCCAGGCGCACAAGGTGACCGGCCCGTACGTTTCCGTCAGCCCGTAGACGTGGGTGACGTCGAAACCGAGCCGTTCCATCCCCTCGATGACCGCGGCCGGCGGTGCGGCCCCGGCGGTCATGACGTTGACCTGCTGCTCGATACCCTGCTGAACCTCCGCGGGCGCGCTCAACAGGGTGTTCAACACGATCGGTGCGCCGCAGAAGTGACTGACGCGGTGCTCGCGAATCGCATCAAAGATCGGTTCCGCGCGGACGTGGCGCAGACACACGGACGTGCCGGCGTAGATGGCCAACGTCCAGGGGAAACACCAGCCATTGCAATGAAACATGGGCAGCGTCCACAGATAGGTTGGATGCATGCTCATATTCCAGGTGATGCCGTTGGAGATGGCGTTCAGATAGGCGCCACGATGGTGGAACACCACACCCTTGGGATCGCCCGTGGTCCCGGAGGTGTAGTTCAGCGCGATGGCCTGCCACTCGTCCTCCGGCATGCGCCAGGCGTGCTCGGCGTCGGCGCTCGCTTCGTCAAGCAGGTCGTCATAGCTCAACTCGCCGAACAGCTCGCCGTCGTCGTAGTCCGCATCATCGATCGACACGACCAACGGTGCGGTGGCCATGTCGGCGACCACCTCCCGCGCGAGTGCCCCAAATTCCTTGTCCACCATGAAGACTTTCGCTTCACCGTGTTCCAGCATGAAGCGGATAGCCGGCGCGTCGAGCCGGGTGTTGATGGCGTTCAGCACCGCACCCGCCATGGCGACCCCGAAGTGCGCCTCGAACATCTCCACACAGTTACTCGCAATCACGGCGACCGTGTCGCCCGACCCCACCCCTCGACCCCGCAGCGCGCTCGCCAGCCGGGTACAGCGGAGGTAGCTTTCGCCCCAGGTGATCTGCCGCGAGCCCTGGATCACCGCGATGCGCTGCGGATACACGTCCGCGGTACGGCGAATGAACGACAAGGGTGTCAGCGACACGAAATTGGCGCTGTGCTGCCCGAGGCCCTGCTCGTAGATCGTCCCGCCCATAGCGGCCTCCTGCATGATTAAGCCCTTAACTTCACCACATGAAGATTTGGACATCCATCAAAGTTTAGGACACCCACTTGGACCTACCCGGAGATGATGGATGTCCAAAACTCCTCTCAATGGGGCAAAACATGAGACCCGGGCCTTTCTTTCCAGGCCGCATCCCTGGGACAATCAGGTGATACTCACGATGGATCGAACCGATGGCCGAAGTGTCCACATTCAGACGCATCCTGCGCGGCTTTGGCCGTGGCATCACCGCGTTCCGCGAATTCTTCATCAACGCGATGTTCATCATCTTTCTGCTGGTGCTGGTCATTCTGCTGCTGGCGGATCCGAATCGCGTTGACATTCCCGACACCGTGGCCCTGGTCATCGCGCCGAAGGGCACAGTGGTCGAGCAGAGTACCCGCACTGCATCGATTACCGACCTGCTCGGCGCCTCGGACCTGGCGGACGAAGCGGTACTCAAGAACATCGTGACCGCCTTGAAGCGGGCGCGCGACGACGACCGGGTGCAGCTGGTCGTGCTGAAGCTCGGCGATCTGGTGGCAGTCAGCCCGGCGCATCTCGAGGCGATCGGGGCGGCCCTGGCCGACACCCGGGAGTCCGGCAAGGAGATCATCGCGATCGGTGACTACTACACCCAGAGTCAGTACTACCTGGCCAGCTTCGCGGATGCCGTGTACATGCATCCGATGGGCCAGATCGGGCTGTCGGGCATCGGCATTTTCCAGAACTACTATCGCGAACTGCTCGATAAACTGAAGATCAACGTACACGTATTTCGTGCCGGTAACTACAAGGCGGCGATGGAGCCGTACATGCTGACGGCCATGTCCGACGAAGCGCGCGAGAACAATCGCCAGCTGTTGAACGTGCTCTGGGCCGACTACCTGGACACCGTGTCGAGCAACCGCAACATCGAGCCCGCCGTGCTGGAACGGTTCATCGACGAACCCGACGTTGTGCTGGAAGGTGCCGGTGGAGATCTGGCGCGGGCCGCGCTCGAACACGGGCTGATCGACGAACTGCTCACTCGCGATGAACTGCGCATCCGACTGATTGCCAAGGTTGGCGAGGACGAGAGCAGTTACCGCGCCATCGGCATCGGCGACTACTTGCGCGGCACCGCGGACGACGCGACCAAATCGGTCGACCGGATTGGCGTCGTGGTAGCAAGCGGAATGATCCTGCCCGGCGAACAGCCCCGCGGCCGCGTGGGCGGCGACACGTTGAGCCGCTTGATCCGGAAAGCGCGCCTGGACGATCACATCAAAGCACTGGTGCTTCGCATCGACTCTCCGGGGGGCAGCCCGATTGCCTCCGAATTGATTCGCCACGAGCTGGAGCTGGCGCAGATTTCCGGCAAGCCAGTCGTCGCCTCAATGGCCGGCGTAGCCGCGTCGGGAGGTTACTGGATTGCGGCGACGGCTGATGAAATCTGGGCCGAAGCCACTACGGTCACCGGGTCGATCGGCGTGTTTGCGCCGCTGCCGACTTTCGAAGGACTGATGGCGGAAATCGGCATCAATCGAGACGGAGTCGCGACCCACGAGCTCGCCGGCATGGACGTGCTGACCGGCATTGGCCCGCCGCTGGACAGGTTTTTGCAGATCACCGTCGACAATACGTATCGTCAATTCGTCAACATCGTGGCCCGCGGCCGGGACATGCTGCCCGAGGAAGTGGACGCCATAGGCCAGGGGCGCATCTGGTCGGGAACCGACGCAAAAGATCGCGGCCTGGTGGATGAACTCGGTCATCTGGACGATGCCATCGCGGCCGCGGCGCGGTTAGCCGGCCTGGACGAGTACGAGGTTCGTTACATTGAAAAACCACGCAGCGCGCGCGAAGTGCTGTTGGCCCAGTTCGCGAAGAGCCTCGGCCTGGTGCCAACCGGGATGCTCGGCGAGTTGAGCCGGGTGCTGGACGACCTGCGCTGGCTGACCGAGCCGCACCATCCCGTCAGCCTGTGTCAGAACTGCACGGTGCGCTACTGAACGCTCAGCGCCTGCGGCGGCTGAGTCAAGAGTGCGGAGCCTGGGGCGGAGCGATGCTCCCCTAGAAGAGGCGGATGCGGGTTCGCTGAGAGCGCGTGGTCACGCGGCGCCGGCGCCGCCGCATCCGCGCGTGCAGATCCCGGCGTTTGACGGCCAGCCATTCGTCGCGACTGATGTCCGGATTGCGATTGCGCGACGCTTCCTCCTGCCGATAGCGGCAGAAGTCCTCGAACGCATCGATCTCGTGCTGCAGTTCAATGACCACCAGCTCGATCATGATGGCATCATCGATGTAACCCAGGACGGGCACGTTGTCGGGGATGATATCCTCGGGGTCCGCGAAGTAGGTGAGTGCCGCGACGACATTGTCGCGTTCGCTTTCGGTCAATGACCACTCATCGTCGCGCAGCATATCGATCAACACCTGCAGGCGTTCGATGCGCTGCAGAACGAAGCTTGGCACGTTCGATTCCGACACGTCTTTGATCATGCCTTCGGCGCTGGCGATCACCTCGGCCTCGGACGTGCGCTGCGCCGCATCCCGGACACGCTTCATCTGCGCACGGAAAAAATCAAGATCCTTGTCTTCGAGATCGAAGGTGACTCTCAACGCCATACGGCTTTCCTCGGGACGGCTGGGCTGATGCGCACTATACAGTCCGGGCTCGCACCTGCCCAGTTACCGGGCCTTTGGTAGCGTCCTAATCAGGACCCTACCAGGCTTTTGCCAGCCAGCCCTCTTACCAGCCATAGGCCGCGCGCATCAGGTGGTAGATCCGATTCTGTTCGATGACTCCGCGAACCTGCGCGGCACCCGGACCGCGCGCATACACCGGAACATCTTCGCCGGCATGCGTTTCGGTGCTCAACGGCACCAGCGCCTCCTGCAGAAAGAGCGGGTCGGTGGTATCGACCTCCAAGAGATCCGGACGCGTCGGGAAGGCGTCATCAAAGCTGCCGGGGAAATGCGGAAAGCGTTTCACACCCGCCGCCTGGATATCCGATGCGGGCAGCGCGCCGGGTCCATTGGCATAGCCCAGGGTGGTGTACGGGCGGCCGTTCGCGTCACGGGCGTACTCGCCATTCGGTAGGCGCACTTTCCCGAGAATGGGGTTGCCGCGCACCGGATAGCCCGAGATCGTCAGCGTGTGACTATGGTCTGCCGTGACGATGATCAGGGTATCCGCGTCATCGGTCAGCCGCTGCGCCACGGCTACGGCTTCGGATAGCGCAATGGTATCGGTAAGCGCCCGGTACGCGTTGCCCGCGTGATGACCGTGATCGATCCGACCGGCTTCCACCATCAGAAAGAACCCCTCGCCACGTCCAGCGAGCAAGCCGATCGCCGCCTCGGTCATCTGCGCAAGTGACGGCTCGCCGCCCTCGTCCTGAGACCGATCCGCCTCATATTCCATGTGGGATGCTTCGAACAGGCCGAACAGCTTAGGTGCCCCAGCGGCGACCGCCGCATCGAACGTTTCGCGGTTCCAGACGTAACTTCCCTTCGGATAGCGTGCCTGCCATTCAGCAATCAGATCGCGCCCATCGGCGCGGGCGCCTGGCGTACCTTCCGGGTCGAGGGTCGAAGAAGGCGCGAACGCGGCGCGCCCGCCACCCAGCACCACCTCGATGCCATCGCCGTGGGCGAACTCGACCAGCTGCATTGCGATGTCGACGCAGCCCAGCGTGTGCGCCATGGGCAACATCCAGGCGTCGGTTTCCCAGTTGCGCTCCGGCGCATGGGCATAGGTTGCAGCGGGCGTCGCATGGGTGATACGCGCGGTGGAAACGATGCCCGTGACCAGGCCCCGCTGCTCCGCTTGCTCCAGCAGGGTCGGCACCGACGCATCGGCCGTGCCGGCGCAATCACCCCGCTCGATCGCCGGCGAAACTCCGATCACGCCGGCGCGCGTCTTGATACCGCTCATCATCGCGGTCATGGTGCCCGCCGAATCCGGCACCTGCATGTCCACGTTGTAGGTCTTCGAGAGGGCCGTGTACGGAAAACGCTCGAAGGACAGCAGGTTCTCCTCTCCGGTCTGGCCACGCAATTGGCCTTCGAGAATGCGGGCTGCGGTGACCGTGGCAATGCCCATTCCATCGCCCACGAACAGGATCACGTTGCGCGCGATCGGGGTACTCGGGGCCTGCTGGGTTTCTGGAGCCTCTGGGACATCGGGCGCGTCCGCGACCTCCGGGACAGCCGGGGCGTCGGCCACCGACGATTCATCCGCAGCACCGTGTTCGATACCGGCCGCCGCCAGCGCCATCCAGGCGAGCACCGCAACCGCCGCCCCGAGGGCGCGTTTCATCGATTCGGCTCGCTCGTCCGCCTCGTCTGCCTCATCGTCACGAACTCTTCGGCAGCCGTCGGGTGTATGCCGATGGTGGCATCGAACTGGGCTTTGGTGGCGCCGGCGGTCAGCGCCACGCCGAGGCCCTGGGTGATCTCGCCGGCATCCGGCCCGACCATGTGTGCGCCGAGCACCCGATCTGTTGCGTTGTCGACCACCAGCTTCATCAGGGTGCGCTCGACCCGACCGGTCAGCGTGTGCTTCATCGGCTTGAAGGTCGACTCGTAGATCGCGATGTCGTGTCCGGCGGTGAGCGCCTCCTGTTCCGTCAGGCCAACCGTCCCGATGTTCGGCTGGCAGAACACGGCCGTGGGGACGTTCGTGTAGTCGAGCCCTCGATCACCGCCGTTGAACAGATTCTCAGCGATGCACATCCCCTCGGCGATCGCGACCGGTGTCAGTTGCATCCGATCGATGACATCCCCGATTGCATAAATGTTCGCAACGTTGGTGCGAAACCGATCATCGACCGCAACCGCACCGTTGTCTGTCAGTGCAACACCAGCGCGTTCAAGGCCAAGCCCTTCGACATGCGGGCGGCGACCCGTAGCATACAACACCAGGTCAGTCGCAATTTCACTGCCGTCCTCCAGCACCACATTCAACGCGGCGGCGCTTTTCTCGACCCGCCTGACCCGCGCGTCGAAGCGTAGATCAATACCCTTCTCGCGCAGTTCGTCGACCACGAAACGGCGGATGCTGTCATCGAACCCGCGCAGAAACAGCGGGCCTCGGTACAGCTGGGTCGTATGTGCACCGAGCCCGCTGAAGATCCCGGCAAATTCGACCGCGATGTAGCCGCCGCCGACGACCACGACGCGTTCGGGAAATTCCTCGAGGTAAAAGGCCTCGTTCGACGTGATGACCAGCTCGCGGCCCGGAAACTCGGGGACGTGGGGCCAGCTGCCGGTGGCGATCAGGATGTACTCGGCGCTGACCTCGCGGCCATCGACCTCGAGGGTGTGCGCGTCGAGAAGCGTTGCCGTGGACTCGAACAAGGTGACGCCGGCACCATCCAACAGGTCGCGGTAAATCCCGTTCAACCGTTCGATCTCGCGGGTTTTGTTGTCCCGCAGGGTTGGCCAGTCGAAACTCGACGCGCCGACATTCCAGCCGTAGGCCCGCGCATCGCCGAAGTCTTCGGAAAAGTGCGCGCCATAGACGAACAGCTTCTTCGGCACACAGCCGACATTGACGCAAGTGCCGCCCAGGTAGCGATCTTCGGCGATGGCCACGCGCGCACCGTAACCGGCAGCAAACCGGCTGGCGCGCACTCCGCCTGAACCCGCGCCGATCACGAACAGGTCATAGTCATACGAACTCATGAATGGTCCTCTGCGAGCCTTGAACGACTCAGTTGCGACTGATCAGGCAAGTGAGCAAGTTTCTCATTCCCAGCCGCCGCCCGTAAACTGCGCCTTCTGCCAAGATTTGGACATCCATCATCTTTCGGTACACCCATCAAAGATTTGGACATCCACCATCTTTCGGGACACCCATAACCTTTGGTGGGTGTCCTGAACTTTGATGGGTGTCCTGAACTTTGATGGGTGTCCTGAACTTTGATGGATGTCCAAATCTTGTGAGGGTCGTTGATGAACGGTGCTGAGAGTCTGCTCGAGACGCTGGTCGCGTGTGGCGTCGATACCTGCTTTGCTAATCCGGGAACCTCGGAGATGCATTTCGTGGCAGCGCTGGACAAGCAGGAGGGCATGCGCAGCGTGCTTGGCCTGTTCGAAGGGGTGGTGACCGGGGCGGCCGATGGCTACGCGCGCATGGCGGGCAAACCCGCCTGCACGCTGCTGCACCTCGGGCCGGGTCTGGCCAACGGGTTGGCCAACCTGCACAACGCCCGTCGCGCCCGGGTGCCGCTGGTCAACGTGGTCGGAGAACACGCCACCTACCATCGCCATCTCGATGCGCCCCTGACCTCGGACATCAACGGCTTCGCCAGTCCCGTGTCAGGCTGGATTCGCGCACCGGAAACGGCCGACCAGGTCGCCCAGGCTGGGGCGGAAGCGGTCGCCGCGGCGTGTCGGCCACCCGGCCAGATCGCAACGCTCATCCTGCCCGCGGACACGGCGTGGAACGAAGCCTCCGGCGCCGCCTCGCCAATTGCTCCCGATCGACCGAACGCCCCCAGTGATGAGGCAATTACAGCTGCCGCACACGCGCTGCGCTCCGGGGAGTCGTGTGCATTATTGATGAACGGTGCCGCGCTCAGCGAGGCCGGTCTG
>SMWF01000111.1 GCA_004357385.1 Gammaproteobacteria bacterium | reverse complement strand
TAGTTTCAGGACTCGCTAACCTCGTCGACCTCCTCCTGGGGCCTGCGCATGCTCACAGGCAAAAGCTGGTCGTCCGGTTTGGCGTCCTCCTGTTCGAACTCGTCGCGAGCCCTGTTGAGCGCTTCGGCACGCACTTCGTAGACCCGGGCAAACTCGTGCGCGAGTCGCGCATTCGCCTGGACGCAGATATCGACCGCATCGTGGGGAATGCGAATCAGCGTCACGTCGCCGTCGCAGAACATCCGGGTGTGGCTTGCCTGCTCGCGGGACATCGAGGATGAGACGCCAATCGCCTCGGATTCGCCAAGGAACAGCTCAGCGACGACTTCGCCCTGCAGCGACAGGGTCAAGTGAAGGGTGCCGGATGCGACCACGTATACGGCATCCGGGACTTCGTCCTGGGCAATTACCGTCTCTCCGTCGGTGTACATCTGCACCTCGGCTTCAGCTGAGACCCTGGCGAGATGCTCGGATTCAAGCATCTGGAACCCCTGAGCCTTCGACAAACACGCGGCAATGTCGACGCCCGCAAGAGTCGATACGGGCGCATCCACCTTGATCTCGTAGGCCGCCGGCAGCGGCAGGCGGATCCCGGCACGACGCGCCGCGTACCAGACCCGCGCGGTGTACTGGTCGACGATCTGCGGTATGCGGCGCGGCTGGTCGATGGCCAGAAAAGCCTCGTAGCGAATCCGGTCGTCGAGCACTTCCCTGACCATTGCCCGGGGTGGCGGATCGTCCAGTACGTTGTCCATAGCTTCTGCGACTTCCCGGAGCACCCGCTTCACCCTGTTGGGCGGATCTTCGAGTGAAAACGCAAAGCTAAGTCGCATCGTCTGCAACGCCGTCGGGCGTGCATAGTTGATGATCGTCTCCCGTCCAAGCACCGCGTTCGGAAACACCAGCAGGTTCCGCTCGCGAGTCCGCACGTGCACGCTGCGCCAGTTGATCTCCACCACTTCGCCCTGGGATTCGCCGACTTCGATCCAGTCGCCGAGAACGAACGGGCGTTCGAAGAGCAGCGCAATCCCGGCCATGAGGTTGCCGAGGGTCTCCTGAAGGGCAAGACCGAGCACGATCGAGCCCACGCCCAACGCGGCGATCAAGCCGCCGAGGTTCTGCTCCCAGACGACCGCCAGCACAATAGACGCGCCGATCACCACCAGCAATATCCGGATCAGATCCTGGAACAGGCTCGGCGTCCGGTGTCGCCAGGTACCTTCCGGGGCCTGCTGGAAGACCAGCGCGTTGAACAGCAGGAGCCCCGTGTAGAGCATGCTGATCCAGAACGCCGTGGCGATGATCCGAACGACCGCCGCGTCTTCGGGCATCTCCAGAATGCGCAGCACGAATACGTACGCCACCAGCAATGGCAATACGGTGTTGCGCGCGGCGCGCAAGATGGGCGCCATGGGCAAGGTGCGACGATCGGCCCGATAGAGCAGCTCACCCAACACCACCACCAGAATCTGGAAGCCCAGGATCAGTCCGATGCCCCACACGAACCAATCGGTTTGCAGAATGCCGCTCATCATCTCAGACGTCGGCCACAGCCCACAGAGCGACGCCGTCCGCGTCGTCTACGCGCTGGAACTCGTAGCTGTCCGAAAGCTGATCTCGAACGGATTGCGTGACCAGGATCTCGCCTCGACCCGCCTGGTCCCGGGCATAGTCGGCTTGAATCACCGCCTCACCCCACAATTGGAACAGCACCTCCTGGTTGTGCGCGACATCGGTAACTACGGTGCCGGCGGCGATACCGATCGCCAGGTTCAGGTCGAGTTCGCGGACTGCGCTGAGCCGCGCGACAGCACCTTGGACATCCCGCGCGAACTCCACCGCCCGGCGCATGTGATCGAGCAGCGGCGCAGACAGACCAACAGCCGCCATGTAAGTGTCTCCCATGGTTTTGATGCGCTCCACGCCGTGCCGGCTCGCGGTCGCATCGACTGTCGCGATGAACGCCTTCAAAAACTCCACCGATTCTTCGGCGGAGCGCGTATAAGTGAGATCGACCAAACCATTCAGTTCGACAAACAGCACTGAAACGTCGTCAACCGTTTCAATGAGTTCCTCGTCACCCAGCCGCACCCGCTGCGCCATTCGCCGCGGCAGCATGTTTTCGAGCAAGCGCTGGTTCTCCTGCGAGACCTCTTCTATGAGGTGGGTCTGCTTGCGCACGCTGTCGACCAACTCACTGAAGGAGCGCGACAGGTCACCAATCTCATCGTTGGAATCGCCATCGAACTGCACATCGACGTCGCCCGACCCCGCGCGACGCACGCGGGAGATCAGATCGTTGACCGGGCGGACGAAGGAGTTGGCGAGAAACATCACAACTATCGTAATGACGGCCATGATGATTACCGTCTGAATGAGGGTGGCCTTCGCCAGATCGTGAATGGGCGCATACGCCTCGCTGAGATCGATCTTGCCGACGATGGCCCAATCCAGGTCCGCCAGCCGCAGCGGCGCCCAGGATCCCAGGATTTCCACCCCGCGATAGTCGATGATCACCCCGGTGCCGGCCCGGCCCTTGAGCGCTTGCTCCGCCGCTAGCGTACGCACCTGCTGCTCGAGAATCGGAGAACCGAGCGAGACCATTCGCTGTATGTCCGCTTCCGGCGTCCCGGCGGCACGCAGGTCTGCCGCGTACCCTTCCGGATCCTCGATCAGGAACCGGGACGCGGAGCGCATCGTGGCGTCCGGTCCGATGAGGATGGTCTCACCGGTCTTGCCCAACCCGTCGCGCTCCCATTGACCACCGCCCGTCATCACCCGGTCGAGTTCCGCCGTGCTCTCCTGGACTGCCAGTACCGCCACGGGTTTGGCGCCATCGAAGATCGGCACCGCAACAAACGCGGCCGGCGCCCCGTAGCTCGGGCGGTAATGACCGAAGTCGATGAACCGCACACCCCCTCGGTCCGGCATGCGTCGCACCATGCGGAACAACTCAGCCAGGTTGCCGTATGCCTCCGGCCCAGTAATCAGGTTGCGTCCGAAATCGATCTCTTTAGCCGTGGTGTACACGATGACGCCGGTTTGGATGTCGATCAGAAACAGATCGTAGTAGCCGAAGCCGTTGACGATCTGGCGCAGCACTGGGTGCCGTTTGGCATGGATCTCGGAATACGCAGAACCGTCGTCCGCTTTGTCCAGCTGGCCCTTATCACCAGCCGGGAAGGGATTGCTCGCGATGTAGTGATACTGCAGATAGCGGGCTGCGTTGGACTCCGGAAACAATGACTCGAACTCGGGGGTACCTTCCACCATGGCGGCGAGCTTCGGCAGAAAATCCTCGCGGTAGTAGTTCTCGAGTTCAATCAGTTGCTCCGGTTCGAGCTCCTCTTCTTCGAGCGCCTTGTACGCATTGATGAACTCGCGCGCCGCAGCGCCGACTCCGGCGGCACTGCCCAGCACCTGGACCTCGGAGCGAATGCTCTCAATGTACTGCTCGATCTGATCCGCCTTGGCGGCCCGGGCGCTGGTCAGATGCGAAAACACGCTTTCGCGCAACGCATCGTAGCTGCGACTGTAAGTGAGGCTCGCCACCAGCGCGATTGAGATCGCGCTGACGCTGAGCAGCATGATCAGGAGTCTGGACTTAATGCTCAGATTGCTCATGTCGGCCGTCCCTGCATCCGAAACTCTCCCATCGGTTAGTTCAGGCCAAGCACCCGCTGCATGTCGTACAGGCCCGGCGGCTTATCCGCCAACCAGCGCACCGCGCGCACCGCACCAAATGCAAAATTCGAGCGGCTGCTGGCCCGGTGCGTAATCTCGATCCGCTCCCCGGTCCCCGCAAACATGACCGTGTGTTCACCCACGAGGTCGCCAGCGCGGATCGACTGAAAACCGATGGTGCGCCGATCGCGCGGCCCGGTTGTGCCATGACGGCCATAGACCGCATCAGTCGCCAGATCGCGTCCCAGCGTTTTGGCGAGTATCTCGCCCATACGCACCGCGGTCCCCGAGGGAGCATCGACTTTGTCTCGGTGGTGCGCTTCGGTGATCTCCACATCGACATCATCGCCCAGAATAGCCGCCGCCATCTCGATCAGCTTAAACACGACGTTCACCCCAACGCTCATGTTGGGGGCCATGACGATGGCGATTTCGCCTGCCGCAGCTTCGATGGCCGCAAGGCCATCTGCTTCGAACCCCGTGGTACCGATGACCATACGTCTGGAGGCTGCGCGACAGATCTCGAGCGCGGCGAGTGTCGAGTCAGGGGCGCTGAAGTCGATCAGGGTGTCGAAGTCGTCGAGTACCGCCGCGAGATCATCCGTGACTGGCACTCCAAGGCGGCCGAATCCCGCCGTTTCGCCAGCGTCGGCCCCGACCCGTTCATGCCCGGGTCGTTCCAGGGCTGCCCCCAGACGCATCCCGTCTCCGCCCGCCAGCACCTGTATCAGGGCGCGACCCATGCGGCCAGCCGCACCGGTGACAGCAACATTGATCATGCTTGGTTCCCAGCGTCCCTGCGGCGAATTGTACCCCGGTCGGGCTTAGGGCTTGAGCCCTTCGAAAAAGTCTTTCACGCCTTTGAACCAGGAACTCTCCCTGGGCGAGTGGGCGGCGCCGCCTTTCAGCAGAGACTCTTGCAGCTGCTTCAGCAAGGCCTGTTGTTCAGCCGTTAGCTTCACGGGGGTTTCAACCGCTACCCGGCACATCAGATCGCCTACCGAACCCCCGCGCAGCGGCTTCACGCCCTTGCCGCGCAACCGGAATATACGCCCCGTCTGCGTTTCCGCCGGAATCTTCAGCTTGACCCGGCCCGAGAGTGTCGGCACTTCCAGCTGACCGCCCAGTGCCGCATCGGCAAAGCTGATGGGTACTTCGCAGTACAGGTGTTTTCCGTCGCGCCGAAAGATCGCGTGCTCGCGCACCGCAATCTGCACATAAAGGTCGCCGCGTGGGCCGTTGTTGTAGCCCGCTTCACCCTCACCCGCGAGGCGGATCCGGTCGCCGGAATCGACGCCCGCCGGAACCTTCACGGACAGGGTCTTGCGCTTCTCGACCCGGCCGGCGCCGCCGCAAGTCCGACACGGGTCACGAATGATCGCACCCGCGCCGCGACAGCGCGGGCAGGTCTGCTGCAAGGAGAAAAAACCTTGTGAAACCCGAACCTGGCCGGCACCGCCGCAATCGGTACACGTGACCGGGCTAGTCCCCGCCGCCGCGCCACTACCCTCGCACGACTCGCAGCTGGCAATGACCGGGACGCGAATTTCCACGGTGTCGCCACCCACCGCTTTTCCCAGGTCCAGCTCCAGGGTGTAGCGCAGATCCGAGCCACGCTGCATGGACGAGCGGCCGCCGCCACCGCCAAAGACATCTCCGAACACGTCGCTGAAGATGTCCGAGAAACTCCCCCCAGCAAAACCGCCGGCACCCATTCCATTAGGGTCGACCCCCGCATGGCCGAACCGGTCGTAGGCGCTCTTTTTCTCGCCATCGGAGAGCACTTCGTATGCCTCGGCGCCTTCCTTGAACTTCTCCTCTGCCTGGACGTCGTCCGGATTCCGATCCGGATGATACTTCATCGCAAGTCGACGATATGACTTCTTGATCTCGTCGTCGGACGCGCCGCGTTCGAGACCCAGTACTTCGTAGTAGTCGCGCTTAGCCATAGCTCTTTGTTTGGTCTCGTATGAATGCCGGATCGTGGCGCCCTTCTAGACGCTCCGGGTTCGATGCTTCGTTCGGCATTCGTGGCGCTAGTTCACTGTTGTTTGCGTCTTGCATGAACTTCCACCCACCGGTCACGGGTTGCGAATAAAGGCGCGGGTTCAACCCGCGCCTTTTGGCGCCGCCAGTGTAGCCTCGCGGCGTGCCGCGAGCTACTTGTTGTCGTCGTCCTTGACCTCTTCAAACTCAGCATCTACTGCTCCCTCGTTACCGGCGTCCGCAGCGCCCGCCTCGGCGCCCGCTGGTTGAGCCTCCTCGGCTTGTTCGGCGTACAGCTTCTGCGCAAGGTTTGCGGACGCTTCGCCTAAGGTCTTCAGCTTGGCTTCGATATCGTCCTTGTCGTCGCCCTGCAACGCTTCTTCCAACGCGCTCGCGGCACTCTCGATGGCCGTCTTCTCTTCGTCGCTCGCTTTGTCACCCGCTTCCTCTACGGTCTTGCGGGTCGCGTGAATCATGCCGTCCGCCTGATTGCGCAGACTGACAAGTTCCTCGAACCTGGCGTCTTCCTCGGCGTGCGATTCCGCATCGGCCACCATCTGATCGATCTCACTTTCCGACAGTCCACTGGACGCCTTGATGATAATCGACTGCTCTTTGCCGGTCGCTTTGTCCTTCGCCGAAACGTTGAGGATTCCATTCGCGTCAATGTCGAAGCTCACCTCGATCTGCGGCATGCCACGCGGCGACGGCGGAATGTCCGTGAGGTCGAAGCGTCCCAGAGACTTGTTGTGCCCGGCCTGCTTGCGCTCGCCCTGCACCACGTGAATGGTCACGGCCGTCTGATTGTCGTCGGCGGTCGAGAACACCTGCTGCTTCTTGCTGGGAATGGTCGTGTTCTTCTCGATCAGCGGGCTCATCACGCCGCCGAGCGTTTCGATGCCCAAGGACAACGGCGTGACATCCAGCAACAGCACATCCGTGACATCGCCGGATAGAACTGCCGCCTGAATCGCAGCGCCCACCGCTACCGCCTCATCCGCATTCACGTCTTTGCGCGGCTCCTTGCCGAAGAAGTCCTTGACCCGTTCCTGAACCTGCGGCATCCGCGTCTGACCGCCTACCAGGATCACATCGTCGATCTCGCCGACGCTCAAACCGGCATCCTCCAGAGCCGTTTTGCAGGGCCCCATGGTACGTTCGACCAGGCTTTCGACCAGCGATTCGAGCTTCGCCCGCGTGACCTTTTGCACCAGGTGCTTGGGACCGGACGCATCCGCCGTGATGTACGGCAGATTCACTTCGGTTTGCTGGCTGGACGACAGTTCGATCTTGGCTTTTTCCGCGCCTTCCTTGAGACGCTGCATCGCCAGCGGATCGCCGCGCAGATCCATGCCCTGGTCGGATTTGAACTCGTCTGCCAGGTAGTCGATGAGGGTTTTGTCGAAATCCTCTCCGCCGAGGAAGGTATCTCCGTTGGTCGACAGCACCTCGAACTGCTTCTCGCCATCGACATCGGCAATCTCAATGATCGAAATGTCGAAGGTCCCGCCACCCAGGTCGTAGACCGCGATCTTGGTGTCGCCCGGCTGCTTGTCCATGCCATAGGCAAGCGCGGCGGCCGTCGGCTCGTTGATGATGCGCTTCACGTCCAGACCGGCGATCCGACCGGCATCCTTGGTGGCTTGCCGCTGAGAATCGTCGAAGTAGGCCGGGACCGTGATCACGGCCTCGGTGACCGTCTCGCCGAGGTATTCCTCGGCGGTCTTCTTCATCTTCTTGAGAGTTTCCGCCGAAATCTGCGGAGGCGCTTGCTTCTCGCCCTTGACCAACACCCAGGCGTCACCGTTGCTCGCCTCGGCGATGGTGTAGGGCACCATGTCCATGTCTTTCTGTACAACTTCGTCCTTGAAACGACGGCCAATCAGCCGCTTGATCGCGAACAGGGTGTTCGTAGGGTTGGTCACCGCCTGCCGTTTGGCAGACTGGCCGACCAGAATTTCGCCTTCCTCGGTGTAGGCAATGACCGACGGCGTGGTGCGATCACCTTCCGAATTTTCGATCACCTTGGGATCTTTGCCTTCCAGCACCGCGACACAGGAGTTGGTTGTACCCAGGTCGATACCGATCATCTTGGCCATCGTCACTCGTCTCCGTTGAATTCGTTGCCCCGACCCTCGTCGAAGCGGGCATAACCTCTAATATTGGCCCGAACCGTCAAACTTCAAGCGCTATCCCGCGGGTTCGTCGTCCTCGGGCGGCTTCGCCACCATAACCATGGCCGCGCGCACCAGCCGACCGTTCAGCATGTAGCCCTTCTGCAACACGTGCAGCACCGACCCGGGCTCTGCATCGGCGCTTTCGAGCACGCTCATCGCTTCGTGAAATTCCGGGTCGAAGGGTTCTCCCTGGGGGTCGATCCGGGTCAGACCGGATTTCTCCATCGCGGCCAGCGCCAGCTTCAAGGACAACTCGACGCCCTCGGCGATGGTCGCGGCATCGGCGTCGCCATGGGCGGCTTCGAGAGACTTTTCGAGGCTGTCCAACACCGGCAGCAACTCGCCGGCAAACTGGTCCAGGGCAAATTTATGAGCATGCTCGACATCACGTTGCGCGCGGCGCCGGACGTTCTCGGCCTCGGCCTGGGCCCGCAGCGCCTGATCCTTCGCCGCCAGAACCGCTGCCTGCGCTTCTTCCAACGCCTCGAGCAGTTGCTCTGCGCTCATTTCTTCGAGGGGAACTTCCTCTTCAGCCGCTTCCGGGGTTACCCCTTCCGGGGTTGCCCCTTCCGGGCTTGCCGAGTCTTCGTCGCTCGGCGCTTCGTCCAGTTCCTCGGGCAACGTTTGTTCGGCTTTGTCATCAGCCATTTTGGGCTCCTCCTGGACTGCATTGCGCCGTGAGCGCCGGGTTTATATGGTGATGGGCCGGTGAAATGCAAGCCCGCGGCGCGGGATTTCCGGGGCTCGCCGAAAGGCGCGCCGAAACGCTAGCCGTCGTAATCGAGGGCCGCGCCAAGGATCCGCGCGGTGACATCCACGATCGGAATGACGTTCTGGTAGGCCATGCGAGTGGGGCCCACCACGCCCAGCACGCCCGCCACCTGACCGCCGACGCGATAGGGAGCGGTAACCACGCTGTAGTCGTCGAGCACTTCATAGCCGGACTCGTCACCGATGAACAGCTGAATGCCATCCGAACTCAGACATCGGTCGAGCAGGTGCAGGATGTCGCGCTTGCGTGAAAACGCCTCGAACAGGTGCCGCAGCGCCTCGGAATCACTCGGGGTTTCGATCAGGTTCGACTCGCCGGCCACCACATAGTCGCCACCGTCGTCCACCAGATCGAAGGCTTTGCTGGCAATGTCGAGCGCGGTCTGCATCATCACGTCCATGCGATCCTTATCCGCCTGCATGCTCTCCAGCAGTTCCAGACGAACCCGGTAAAGCGTTTGTCCCCCGTACTCGCGGTTGATGAAGTTGGCCGCCTGCAGCAGTTCAGATTCGGTATATTCACGTTCGGTGTGGATGACCCGGTTCTGCACTTCCCGTTCGTTCACCACGAGGATCACCAGCACTCGATTCGCCGTCAGCGGCAGGAACTCCACCTGGCGCAGCGCCACCTGCACCGACCGGGGCAACGTCACCAGCCCAGCCATCCGCGTCACTTCGGCGAGCAAGCCCGAGGCAGCCTCGATCAGCTCTGTCGGGGACATATCCGGATTGAGTTCATCGGTGAGCTTGCGCAGCCCTTCGGGGTCCAGGGGTTGCACCGACAGCAGGCTATCGACGAAAAATCGCAATCCCTGCGTAGTGGGTACACGCCCGGCCGAGGTATGGGGGGAAGACACCAGGCCCCGGGACTCGAGCTCGACCATGATGTTGCGCACCGTGGCGGAGCTGACGTCCACGCCGGGTTGCGTGGCGAGCGTTTTGGAGGCCACCGGCGCGCCGTCGCTGAGATAGCGCTCTACCAGCACCTTGAACACGTGCTGAGCGCGTTCGCCTACCACTTCCTCCACACGACGCTGCCCGATCATGATGTCAAATACGCGCTTACGCTGACTCCAATTGACTCATAGAATGGCCATAAAGTTCTACCAACTCAAGCACAAAGGATTCACCTTACACGCATGCTGCGCCAGCTCACCGTTCGCGATTTCGCTCAGGTCAAATTCCTGGACATCGAGCTGGAGGGCGGACTGACGGTGATCACCGGCGAGTCCGGCGCCGGCAAGTCGATCCTGTTCGGGGCTCTCGGGCTGGTCCTTGGCGCCCGCGCCGACAACTCGAGCATCCGCCCGGGTGCGGCGCGCAGCGAGGTCAGTGCAGAGTTCGACCTGTCGAAAAACCCTGCAGCGCTACGTTTTCTGGAAGATCACGAACTTGGCGATCCGGATCTGGCTGGACGCTGCCTGCTGCGCCGCACCGTCACGCGAGGTGGACGCTCGCGCGCCTACGTGAATGGCACTCCCGTCAACCTCAAAGACCTCCAAACGCTGTGCGACGGGTTGATCGATATCCACGGCCAGAATGAACACCAGTCACTGCTGCAGCGCTCTGTTCAATTGACCCTGCTCGACGATTTCGCGGACGCCGCGGAGCTGGCCACCGAGGTCGCCCGGACCTTCCGCGCCTGGCGGGACGCCGTGGCCGAGCTTGCGCGCCTGGAACTGGCGTTGACCACTTCGAACGACCGGCGCGAACTGTTGATCTATCAGATTGGCGAGCTCGACGAGTTGGCGCTGGGTAGCGACGAATATCAATCCATCGACACCCGGCATCGTCGCCTCGCGCAGGCCGACGCCATGCAACTGCGCATTGCAACCGCACTGGAAGGTCTTACCAATGAAGACTCCGGGGCGCGCGCGGCACTCGGCGACGCAGCGGCGAACGTGTTCGACATCGATGATGACGACCCGGCACTGGGCGCCGCGCGAGAACTGCTGAGCGTCGCTCTGGACCACATCGACGAGTCCGCCGTCGAGCTGCGCCACTACTTCGAGTCGCTGAATTCGGACCCGGAAGAACTGGCCAGGCTCGATGCGCGACTCGAACGGATCAATGAGCTGGCCCGCAAGCACCGGGTCCGGCCGCAAGAGCTGAGCGGCCATCATCAGGGGTTGATCAATGAGCTGCGCGCATTGGGCGCCGATGCCGACAGCGTCGAAACGCTGCGTTCAGAGGCCGAATCGTTGGCAAACGATTATCGCCTCCAGGCCGCGCAACTGAGCAAAGCCCGGCGCGGTGCCGCGCCCGAATTCGAGGCCAACATTTCCGCGCACATGGTACAGCTCGGCATCAAGTCCGGGGCCCTGCAACTGGAATTCACCGCGCAGGAGGGTGAATCCGGTCTGGAGAGCGTCGACTACCTGATCGTCACGAACCCCAACTACCCGGCCGCACCGCTGGCCAGGATTGCGTCGGGCGGTGAACGTTCACGCATCAGCCTGGCCATTCAGATCGTCGCGGCGAATCGAAGTCGGATCCCGTCGCTGGTGCTAGACGAAGCGGACGTCGGAATCAGCGGCACTACCGCCGACACGGTCGGCCGACTGCTGCGCCAGCTCGCCGATCACACCCAGATACTCTGTGTAACCCATGCGCCTCAGGTGGCGGCCCTGGGCCAGCATCACCTGAACGTCGCGAAGGGTGCCGGACACGACACCGAGATCGTACATCTGGACCGCGAGCACCGGGTCGAAGAGCTGGCCCGCATGCTGGGCGGCCAGGAGGTCACGGCCAAGACCATCGAGTATGCCAGGGAGCTGATCAGCGCCGCGGCTCCTGAGGTATGAGTGAGGTGGTAAACTGCGCGGCCGCTCGGTTTCGTTCGAGGATTTCGTGCGCGTAATCGCGTCGCTACTGATGCTCTCGCTCGTGGGGTGTTCCTTCCACATGCCGCGAATAAGCATACCGCGCGTGCACCGGATCACCATTCAGCAGGGCAACGTCATCACCCAGACGATGATCGACAAGCTGAAACCGGGAATGACCAGGAGCCAGGTCACCTTCATCATGGGCGAGACGGTGTTGAAGAACAGCTTCAATCCAGACCGCTGGGACTACATCTACAGCGTTCAGGTGCCAAACGTCGGGATTACCAAGCGCAGTGCCACCCTGTACTTCGACGGTGATCTGCTGGCATTCTTCACCGGCGACTATGCGCCTACCTCCTTCTGGGCTCCAACCCCACCGCCGGTTGAGGAGATCGAAGATTCGACCGCGCCTGGCGACGAGCCTGACGCTGAGCCCGCTGTCGTCGAGCAGTCATAGGGTCCATCTCCAGCGGCCGGTAAATCTCCAATCGGTCCCCGGCTTCGAGACGCCGCTCCCGGGAAACCTCCCGGCCATAGATGCCGACCGCGGCGGAGGTCAGATCGAGGTCCGCAAATCCCTCGCAGGCAGCCAAAGCCGCAAGCGCATCGGCAACGCACGCGTCATCCTCCAGTTCGAGCTGCACCTGGTACTGATATTCGGGCAGTGCATAGACAGCCTCAACGCGAATCATGTCAGGTGCGGTCACCTTCCCGATAGAGCTGCCGCGCGCGTGCGCAAAACGCATCGACCAGGCTGTTCGCCGCACTCGAAAACAGCGACCGGAACATGCCCGTCAGCAGGTGCCTCGAGAATTCGAACTGCAGGTCGAGTTCAATCTTGCAACCCACGACGTCGCCCTTGCCAAGGTCAGTGAACCGCCAGCTGCCGGTGAATCGTTCAAAGGGGCCGTCGACCAGCTGCATGTCGATCTGCTCAGGAAACCGCGCGGTGTTACGCGTAGTAAAGGTGTGCTCGATCCCACCTTTACGGAGGGTGAGCGCCGCCACCAGGTCGTGCGCTTCCCGGGACACGACCTCCGCCTTGGCGCACCAGGGTAGAAATTCAGGATAGCGTTCAATGTCGTTCACCAGATCGAACAGGTGCGACCCCGGAAATGGCAACAGCGCCGATCGTTGAACCCGTTTCAACCTGCCCCTCGATTGGTCTCAGCCAATGTTCTTGTAGATGGTGTAGGCGAATATCGTCAGCACCGCCAGAGGGGACACGACTCGCACGAGCGTGTTCCAGAGAAATTCAGGCAAGCCCCCCTTGAGCCCCAACTGCGCCCGGACATTGGCTTTCGGTAGCACGAAACCGGTGAACAACGCGATGGCCAACCCGCCCAGCGGCAACATCAGGTTCTGGCTGACATAGTCCACAAAGTCGAAGAACGTCATGCTGCCCACCACGTGTACATCCGCCAGCAGATTGAAGGAGAACACCGAGCCGAGCCCCAACACCCAGCAGATCACGCCGAGCGAGATGGCCACGCGCGAGCGCTTGGCGTTGTACTCTTCCACCAGAAACGCAAGCGCCGGTTCGGTCAGTGAGATCGCCGAGGTAATTGCGGCAAACGAGACCAGCACGAAAAAGAGCGCGCCAAACAATGCGCCCAGCGGCATCTGTCCAAAAGCCAGGGGCAGCGTCACGAACATCAGGCCCGGCCCCTGGTCGGGCTCCAGGCCGTTGGCGAACACGATGGGGAAGATCGCAAGCCCCGCAACAATCGCAACGACGGTGTCGAGCACGGCAATCGTCACCACGCTGGTCGTGATGGACACATTCGACGGTACGTAGGCTCCATAAGCCATGATCGCGCCCATACCCAGGCTCAAGGTGAAGAACGCCTGCCCCATCGCCACCAGCACGCCATCGACGCCCAGCGCATCCCAGTCGAATCGGAACATGAAGTCCACGCCCTGCTCGAAGCCCCCCGAATTAATACCGTACCCGAGCAGTACGACCAGCAAGACGAGCAACAGCGGCATGAACCAGCGGATCGCCTTTTCGAGCCCGCCGGTCACGCCTTTCGCGACGATGTAGACCGTCAGGCACATGAACACGGTCTGCCAGAGGATCATTTCGCCGGGGTTGGCGAGGAAATCGTTGAACGCCCGGTTCGCAAACTCACCGTTCGCACCGTTGAACGTCCCGTCGGCGAGACTCACGATGTACTTCAGCGCCCAACCCGCGATGACGGCGTAGTACGAAAGAATCAGGAACCCCGCCAGCACCCCCATCCAGCCGATCAGCACCCAGGCGCTGCTGGCCCTGGACGTTAGCGTCAGCGCCCGCATGGTGTTGATCGGACTCAGTCGCCCCTCGCGACCCAGCAGCACTTCCGCCATCATGATGGGGATCCCCACCAACGCGACACACAGGAGATAGACCACGACGAACGCGCCACCGCCGTTCTCACCGGCCATGTAGGGGAACTTCCAGATGTTGCCCAGCCCAACCGCGGACCCGGCCGCCGCCATCACGAACAGCCAGCGGCCGGACCACATGCCATGCCGCGATTCGTCCGCCCCTCGCTCAGCGCCCAGCCCCGAACTCACGATAGAACGCTCCTCGCAGATTGAGTTGGCGCATTGTCATGAAAATGTCCGACCCCCTCAAGCAGAGCCTATAATTGCCCGCATGGCCAAGCAGCCCGGAAAATCAACTGGCTCGACCATCGCGCGCAACAAACGCGCGAGGTTCAACTACACCCTGGGCGAGCGCTTCGAGGCAGGACTCGCGCTCGAGGGTTGGGAAGTAAAGAGCCTGCGTGAAGGAAAAGCGCAGCTGGTGGACAGCTACGTCCTGATCAAGGGCGGTGAAGCCTGGCTGCTCGGAGCGAACATCACGCCCCTGCCAAGCGCCTCGACCCACGTACAAGCGGACCCGACCCGCACTCGCAAACTGCTGTTGCACGCCAAGGAGATCGCAAAGATCTTCGCCGCGACCCAGCAGAAAGGATTCACCTGCGTAGCCACGGCGCTGTACTGGAAGGGACACCGCATCAAATGCGATATCGCGCTGGCCAAAGGCAAGGAAACCCACGACAAGCGCGCCACAGAGCGCGATCGGGACTGGAAACGTGACAAACAGCGCATCTTGAAGCAGTCCGCATAACCCCCATTTCGAACTGGTATACTGGCCGATCCTCTAATTGAACCGGGGGCGAAACGGCTTCGACGGCGGTTATGACGCCAAAGGTGCATGTCGAGAGGGTAGTGACTCTCGTAAAACAATCGCTGCAACTTTTATAGTTGCCAACGACGAAAACTACGCACTAGCCGCCTAAAACCGGCTTGTCTCGACCGATCTCTGCCTGTGGGTTGACGTCGAGAGCGCATGTTCACAGGATCGCCAGCAACGCCTCGCCCGGGGCCGCGCGGTTAAAACCAATCGGGATCGCTTGCGGCACCCTGCCCACCGGGTCGCCGACCGGCTAAATTAATAGATGGACCTAAGCATGTAGATCCGATGGTTGAGTGCTGACGGACGCGGGTTCGACTCCCGCCGCCTCCACCAAAATGACGTCCGGAGGGATCCGAGAACGTCCTCAAAGCCCGCTAGCTGCGGGCTTTTTTCTTGCCCCCTAGTCCGATCGAATCCATCTGCATCCTTTGACATCCGGGGGCAACATCTGGGGCAACTCGAAACTGTTGGAATCGGTTGCCCCCAAAGTGTTGGAGCCTGCAACGTCCGTACGGGCTAGGCCCAAAGGCGACGTTCCAGGGTAGCGCCACCGGCGGTCCGCGAAATCCCCGGGTACCTCCCGGTGCTATGATTCTCAACTTCTGCTATTTTGCGGATCCTCATGGAGGGGGGCGGCGTGCAGTCGGACGCTACAGATGTAGAATTTGGTCCTTTTCGCCTGGACACGAAACGCGAGCAGTTGTGGCGTGATGCCCAGCCCGTCGAAATCCGACGCAAAACCTGGCAGGTGCTACAGCAACTGATCGTGGATCCCGGCCGGCTCGTCAGCAGAGACGAACTGCTGGACACCGTATGGCCGGACGTCGAGGTGGTTCCGGCCGCTGTCACCCAGTCGATCCACGAGCTGCGCCGGGCGTTTAGCGACGACGCGCGCCACCCCGAATTCATCGAGACCGTGCACGGGCGCGGTTTCCGATTTGTTGCGCCTGTTCGTCGTGTGGTCTCCAAGCGAGAAGATCCAGGATTACCTCGCCGCGAACTGAGCCCTTCCGAACGCATGCGCAGTTCGTTTCCCCGTCGGGAGCCGGAACTGGCGCGCCTGAAGGCGCTTTTCGAGGACGCTCGAGGCGGGCAGCGCCGGGTGGTGTTCGTGACGGGCGAGGTCGGCATTGGCAAGACGAGCCTGGTCCGGGCATTCCTCGATGATTTGACCGAAACGCAGCTCAACGAAGCTCCGCTCGTAGTCGCAGGAGCCTGCGTTGAGCATCATGGCGAAGACGAAGCGTATCGCCCGCTGTTGAACGCACTCG
>SMWF01000110.1 GCA_004357385.1 Gammaproteobacteria bacterium | reverse complement strand
CGGGCCTTTGATGCTGCCTTCGATTTGGTGCGCGCGGCGGATGCCTTGCTGGATGGTACCCGCTTCGAGCCGGGGTACAAGGCGTTGCAGGAACAGGTGCTTGCGGACCTGGACGTGCTGCTCGCGGCGGAGCGCCTCAATCGTGCCTGGATCGGCGACATCGAACTCCAGCTGCTGCGTTTCGCTCGGGTGTTTCCGAACCACCCGCTCTACGCTGAACTCGAGCAGGAGGTGGGCGATGTCTACCTAGATGTCATCGACCGGTCGGTCGCCCAGAATGAATTGAACCTCGCGGACGAGCTGTTCGCGCTGATCGTACCCCGGGTGTTCGAATACGACGACCTCGAACAGGCCGGCAACAGGCTTGAACGATTACGCACCCAGGTTGAGCAAGTCCGCGCCAGCGCGGTCGACAGTGAGGCCGATCAGCGCCTCCTGGCGGATCTCGACGCGGCCGCGGGATTCGTGTGTCAACGGCTCGATAAAAGCGAGATCGGCACGGCGGTGCGTGGTTTGATCGAGCGTCATGCGAATCGTGAAGTTGCCATACGGACGGGCGTCGCCCAGCGGGTGGCCCAGTGCGTGGTGTCGCTCGCGGAAACGGATCAGCAACGGGCCAAGGAACTGCGTGAAGCGGGTATCAGTCTGCTCGGGCCGCAACCGGCGCTGGTGAATCTCGAGTTCGACCCCTGCTCGATGCGACATCTGATCGGAGCGGGCAACAGTCCGGGCAGTGTTGGCGTGTGTCTTGACGTGTTGACGCTCGGTGCCACTGGTCACGGTCCCGAACTCGTGGTCATTCCCAGTGGTGAGAACCGTTTCGCAATCATGCGGCGGGTGTTTCGAACGGAAGAACTCGCGGCGTACTGCAGTGCAAATGGTTGCCCTGAACCGACCGCTGATGCGGTCGGTTCAGGATCGGTATCCAGCGAGGATGCCATCGCCTTTGCGGACTGGTTGAGCGCGAAGACCGGTCATCGCTACCGTTTGCCGAGCATCGAGGAGTGGCGCCGTGCGGTAGGCGGCGAAGCGATGCGTTGTGCGGAGCGAGCGGCGGGCGTCATCGAGAACGAATTCGGGCTGTCCGGGCTCGCGCTCGACAGCGGTGAAGGGCTCGCCCAAGGGCTCGCCGAATGGCCCGCCGAATGGCTCGCGGAGGTCGATGGCTCGCCCCTCCGATCGCCGGCGGCCTGTTCGTCGCCGGACGACCGCTCATCCAGTGCAGTGGTCGGGCGACCGATCGGAGTTCGCCTGGTGAGGGAAGTGCAATGAGACTGCTCAAACTGACCCCGGAAAGCGAACGTCTGCGGCGCATTGCCAAAGCCCACGCAGCCGGCGAGATATCGCGTGGTGAGTTCCGACGCATTCGCTCCGGAGTGATCGATGGGTTTGGCGATGCATCTCAACGCGATATGGGCGACGCCACTCAACCTCGGTGGATCGCGTCTGAATCGACGACTCAGCGTTTCCAACCCGCCTCTGAACTGGCGGCCGTTGCGGCGTCGGATCGCTCGGTCTACATCATTGCCGGGGTCGCAGTGCTGTTGATTCTCGTGGCAGCCGTCCTGGCAGGCGCGATGTGATTCAGATCAAGGAGTAGATCGATGTCTGGACGTTTGCTGAATCCGTTGCGGCGTGGTGTTGCGGTGGTACTCCTGCTGCTGGTTCCGCTACCGGCAGCGCTTGCGCTTGCGCTCGCGCCCGTGGAGCTGGATTGGGCCGAAGCCGAGGCGACGATCGATCCAATGCAGATACCGGAGCTCCTTGGCGGTGGCGACTGTGGCGACAATTGGGATGCTCCCGACCCGGTGTGGCCCTTCGGCATCCCTCGTGGGTCGGAGGACCCGGCGGCCTGGAAGAAGGACGAGCCGGATCAACTCGCCGGGAACACGAGACGTTCGCCAGGGCGCTGAGCACTGCGACTCGGTACAACGGTTCTCAGAGGGCGCGCGCTTCCGGTTCGAGTTTGCGGCTCGAAGCCAAGGCTGTTGATATCCATCTAGTTAGCGATTACTAACATAATCGGACACCCCGGTGACAAATGTTATGCACAAGGCGGCGGATATCTGCCCGCCGGAAGGCAAGATGGAGATTTTAGTTGATCGAAAGCCTGATCACCTGGCCGTATCTAGTTGAAATTCAAGTATAAATTCTCATCTGCCCAATTTTTGATCAATTCCGCGTAGTTCCCGTATTCTGTAGCGTGGGGCCGATTGTCCATCAGTTATCCAGAGAGTTATCCACAACTTCAGTGGAGAACTCGATGCAAGGAACACCTGACCATGACCAACAAGCTGGCGGCGAAGCTCAAAGACTATGACGAGCGCGGTGTGCGCCGTGTGAAGCTCGGCCTCGCCGACCTCGATGGTGTGATTCGAGGCAAGTACATCAGCCTCGAAAAGTTCGCCTCGGTGATGGAGAAGGGCGGCGGCTTCTGCGACTGCGTGTTCGGCTGGGACGTGAACGACCAGTTGTACGACAATGCGACCTTTACCGGCTGGCACACGGGGTTTCCGGATGCGGCCTTTCGATTGCTGAGCGAGACTGAGCGCTGGCTCGAGGACGAGGGTGTCCCCTATTTCATCGGCGAGTTCGTAGGGGCCGATGACGCAGACAACCATCCGTTGTGCCCGCGCTCCGCGCTGCGACGCGTTCTGCGCATCGCCCGGGAGTTGGACATCGATGTCCGGATGGGCCTCGAATACGAATTTTTCGTATTCGACGAGACGTCCCACACCCTGCATGAGAAAGACTTCCGGAACCTGACGCCGCTGACGCCCGGGAACTTCGGTTACTCCATGCTGCGCGCCTCGTCCCAGGCGGATCTGTTCAATGGGTTGATGGACTACTGCGCCGCGCTGGGTTGTCCGGTGGAAAGCATGCACTGTGAGACCGGTCCGGGTGTTTGGGAAGCGGCCCTCGAAGCGACCGATGCGATCGCCGCGGCGGACCAGGCCAGCCTCTTCAAGACCTTCAGCAAGGTATACTTCGCCAGGCGTCAGCGCGTTGCCACCTTCATGGCCAAGTGGTCCATGGACTACGCGGGGCAGAGCGGCCACTGTCACTTCTCGTTCCTCGATCCCCAACGCGACAATCTGTTCTACGACGAGCAGGCGGAACATTGCATCAGTCGCACGCAGCGACAGGCCATTGCCGGCGTCGTGCGATACCTGCCGGAGCTGATCGCTCTGATTGCACCGACGGTCAACAGTTACACCCGGCTCGTGAAGGGCGCCTGGGCGCCTACCGCAAGCACCTGGGGGATAGAGAACAGGACCGTGGCGCTGCGGGTGATCGGCGGCTCGGCGAGCAGTCAGCGGCTCGAATGCCGCGCACCGGGCGCTGATGCGAACCCGTATCTGGTTGCGGCAGCGGTAATTGGCGCGGCCCTCGTGGGTATCCGAAACGATCTCGAACCGGATGCCAGCGTACGTGGCAATGCCTACGACCTGCAGGACGATTTACCCGCGCAACAGCAGTTCGCGACCAACCTGAGGGATGCAGCGGCACGGCTGGCGGGCTCCGGCGTGGCCCGGGAGTTGTTCGGCGAAGTCTTTGTGGACCACTTCGTGGCCAGTCGGATATGGGAAGCGCGCGAACACGAACGAACCGTGAACGACTGGCAGTTGAGGCGATACTTCGAGATCATCTGATGCGTGATTCTGGCACCCGAGACGTCATGCGTTTAGGAATCCTTCAGACCGACGCCGTGCGCGACGACTTCCAGTCGGAGTTCGGTGATTACCCGGGGATGTTCCATGGGATCCTCAGTCAGGGTGCTGAAACCGAACCCCTCGAATTTACGAACTACGACGTTCGACGTGAAGAATATCCGGAGCGCCTGGCGGATTGCGATGGTTACCTGATTACCGGCAGTCGTGACAGCGTCTACGACGATGCGCAATGGATCCGGACGCTGGGCGAGTTCGTCCTGGAACTCGACACGACGCGCACGCCGTTGATCGGGATCTGCTTTGGGCACCAGTTGATCGCGCACGTGCTGGATGGTGAAACGGCGCCCGCGGATGTCGGATGGACAGTGGGCGTGCACACCTCGGAGGTGTTGGCGCAGCAGGCGTGGATGACGCCGTGCCGGGCCAGTTTCCGGCTGATTTCCAGCCACAGAGATCAGGTGGTAACGTTGCCCAGTCGGGCGGTGTTGTTCGCCGCCAGCGAGATCTGTCCCAACGGTGGTTATACGATCGACGGGCACATACTGACGTTCCAGGGTCACCCTGAGTTCGAGCCCGAGTATGCAGCGCGTCTGATGACCTCGCGGCGGGAACTTCTGGGGGAGCAGCGGTTCGCCGTGGGGATGGCCTCGCTGGCTCAGCGCATCGATTCCGTGCTGATTGCCAAGTGGATCGTCAACTTCATTTCCGTGGCAAGGAGGGCGTGATGTCTGCGTTGATCCTGGACTACCGGAAACGAGCGGTGCGTGTGCTGCGGGACCCGCGCGCGTTGCGAACCATGCTCGCGGAGACCGAGCGGTTGCTGCGCCGGCCTGGTCACCTGGCCGCGCGCTGGCGAGCGTTGCACGAGTCGGCCGCCCTGCTGGTCGACATGCTGCGTTTGAAGATAGCGGGTGACTACCGGGATCTGTCGGCGGGCAGCCTCGTGTTGATCACCGCGGGTCTGGTGTATCTGGCGGTTCCCGTAGATTCGGTCCCCGACGCGATCCCGGTGGTCGGTCTGCTTGATGACGCTATGGTGCTGGGTTGGGTTGCAACGATGTTGCGCGACGAGATTGCAAGTTTCCGCGTCTGGCGGGAAACTCGGTCGGCCCGGTAGCTGTTTCATAGGGGCCGCGCTGGGGCGAGGCGTGCACGGGCGCGAACTGGAGAGGGAGAATTCGGCTTGCATAGACACCTGCTGCTGGCGTTGTTGGCTCCGGTGCTGCTGTCCGGTTGTGGTGTCAAACTCGCCTACAACAACCTGGATCGGATCATCCCCTGGGTGGTCGACGACTACATCGAGTTCGACGACCTCCAGGAGGAATACTTCGAGGCAGAACTCGAGTCCATATTGTATTGGCATCGGACCACCCAATTGTCTGTGTACGCGGCTTCGCTGAGGCACTTCGATGCCGATCTTTCCGATGGGCTGACGCTGGAGGAGCTGCTGACGATGGAGGAGCAGGTGCTGGATGCGAGCCGTCGCATCCGTGGCAGGTTCGTTCCAATGGCAGCGGAGATTCTGCATTCGACGAGTCTGCAGCAGCGGCTGGACATCAAGCGGCGCTTCGATCGGCGCAATGCCAAGTACCTGAAGCCGATCGCAGACCTGGACATTGACGGAGAACGGAAGCGTTGGCGACGCGATTTTCAGGATGGATTCGAGTTTTTTGTCGGGCGTGCGTCACGTGCCCAGGCAGATCGCATCGAACGCATAGCGGCCGACTACGTTCCGGAGGAGCGGATGTGGATCGAGTATCGAGAGCGCTGGCAGCGGCGTGTCTTCGCCTTGATGGATCAGCAGTTGAGCTATCCGGAATTGTTGCTTCGCATTCGCGAGATGGTCGATCACCGCGAGCGTTGGTACGGCGCTGAATACGATGAGGTCATGCGTCGCAACGAGCGCCTGTACCGTGGCCTCGCGGTGGATCTCGCAAACTCGCTGAGCGAGCGACAGCAGCGCGCCCTGTCCAAACGATTGCTCGCCTGGGCGAAGGCTTTCGAAGCGCTTGCCCTCGACGCCGACCCGCAGCAGCCGCCGCTGGCGTGCATGGCCGGCTGCCCGGTGTATGCCGGAGGCGCGGGCTACTCGTCCAACATCAACCAGCCGATCAGATAACCGATGATCACCAGTTTGGTTGAAAATATCGCTACGACCAGCGCACCGACGCGCACCCAGGTGGGTTCGACACGCAGATAGCGGGCGATTCCGGCACAAACCCCGACGATCATGCTGTTGTCCTTGTCCAGGCGCAGACCAGGGTTGCTGTTCACGCGATCCGTCGTCATGTTGTCGCTCGCTCAGCCACGACCCATCAGGCACAGCACCTGCGCCAGGGGGCCTTCGGCGATCAGTGCGTGGCTGGTGATTGCAGCCTCGTTGGCCGTCATGGCGGCGCTTGCCGACAGTCCAAAGATGCACAGCACCAGCGTCAGCAAGACGATCGACCACAGCGTCGCGCGGGGGGCGGCAATACGCGAAAGTCGAAATGAGTTGTTCATGTCCTTCAATCCGTGACTTGCGTGTCTACATCCTTGTCTATTCAAGTTGCGTGCCAGGTTTCGTACCTTACTAACACGTTGTTTTCATGGGATTTAGGAAAGCAACGCATCGGACGCCGAACGACCGATGGCGAGATTGGCCAATTGTTGGTCGGATCGGGTTAGCATGGTTGTGCTCAGCAGGGGACTTTTCGCAGCAGGGGGACGGGAATGAATTTCCACTTTGCGACGGCGTGGGAGCGGATCGCGGATACCATTCCCGATCAGCCTGCGCTGATCTGCGGTAACCAGACCCACAGCTGGCGCGAATACGATGATCGCGCGGCGCGGTTTGCAGCGGTTCTGGAAGGCGCGGGGTTGGGCGCCGGCGCCAAGGTGGGCATCTATCTGCACAACTGCAACGAATACCTCGAAGCCCAGTATGGGATCTTCAAGATTCGTGGTTGCCCGATCAATGTGAACTACCGCTACAAGGCCGACGAGCTGGTGTACCTGCTCGACAACGCCGATGCCGAGGCAGTGGTTTATCAGGCCTGCTACGCGATGCGCATCTGGGAGATTCGCGACCGGCTGCCCAAGGTCAAACTCTGGGTGCAGGTGGATGATGGTACCGAGGCGCTCCTGCACGACGCGGTCGACTTTGAGCGCGGGCTGCGTGGCAACCCTCCCGCGCCGCGAGTGGAGCGCGCGATGGATGACCTGTACATGCTGTACACGGGCGGGACCACCGGGTTACCCAAGGGTGTGATGTACAACAATGGTGAGTTCTGCATGGCTATGTGCATGGGCTATGTGGCGCATGGATTCGATGTTCCAACGTCCGTGGACGAGTTGCCGGATCTGGTCACGCGACTCGCCGCTGCCGGGGGTGTGCCGCGCAGCGTCGTCGGCTGCCCGTTGATGCACGGCACCGGGATGTGGCTTGGAACGTTCATTCCGCTGCTGCTGGGCGGCAGCGTGGTCACGTTTTCGAAGCTCGGCTTTGATCCGGACCTGATGTGGAGCCTAGTTGAACAGCATCGCGCAACGTCGGTAGTGATCGTTGGTGATGCGTTTGCGCGCCCGATGCTGGAGTCGTTGAATGCGGCGCGTGATGCAGGCCATCCCTTCGATCTCGCGTCGCTGACCCAGATCGTCTCCAGTGGGGTGATGTGGAGCGCGGAAGTCAAGGAAGGGCTGCTTGAACACCACGACATGGAACTGGTCGATACCATGGGTTCGACGGAAGGCGGCATGGGTAGTTCGGTCACCAGCCGCGATCGTTCGCCGCGGACCGCCACCTTCGAGCTCAGTGAAGGGGTGAAGGTGTTTGCCGATGACGGGCGGGAACTGCAACCCGGCGATGAAGCGGTCGGGCGGGTCGCTAGCAGCGGCCTGGTACCCATCGGCTACTACAAAGATCCGGTGAAGTCGGCCGAGACGTTTCGCGAGATCGACGGCGTGCGTTACAGCTTTCCAGGCGACTACGCGCGGGTGGAGGCCGACGGCTCGATCACCTTGTTGGGACGGGGCAGCGTCTGCATCAATACGGCGGGTGAGAAAGTGTTTCCCGAAGAGGTCGAAGAGGCAGTGAAACGGTTTGAGACGGTGCTCGATTGCCTGGTTGTCGGGGTGCCGGATGAGCGGTTTGGAGAGCGTGTCGTTGCGGTCACTTCGCTTCGGGAGTCGGCGCAACAGGCCGAACACGAAGTGATCGAGTATGCCCGGCAGCAGCTCGCCGGCTACAAAGTGCCGAAACACATCCTGTTCGTCGACGAGGTGCGTCGCGCGGCCAACGGCAAACCCGACTACAAATGGGCGCGACGTACTGCGGAGGCAGCCTACGGGGCATAGACCCTGCTAGGGGAGCAACGGAGTCTGTCGAACGCCCCAAACTGGACACAAAGTGCCGCTGTGGAACGACTCGCCGCTTGGGTAGAATCACCGCTTTTTTCGGACGAACTATGATCGATGCAACTGACCCAGGGCATTCATCGCGCGGCGAACATCTCGCCGGATAAGGCCGCGCTGGTCAGCCTCGAACGGACCGTGAGTTGGGCCGAATTCAAAGACCGGATCGCGCGCCTGGCGGGCGGATTTCGGGAGTTGGGGGTTGCTCCGGGCGAGCGGATCGCCATGCTGGCCGGCAACAGCGATCGCTACGTCGAATATTACTTCGCGACGCTTTGGGCCGGCGCGGTCATGGTCCCGGTAAACACCCGTTGGACGACGCAGGAAATCGCGGCGTGCCTCAATGATGCCGCGGTGGTGCTGCTGCTGGTCGACGCAGAGCACTGTGGTTGGGCCGACGAATTGCGCGAGCAGTGTCCGGCCCTTCGCCAGATTCTGCTGGCAGCGGCAGACGACGACCATGGCCTTGTCAGTACCGAGACGCTCATCCGCGCCGCGGCGCCGGCGCCGGATGCAGTGCGCCACAACGATGATCTTGCCGCGCTGTTCTATACCGGCGGGACCACGGGGCGCGCCAAGGGCGTGATGTTGAGCCACGCCAATCTGATGGCAAACTCGTTGACGGCGATGGCCAACATGAACATCAGCGGCGCGACGATCCACCTGCACGTTTCGCCGATGTTCCATGTTGCGGGCGGCGCCCGTCTGTTCAGCGTCACCGTTGCCGGCGGCACCCACGCGGTGATTCCTACCTTCGAACCCAGCCTGTTTCTGGGCGCGCTCGAGCGATTTCGCGTCACGCTCACCGTCGTGGTGCCGACCATGTTGAACCGGCTAGTCAATCATCCGGGTCTCGGCGACTACGACCTCTCCTGCCTCGACATGCTGTCCTATGGCGCTTCGCCGATGCCGGAGGCCTTGCTTGAGCGGGCCATGGCGCTGTTTCCCGACGTGCGGTTTCTCCAGTCCTATGGGATGACCGAGTTGTCGCCGGTGGCCACCGTGCTGGAGCCACGTTTCCACGTGTTCGATGGCCCCGATGCGGGATTCGTGCGGTCCGCCGGGCGGCCGGTCTACAACGCGGACATTGTGATTCTCGATGTCGACGGCAATAGTCTGGAGGATGGTGAGGTGGGGGAGATCTGTGTCCGCGGCCCGATGGTCATGCGCGGCTATTGGCAGCAACCCGAACTCACGGCCCAAACCCTACGCGGTGGGTGGATGCACACCGGGGATGCCGGCTACATCGGCGAGCGGGGATTTCTATTTTTGGTGGATCGCATCAAGGACATGATCGTCACGGGCGGCGAAAATGTGTACTCCGCGGAAGTCGAGAACGTTCTCTATCAGCACCCCGCAATAGCAGAGTGTGCGGTGATCGGCATTCCCAGCGCAGATTGGGGCGAAGCGGTGCATGCGGTGGTAACGCTCAGACCCGGGATGACGGTCAGCACGCAGGACCTGTTCAGTCATTGTAGAAGTCGCATCGCGGGTTACAAATGTCCGAAGAGTTTTGACGTGCGCGACATTGATCTTCCCAAGAGCGGGGCGGGCAAGATCCTGAAGGTCGAGCTGCGCAGGCCGTTCTGGGACGGCGAATCGAGGAGTATCAATTGATGCAGCGAGCGACGCAGTTTGTCACGGCGATCAGTCTGTTACTCCTTTCCCATACAACCCATGCGATTGATGGACCTCTGCGGATTCGCAACGCCTCTCCGGCCTCGCAGATCTTCGGGCTGCCGCGGGCGCTGGGTGGAGCGTTGCTGCGCTCCGATCACGAACTGACCTTCAACACGGAGATTGCAAACGTGTTCACCAGTGATGTCGAGGACGGCAGTTTCGCGTTCTTCGATGGTGAGACCGTTACCATGACAGCCGGCTATCGGCGGCCCTTGGGCCGGCGCTTCGAAATTGGCATCGAGGTGCCCTACGTGATTCACCACGGTGGACGCCTGGATCGGGTCATCGATGAGTTTCACGATCTGTTCGGCTTTCCCCAGGGGGGCCGCGATGATGCGCAACGGAACAAGATCGACTACGTGATTCGCAGCGCAGGGACGAGCTATATCGACTTCCAGGACAGCAAAGAGTCGCTCGGCGATATACGTTTTTCGGGCGCGTTCGGTTGGCTGCAGGAGGGGGATCGCGCGCTGGCGCTGAGGGGATCACTGAAGCTGCCAACCGGCGACGCCGACAAGCTGACCGGCTCGGACGGAACGGATCTGGCCGTGTGGATTGATTTTACCGATCGGCGCTGGTTGTCTCGCCTGGGGCTTGAACTCACCATGACGGGCGGCGTGCTGCTGATGGAAGAAGGCGAGCTCGTCCCTGAAGAGCAGAACGACGTTGCGCTGTTCGGGCACCTGGGGTTGAGCTATCCGATCACTGCGCGCTGGACGTTGAAAGCGCAACTCGATGGTCATACCGAGCTGATTGGTACCGGTTTGGATCAGGTCAGTGGCGAAGCGCTGCAGGGCTCGGTCGGGGCGCGCTTTGCGTTCAACAGGAAATTCTGGACGGACGTCGCGCTGTCGGAGGACCTGGTGAGCGATTCATCGCCCGACGTGGTGTTCCAGTTGCTGCTTGGCGCGCGCTTCTAATCACGCCACGCACGTCAGATCTGGCGACTCGCGTCTTTCGCGGGAGACCGACTGATGGATCAGTCTGGCCATGAAAATACTGCCGTTTCGTCGGGCAAGCGGCCGATGGTGGCGGAAAGCCCAGCCCGCGTATCCCAAAGCAGCATGCTGGGGTACCATCCGGGCGTTTGTCGTCGCGGAGATCGACCGTTCATGGCCATGCAGCACACCCCTCTGTTGATGCACCGATTGCTGGATCGCGGGGCGAAGGTCGCGCCGCATGAAGAAATCGTGACCGCCACAGCAACGGGCGTGCGGCGTCAGACCTATCGTCAGACCCGTGACCGTGCCCATCAGCTGGCTCATGCGCTGGCCGAGGCGGGCGTAGCAGTGGGCGATCGGGTCGCGACCTTCATGTGGAACGGCTCGCGCCACCTCGAGGCCTATCACGCGACCGCGGGGATGGGCGCGGTCCTGCACACCCTCAACGTACGACTGTCCGATTCGGATCTCGCCTATATCGTTGAACACGCCCAGGACAAGCTGATCATCGTCGACGCCAGCGTGCTGCCGCTGCTCGAAAAGCTCGACGGTCGAATGCCCAGTGTCCAGCAGGTCGTCGTTGCCACGGAAGCGGGAGAGGAGGGTTGGCACACGGATCTGCCGAACGCCGTCGACTACGAAGCATTCATCGCGGGCAAGCCGACCGACTATGAATGGCCCGACATCGATGAGAATTCGCCACTCGGACTGTGCTACACGAGCGGCACGACGGGCAACCCGAAGGGCGTGGAGTACGAGCACCGTTCTCAGTATCTGCATACCCTCACCCAATGCATGACCGATGCCATGGGGCTCACCGGCACCGACTGTCTGTGCGGCATCGTGCCGATGTTCCACGCGATGGGTTGGGGTTTGCCGTGGGCGGCCACCATGCTGGGCATGAAGCAGGTCATGGTGCACCGCTTCATGGATCCGGCGCGCATTCTGGAACTGATGTCCAGCGAGGGCGTGACGATCTCCGCTGGCGTGCCGACGATCTGGCAGGGGGTCAAGGCGATGGTCGAGGCCAATCCGAACGCCGCCGATCTGTCGAAGCTGGATCGACTGACCTGTGGGGGTTCGGCCCCGCCGCCCTCACTGATTCGCTGGTATGCCGATGAGTTGGGCGTCGAGATGATCCAGGGCTGGGGCATGACGGAGACCAGCCCGCTGGCAACGCTGTCTCGAAGGGTAATGAAGCGCGGTCAGCTCAAGCTCACTGACGATGAGCAGTTCGAAAACGTCGCCAAAGCCGGCCAGCTGATGCCTGGTCTTGAACTCGATATCTTCGATGAAACGTTCAATCGACTGCCACACGACGGCGAGGCGGTCGGGGAAATTCTGATCCGCGGACCGTGGATCTGTTCTGAGTACTACCACGACCCGCAACCCGATAAATTCCATGACGGTTGGCTGATCACCGGGGACGTCGGGATGATCGATCCGGATGAATACCTGATCATCAGCGACCGTTCCAAGGATCTGATCAAGTCGGGTGGCGAGTGGATCTCTTCGGTCGACCTTGAAAATCACATCGTGGCGATCGCTGGTGTCGCCCAGGCTTGTGTCGTGGCGCGACCCCACCCCCGATGGGATGAGCGCCCCGTTGCACTGGTGATACTCGACGAAGGGGCGGGTGTTGATGCGGATCAGGTTCTTGCCCATTGTGCGACCCGGTTTGCCAAGTGGCAGCTGCCCGATGACGTGCTGTTTGTTGACGATATCCCGCTCACCGGTACCGGCAAGATGGACAAGAAGCGGGTGCGCGGGAATCTGGATGCACAGGGCTACGTGCTTCCGGACTTGCGCGAGGCCACTAATGCGTCGGACACCGGATGAGTTTGCATCGATGAAACGAGGCGCGCACAATGCGCGCAACCCAAGGGGTGGTCGTAAAGACCTGAGACGCTGAACACCGACGCGAACGACGGTAGCAGTGGACCCTTTGAACCTGATCCGGTTCGTACCGGCGTAGGGATAGGGACTTGTGCATTCTTACCCGTCCGTGTCCACCCGTCGCTTCGGATCACCACCGGAGCCAACGATGATTCTGCTGTCGAGAGTTCTACTGGTCGCGCTGGCGGTGCCATGCGTCGTACTGGGTGCCGAGTCCGGGACTGAGCCTGTCATTCCGGAGATCGTCGTTACGGGCGAGTTTCGCGAGCCGGAGCTGCGTTCCGTCCCGGCAAGTGTCTCGGTGCTGACCGGGCGGGATATCGCCGCACGGAACGCACATCATCTCGAGGAACTGCTTGGGATGACGGCCAACGTCAACTACGCGAATGGTGCCTCCCGGGGAAGGTATTTCCAGATTCGAGGCATCGGTGAGCGCGGCCAGTTTGCCGAGCCCCTCAATTCGTCGGTTGGGTTGCTGATCGATCACGTGGATTTCAGCGGCGTGGGTGCGGTGGGGACCCTTTACGACGTCAGCCAGGTGGAGGTTTTTCGGGGCCCCCAGGGTACCCGTTATGGGGCGAACGCCTTGGCCGGGCTGATCAACGTCACCACCAACCAGCCGAGCTCCGAGCAACGGGGCTCGCTGCGCGCAGAGCTGGCGAACTATGGCAGCTACAGCCTGGCGGGCACATTGTCGGGCCCCTTAAGCGAGCGCGTGGGCTACCGGATTGCGCTTCAGCAAGTAGTCAGTGACGGGTTCATCGACAACGACTTTCTCGATGCCGACGATACCAACGACCGGAATGAACTCACGCTGCGCGGAAAGCTCAGCTGGCTGGTTGGAGACGCTTCGGAACTGGATCTCATGCTCGGCTACATCGACATCGACAATGGTTATGACGCGTTTTCGCTCGACAACGACCGTAACACACTGTCCGATGAGCCGGGTCATGACCGGCAGGAGTCGAGCTTTGGCAGCATCCAATGGCGTTGGTCGGGGGCGGAGCGGTTCAGCGTTGAAGCGGTCGCAACCTACGCCGACACGGACATCGAGTATGGCTATGACGAGGACTGGACCTATGTCGGGTTTCACCCGTTCGGCTACAGTTCCACGGACAATTACCTGCGCGATCGTCAGACCGGCACGGCCGAGGTGCGCGTGCTGTCCGAACCGGACGGACGACTGTTCAAGTCCAGCACGGATTGGATAGTTGGTGCATATTATCTCGATCAGCAGGTCGACCTCACCCGCGAGTACACGTTCCAGGCCAGCGATTTTGACAGTCGTTTCGAGGTCGACCGTTTCGCCGTGTTCGGACAAACCGAGAGTGCTCTGGGAGATGCGACGACCCTCACCCTGGGCGTGCGACTAGAACGCCACGGGTCGGACTACGACGACAATGCGGGCGTGCACTTCGAGCCTGACGATAATTTGTGGGGCGCCCGGATTGCCCTGGATCATATGCTGAACTCCGATACGCTGGTCTACGGGAGCATTTCGCGTGGCTACAAGGCGGGAGGCTTCAACACCGACGGGACGTTGGATGCGGATTTGCGCGAGTTTGATCCTGAAGCGCTTTACAACTACGAACTCGGGATCAAAGGCAGCTGGCTCGAAGACACGGTAGTGGCTCGAGTATCGCTGTTCTACATGTCGCGTGACGACATGCAGATCGCGAGCTCGCAAACCCGTGTCCGACCGGACGGCAGCGCCGAGTTCATCGCCTATGTTGGAAACGCGTCCGAAGGCAACAATTGGGGCCTCGAGGCCGAACTCGACTGGCGAGTGACTGACCCTGTGCGGTTGTTCGCCAGCCTTGGCCTGTTGGACACCGAATATGAAAATTACATCAACGGTAACGGCGAGAACCTCGATGGCCGGGACCAGGCGCATGCTCCCGGGTACCAGTTTTTCGCCAGTGCCCAGTACGATTTCCATGGTGGCTGGTTCGCACGCATCGAGGTTGAGGGTAAGGATGAGTTCTATTTTTCCGACAGTCACGGTGAGCAATCAGATGCTTATGAATTGCTCAACGCCAGCATCGGGTTCGAGCGAGGCGCCTGGTCGGCACGCGTCTGGGGACGCAACCTGACCGACGAAGACTACCGCACACGTGGCTTTTTCTTCGGTAACGACCCGCGCCTCAACTACGAGGGTAAGGGGTATACCCAACTCGGCGAGCCTCGACGAGTCGGGCTCACCGTTGATTGGGCGTTCTGAAGTTGCGCCAGCCGTCCCTCGGTGCTCTCGGCGCGTGTCCGGAAATCAACGTCCCTGATAGCTGGGCTCGCGTTTCTCCATGAACGCCCGCGGCCCCTCCTTGGCATCCTCGGTCTGGAACACGGGCGCGGAGATTTTGTTTTCGAGTTTCAGGGCCTCGCGTTCGGCCAGACCCAGGCAGGCGCGCGCCGATTTGCGAATCGCTTTGACCGCGATGGGTCCGTTGCGGGCGATCTTGTCGGCGATTTCCAGCGCGCGGCCCATGACCTCGTCAGCCGGGACGACGTAGTTCAGGAAGCCAATAGCTTCCGCCTGGGCGGCGTCGATCAGATCGCCGGTCAGCAGCAGTTCCATGGCTTTGGCGAATGGCAGCTGCACCGGCAGACGAACGGTCGAACCGCCCGCTGGGAAGATCGCCCACTTCACTTCCTGTACGCCAAACCGCGCCTCCGGGCAGGAGACCCGTATGTCGGTGCCTTGGAGCAGCTCCATTCCACCGGCGATCGCGTGACCGTTGACCGCCGCAATCACCGGTTTTTCGGTGTCGAAGTTACGTAACAGCGCCCGGGAGATGATGCCGGGATCGGCTCGGACCTTCTCATCCCACTCGTTTTCCGGCTCGCGGGTGCCATTCATCATGGGAATGAGCTGGCCGAGGTCCGCGCCGGCGCAGAACGCGCTGCCCGTGCCGGTGATGATCGCGACTCGCACCGCGTCGTCGTCGCGCACCCGTTCGAAGGCTTCTGCAAGCCGCACCGCAACCTCCGGGTTGATGGCGTTGCGCGCCTCGGGGCGGTTCAAGGTGATGATCGCGATGTGGCCTTTGAGTTCGTAGTCGACGAGTGCCATGGAAGTCTCCCGCTGAGTTCTTTGTTGCCGAGAACACGTTGTGAACACGTTGTGGACACGTCGTGGACACGAAACTCTAAACAATGACTGGCGGCGAAGAAAGGCGCATCCGGCCACATCCGAGAAAATCGGGGCATCGATTGCTTGTCTGGTCGACCCCGTCTCTTTAGAATCCGCCGCCCAACCGCGCCGTTATCGACCATGTCCCAGATTCTCGTCGACAATCTGGAAAAGCGCTTCTACGTTGCCGAACGTGACCCCGGGATGTGGGGAGCCGTCCGCGGACTCGTCCGGCGACGGCGGCGGGAAATCCGGGCATTGCACGGCGTCAGCTTCAGCATCGAGGCCGGCGAGCTGGTCGGTTATATCGGTCCCAACGGCGCTGGCAAGTCCACTACGATCAAGATTCTCGCCGGAATACTCACGCCTTCCGGAGGGCGCTGTCTGGTTGCCGGTCGGGTTCCGTGGCAAGACCGTATCCGCCACGTCGCCCGCATCGGGGTCGTGTTTGGTCAGCGCACGCAGCTGTGGTGGGATCTGCCGGTGGCCGAATCCTTCGATCTGCTGGGCGACATTTATCGCGTACCGGCACAGCAGTTCGTTCGAACTCGCGACGAGCTCGTGGACTTGCTGGACATCGAAAGCCTGTTGGGTATGCCGGTGCGACAGCTCAGCCTTGGTCAACGCATGCGCTGCGACCTCGTCGCCGCCCTGCTGCACCAGCCGGAGATCCTGTTCCTTGATGAGCCCAGCATCGGCCTCGATGCGATGGCTAAACTTGCGATCAGGGCGTTCATCCAACGGCTCAACGCACAGCGGGGCGTGACGGTGCTGTTGACCACCCACGACATGGACGACATTGAAGCGATTACCAAGCGCCTGATCGTAATCAATCACGGAACGGTGCTCAGCGATGGCACGCTTTCGGATATACGGCGTCGGTACGGGGCCGACCGCCGGGTCGTGGTCGAGTTTGCCACTGCGCCCCAGCTGACGGAGCAATTGACCCGCCAGGTACTCAGCCGAGACGGCGCGAGAGTCACTTTTAGTGTCGCCGGTCCGGATTCGCCCGCGCTGCTTGCAGCGATCACGGCCAACTACCCGATCCGCGACCTGGTGGTCGAGTATCCTCCGATCGAGGAGATGATCGCCAGGGTGTACCTCGAGAACAAGCCGCGCGCGGATGAAAACACAGATGAAACCGCGGATGGCTGAAGCACTGCGGCCATTCCTCGCGGTCATCGGCGCGCGCTATCGGATGCTGCTGCAGTATCGGGCCGCGGCCTTCGCCGGGTTTGGAACGCAGCTGTTCTGGGGTGCCATCAAGCTGATGATTCTTGCCGCGTTCTACGGCGTGGCGAGTTCCGAACCGCCGATGTCGATGACCCAGATCATCGCCTACGTCTGGTTGGGCCAGGCGTTGTTCGCGCTGTTGCCCTGGAATGTGGACCCGGAAATCTGGGAGAAGATGCGCACCGGAAGCGTCGCTTACGAGCTGTTGCGGCCGTTGGATCTGTATGCGTTCTGGTTCGCGAGCACGGTTGCTTTCAAGACTGCAAGCGCGACCCTGCGCATGATCCCGATGGTATTGACCTGCGTGTTCGTACTGCCGTTGGTGGGGTTGCCCGAGTGGGCGTTGCCACCGCCTGCGAGCCAACTGAGCCTGTTGATGTTCCTGCTGGCACTCGGGGCAACGATACTGCTGACCACCGCGATCACCATGGTCCTCCATATGGCGTTGTTCTGGACGCTGTCCGGGCGCGGCTTCAACGCCATCATGTACGGCCTCGTCGGGTTCTTCTCCGGCTTGATCGTGCCGCTGCCCCTGTTGCCCGATTGGCTCCAGGGGATGCTCTACTGGCAACCGTTCAGGGGGCTCGCCGACGTACCGTTCCGAATCTATTCGGGCAGTATCGCTCCGGCTGAGGCGGGGTTTGAGATTCTGCTGCAGCTCGGTTGGACTGCCGTGATGATCGTGCTGGGCTACACCGTGTACTGGTATGCACGCAGCCGGCTGGTGGTGCAGGGTGGCTGAGCTGCGCAATGCGCTGGCGCTGTACGCCCGCATGGCGGGCATCTCCATTCGTGGGCAGATGCAATACCGCATTTCCTTCCTGTTGACCTCACTGGGTCAGTTCGTCACAACGGGTGTGGAAATCCTCGGTATCTGGGCGCTGTTCGACCGGTTTGGAGACCTACCCGACTGGACGCTACCACAGGTCGCCTTCTTCTACGGCGTGGTGAACGTGGCCTTTTCGTTTACCGATGCGCTGGCGCGCGGGTTTGACCTGTTTGGCACCGAATTCGTGAAAACCGGGGAGTTCGATCGATTGCTGCTGAGACCTCGGAGCACAGTATTGCAGTTGGCTGGTCACGAGTTCGTGTTGCACCGGGTGGGCCGTCTCCTGCAAGGACTGCTGGTGCTCGGCTGGGCGATCAGTGCACTGGAAATCGACTGGAACGTGTGGCGGGGTGCAATGCTGGCCTACACGCTGGCGGCGGGGTTCGTGTTCTTCTATGCGCTGGTCATTTTCCAGGCGACCCTGGCTTTCTGGACCATAGAGTCGTTGGAGATCATGAACACCCTGAGTTACGGCGGCGTCGAAGCCGCACAATATCCCTTGGCGATTTATCATCGCTACTTCCGGCAGCTGTTCACGTACTTCATTCCGCTGGGGTGCGTCAGCTATTTCCCGGTGCTGGCGATCCTGGGTGTTGACGATCCCCTGGGCAGCACCCGCACGTTTCAGGTTCTCGCACCGTGCGCTGGCTTTGCATTCTTTGGCGTGGCGCTGCAGTTCTGGCGCTATGGCGTGCGGCACTATACGTCGACGGGTAGCTGAGTTAGGCTGCGCAGCCGCGCGGTCTGGGCAACCAGACGCCGCTGAGGCTCCCGGATGAAGAGTTCCATGCAGTTCAAGAACCGTGTCACCGAAATGCTTGGTGTCGAGATCCCATTGGTGCAGGCTCCCATGGGCTGGATTGCCCGTTCGCAGCTCGCCTCAGCCGTATCCAACTGCGGCGCGCTCGGCATCATCGAAACCTCGTCCGGAGAGCTGGATGCGATCCGCGAAGAGATCAAGAAGATGCGCGCGCTCACGGATCAGCCGTTCGGCGTGAACATCGCCCAGGCCTTCGTCCGCGATCCCGACATTGTCAGCTTCGTGATCGATCAGGGCGTCAAGTTCGTCACGACTTCGGCGGGCAGTCCGGAGCGCTACACCGAGCAGCTGAAGGCTGGCGGGCTCACCGTCTTCCATGTGGTCCCGAGCCTCAAAGCAGCATTGAAGGCAGTGGAGTGCGGGGTGGATGGGCTGATCGTCGAAGGCGGCGAGGGCGGGGGTTTCAAGAACCCGCGGGATGTTGCGACCATGGTGCTGTTGCCGCTGGTGCGCTCCAAGGTGGATGTGCCGATCATTGCGGCGGGCGGATTCGTCGACGGTGCCAGCATGGCGGCCGCGTTTGCGTTGGGCGCCGAAGGTGTGCAGATGGGCACCCGGATGGTGTCGGCGCTCGAGTCACCGGTGCACGAAAACTGGAAGCAGGCCATCGTCGACGCGAAGGAAACGGACACCGTGTTCCTCAATCGCTTCCACTCTCCGGGACTGCGTGCGCTGCGCACCGAGAAAACCTCGCGCCTGGAGCGTGAACCCGAAATCAATGCGATGGCGGAGTTCGGCACGGCGAAGGATTTGTACTTCGGCGGCGACATGGAGTCTGCGATTCCGTTGACGGGCCAGGTCTGTGGGCGAATCGATTCGGTGCGGCCGGTGGCGGAGATCATCGCGGAAGTGCGTGAGGAGTTCTTCGCGACTATCGAGGCGATGGCGGGTCAATATTTATGAAGCTGGCGAGCGCGCCGCCGCCGGGTTTCGCACGCGCGTCGAGCAGGGCGCTCAATCCTGCACGCTGATCTTTGGGAAACCGATCCACCGAGATCGTAAAGCTGAGCTTCTTGCGCGGATGCGAGACTTTGAAGCGATTGTCGAACAGCATCGATTTTTCGATCGATACGTAGTGCAGAGGTGCTGAGAGTACCCGCGTGCCACGTCGGATGCGGATCCAGTCGGTACCGATCTTGATGTGCAAGGCGCGCCGCTCCATCAGTGCCCGTACCAGGAAGTAGGCGACGATCGCCAAGCCGAGAAATATCGACACAGCCCAGATCAACACGTCGTCGGAAATTCGCAATGTGCCCAATCCGTACGTCAGTGCGGCAATCACAATAATGGGTCCGACTCGAGACAAACTCCGGAGCCCGGGAATTTTGTTTTCGCTGTGGAACTCGGGCATCGGCGTGGACCCTTCCTTCGACCGGCGCGGTGTCAGTCGCGATGGTATTCCAGCCGGCGGCCTGGCTGGTCGGTTTCGAACCTGCCTGCCTGGTACGCAAGCACGCCATTGACGAAGGTCGCGGCAATTGATGAGCGGAAAGTCATGCCGGAGAACGGTGACCAGCCGCATTTGGACAGGATCGGCTCCCGGTCCACGTCGGTGCGGCCGTTGGGATCGATCACCACCAGGTCGGCCCAATAGCCCTCGCGAATGAAGCCGCGTTGCTTGACACCGAACAGCGTCGCCGGCGCGTGCGCCGTCTTATGGGCGATCTGTTCCACGGTCAGCTTGCCGGCAGCGACGTGTTCCATCAGTGTCAGCAGCGCGTGCTGAACCAGCGGCAAGCCCGCGGGCGCGCCGGCGTAGGCGCGATCTTTTTCCTCGCGGGTGTGCGGTGCGTGATCGGTTGCGATCACGTCGATCCGGTCGTCCGCCACCGCGCGCAACAGGGCGTCTCGGTCTGCAGCAGTTTTGATGGCCGGGTTGCACTTGATGTCGGCGCCTTTGCTGGGGTACCAGGACTCGTCGAAAAACAGATGATGAACGCATGCTTCGGCGGTGATGTGCTTGGCATCCAGGGGTCCCGGGTCGAATAGTTCGAGCTCCCTCGCCGTCGTCAGATGCAGCACGTGCAGCCGCGCTCCGTGACGCCGGGCCAGAGTGACGGCGAGGGACGACGATTTGTAGCACGCCTCTTCGGAGCGGATCCTGGGATGTTCTGTGAATGGGATCTCCTGCCCATAACGCGCTTCGGCCTTGGCCTCGTTGGCGAGAATCGTGGGCGTGTCCTCGCAGTGCGTGGCGATGAGCAGCGGGCTGCCCGCAAAAATCCCCTCCAGGGTGCGCTCGTCGTCGACCAGCATATTGCCGGTCGACGCGCCCATGAACACCTTCACGCCACAGGCGAGCTGGAGATCGACGGCCTTCACGTCCTCGAGATTGTCGTTCGTGGCCCCCAGGTAGAAGCCGTAGTTGGCCAGCGAGCGGTCGGCGGCACGATGATGTTTGTCGGCCAGTGCTGAGTTGCTGATCGTCAACGGGTTGCAGTTCGGCATTTCCATGTAACTGGTGATACCGCCGGCCACCGCCGCACGCGATTCGGTTGCGATGTCGCCTTTGTGTTCGAATCCAGGTTCGCGAAAGTGCACCTGGTCATCGATCATGCCAGGCAGCAGTAAGCGACCGGCGCAGTCGAATTCGCGTGCCCCGGACGGTGCCGTAATCGTCCCAACGGCACCGATCGTGTCAATGTGGCCACTTCTGATCAACAGATCCGCGTCGATCGCCGCCCCTTCGTTAATCAGGCGGGCGTTGCGGATGACGATGGCGGACATGGTGGCAACGATCAGTCGCGAATCGCGACCTCGGCTTCGATCTCAACGGGCGCACCGAACGGAAGTTCGGCGACACCGATCGCTGATCGGGCGTGGCCTCCGACCGACTCGCCGAACACGTCGATCAGTAGCTCCGAACAGCCATTGATCACACCAGGTAACGCGTTGAACTCGGGCGCGGCATTGACCATGCCAAATACTCGAAGCCAGCGTTCTACTCTGTCGAGCGACCCGAGTTCAGCCTGGAGACTCGCCAGCATTGCCAGGGCGCACAAACGCGCGGCGGCGTAGCCCTGTTCCGCGCTCACGTCGGCGCCCACCTTGCCCAGGGGTTTTGCCATGCGACCCTCGCCGTCCAGCGGAACGTGGCCGGCCACAAGGGCGCGGTTGCCGTGCGTGCGTACCAGTTGAAATGGCAATCCGCCGGTGCGCATTGGCGGCGGTAGCACGATGTCTAACTCGGCGAGTCTCGCGGCGATGCTCATGGGCCCACGATACCACCGGATCCAACCGACGGTGAGGCATTCGTGATACCCTCGGGCCCAGCGAGCCCCTGATCGAGCAGATGAAGTCGCCTCGACCTTCCGAAGAAATATCGCGCGCGTCCGAACTCACCAAGCTGGTACGTTTCGCGGACGCATTGTGTCGGGAACGGGGCCTGTCCTTTACTCCGTTGCGTCGAGAGGTCTACGAGCTGGTCTGTCGGCATGACACTCCGGTTGGTGCATATGAACTGCTCGACGAGCTGAAGGTGCACCGCCACAACGCAGCACCCGTCACGGTGTACCGCTCCCTCGATTTCCTGGTGGGTACCGGACTGGTCCATCGGATCAGTGCGCTGAATGCCTATACTGCGTGCCACCGGCACGCGCCTGGACACGGCGGCTTGCTGCTTGTCTGCGGCGAGTGTTCCAACGTCATCGAACTCGAAGACCAACGTCTTGAGCAACGTATTTCCCAGACTGCCGCGGACGTCAAATTTCAGACGTCGACGGACCTCGTCGAGGTTCGCGGGCTGTGTGAGGAATGTCGCGCCCGTCCGACGGATTGATCGGGGGGCGGTGTGGATCGAGTCAGGCTCCTGGAGAAACTGGGCGCGGTGCTCGCACCCGCATCGCTGATCACTGCAGGGCCCGCCCTTAAGCCCTACGAAACGGACGGATTGACGGCGATCCGAGAGATCCCCGGGGTGGTGGCCCTCCCGGAAAATCTGACGCAGCTCGCCCAGGTCGTTGCGGTGTGCAGGGAACTCTCGGTGCCGCTGGTACCGCGTGGTGCTGGGACGGGGCTGTCCGGCGGTGCGCGGCCGCTGCGCGACGGCGTGTTGATTGGTCTTGCCAAGCTCAATCGGATCCTTCGGGTCGATCCGGATAACCGGGTTGCGGTAGTGGAGCCAGGCGTACGCAACCTGGCGATCAGCGAGGCCGCTGCGCCTTACGGACTCTACTATGCACCCGACCCGTCTTCTCAGATTGCCTGCAGCATTGGCGGCAACGTCGCTGAAAATTCGGGCGGTGTCCATTGTCTGAAGTATGGCCTGACAGTACACAATGTCGTGGGCCTCAAGGTTTTGACCAGCGCGGGCGAGGAACTTTGCCTTGGCGGCGCAACGCTGGACGCTCCTGGTTTCGATCTGTTGGCGTTGCTGAACGGTTCGGAGGGAATGTTGGGCATCGTCACCCAGGTCACCGTTCGACTGTTGCCGGAACCGCCCTGCAAACAGGTATTGCTGGCCGCCTTTCCACGGGTTGAATCGGCGGCGGACGCAGTAGCCGCAGTGATCACCGCCGGCATCATTCCGGCCGGACTCGAGATGATGGACCGGCTCGCGGTCAGCGCCGCAGAGCAATATGTGCACGCCGGATACCCGCTGGATGCGGCGGCGATTCTGCTATGTGAGCTCGATGGAGGCGACGCCGAAGTCGCGGCACGCTGCGTGCAGGTGGAGCAGCTGATGCGTCGGGCCGGAGCCAGCGACGTGCGCATCGCGAAGGACGCGGCGGAACGCGAGCGTATGTGGCTGGGCCGCAAGGCCGCGTTTCCTGCCATCGGTCGGATCGCGCCGGACTACTACTGCATGGACGGTACCATCCCGCGAGCACGCCTGGCCGAGGTGCTGAGCGCCATCGACCGGTTGTCGGCGGAGTTCGAGTTGCGCGTAGCCAACGTGTTCCATGCGGGGGATGGCAATCTGCATCCCCTGATTCTGTACGACGCCAACATCGCCGATGAGCGGCGGCGCGCCGAAGCGTTTGGCGGGCGAATCCTGGAACTGTGCGTCGGCGTCGGTGGCTCGATTACCGGTGAGCATGGTGTCGGGGTCGAAAAGCTCGACCAGATGTGCGTGCAGTTCGGTGCCGACGAGTTGGACCAGATGCACCGGCTGAAAGCGGCGTTCGACCCGGAGTGCCTGCTCAACCCGGGCAAGGCGGTGCCTACCCTGGCACGCTGCGCCGAACTCGGAGGGATGCACGTCCACGCCGGCAATCTACCCCATCCGGAGCTCGAGCGATTCTGACGTGAGTGGCGCTCTCGACCTGGCCGATCGGTTGCAGCATGCCGTCCAGGAGGCCTATGCGGCTGAGCGACCACTACGCATCGCCGGATCGGGGAGCAAGCGGTTCCTGGGATCCTCTCCGGCCGGTGAGCTGCTCAGTACTGCGCAGCATGTCGGTGTCATCGATTACCGGCCGGAGGAACTCGTGGTTACCGCCCGCGCCGGGACGGCACTGAAGGATCTGGCGAGAATCCTCGCCGAGCAGCGCCAGATGCTGCCCTTCGAACCACCAGAGTACCTGGGTGGCGGCACCTTGGGCGGTGCCGTCGCCGCTGGATTCTCCGGCCCGGGACGACCCTGGTACGGCGCGCTGCGTGATGCCGTACTCGGCATCGAGATGCTCAACGGTTATGGTCAGCGGCTGCGTTTTGGTGGCCAGGTGATGAAGAACGTGGCCGGCTACGACGTATCGCGATTGCTGTGCGGCTCGTTCGGCACCCTGGGCGTGATCCTTGGCGTCAGCGTGCGCACGCGGCCGCAACCCGAACATGAGTGCACGCTGACGTTCGAGATGGAGCGTCAAGCTGCGCTTGACCGTGTAGTGGAGCTTGGCCGGTCGGCGCTGCCGATCAGCGCTACCTGCCAGGTCGACGGGAGGCTGTCGCTGCGTCTGTCGGGCAGCACCCCCGACCTCGACGATGCCGTCAGGACTCTGGGGGGTGAACCGGGTGACTCGGCGTTGTGGAATGCCGTGCGTGATCATTCTGTTTCGCATTTCGATGCGAGTGAGTCGGGCGGCTCGTTGTGGCGGATCTCCGTGCCGTTTGCGGCACCGTATCCACCGCTCGACGGTACCTGGTTGACGGAATGGGCGGGCGCGCTGAGGTGGCTCAGGACGACGGAGGCGACGACTCGGGTCAGGGAAGCTGTGCGGTCGATTGACGGCTACGCGATCCGGTTCGACTCCGAGGCGGATGCGTTCATGCCGCTGGATGCTCATCTGCTGCGCTATCACCAACGCATAAAGACGGCGTTCGATCCGAAGGGCATTCTCAACCCCGGACGGATGTACTGAATGCAAACGAATCTTCCCCAGGATCTGCTCGACACCGTAAGCGGCAAGCGAGCGGATGAAATTCTGCGGGCTTGTGTGCATTGCGGTTTCTGCAACGCGACCTGTCCGACCTATCAACTGCTTGGCGATGAACTCGACGGGCCCAGGGGCCGCATCTATCTGATCAAGGGCATGCTCGAGACGGGGACCGGACATTCGACAGTTCAGACTCATCTGGACCGTTGTTTAACGTGCCGGGCTTGCGAGCCCAGCTGCCCGTCGGGTGTCGCCTACGGTGAGCTGCTGGAGATCGGCCGGGATACGCTGGCTCGGCATCGGCGGCGCCCTCTGTTGGAGCGTCTCACACGGGTGGCGCTGGTTCACGTCGTATCGCGGCCCGCCCTGTTTCGGATCCTGGTAAGGCTTGGCGCTTGGATTCGCTGGGCTCTGCCCGAGCGGCTGCGTGGTCTGTTGCCGGCGGCACCCGCGGGTATCAGGGAGCGAAGCCCTCGCGAGGTGGTCGATGTGAAACGCCGGGTGGTGGTCCTCGAAGGGTGCGTGCAGCGGGTGGCGACACCGGCAAGTAACGCCGCGCTGCGCCGCCTGTTGCAGGACAACGATATCGGGGTGCTCGAGATAAGCGGTGAGCAATGCTGTGGCGGCCTGGCGTTACATCTTGGTCAGACCGAGAGGGCGCATCAGAGCATGCGCCGCAATATCGCGGCATTGGTTGGCGCGGGTGACGGGGGCGAGACGATTTTGTCGTCGGCCAGTGGTTGTGGAGTGACCGTAAAAGACTACGGCCGCTTGCTTGCAGAGGATCCTTTATGGAGTCGCAAGGCCCGTCGGGTCGCGGAGCGCACCCTCGATGTCGCGGAATTTGTCGACCGTGAGCAGCTACGTCTGCGCCGCGACGCGCGATTTACACGTGTCGCCTGGCAGGCTCCTTGTACTCTCCAGCATGGCCAGGGTATCAGCGGCACGGTTGAAGGCTTGTTGGAACGGGCGGGCTACCAGCTGCTGCCGGTGGCGGAGCCGGACGCGTGTTGCGGCTCCGCGGGTAGCTATGCAGCGCTTCAGCCGGAGATTTCCCAGGCACTGCGGGAGCGCAAACTGACAGCGCTGCTGGCGCTCGAACCGGACGTCATTGCGACCGCCAATGTGGGTTGTCAGATGCATCTCGGCGCGGCGACCGACGTGCCGGTGCTGCATTGGCTGGAACTTGTCACGGGTAGACCATGAGGAGTGCGGATGCAAGCTCAAATAGAGGTCGAGGGCGGGGCAACGACGGAGACGCGGCACTATGTGTTTCTGGGGTTTCTGACGCTGCTCAATGTCATGAATTTCGTCGATCGTCAGCTGCTGGCGAGTTTTGCGAACTTCATCGTTCCCGATCTGGGTTTGACCAATACGCAGTTTGGCTGGCTGACGGGATTCGCGTTCATTATCTTCTACGCGTTCATGGGACTGTTCATGGGCGTGCTGGCCGACCTGGTCAACCGACCCCGGCTGGTGGCAATCGGGTTGACGTTGTGGAGCGCGCTGACCGCGTTGTCGGGCGCCGCAAAAGGGTTCTGGTCGTTGGCCGCACCGCGCGCATTGATCGGTGTCGGCGAATCAATCCTCACGCCCACATCGATGTCGATGCTGGCCGACCGGTTTCCGGCGCGCAAACTGGGGTTCGCCTCGGGCTTCTACTATATGGGGGTTCCGATCGGCGTGGGGGTGAGCCTGTTGATTGCGGGGTATCTCGGCCCGGCGATCGGCTGGCGCAATTGTTTTTACGCGTTGGGCGGAATTGGCGTCGGGCTTGCGGTGGTCATGTTGTTCGTCAAAGAGACCCCGCGCCGGCACGTGGTGGTGGATACGGCAAGGCCGAACCTTCGGGAGATCGCGCGTACTGCATTGCGCGTACTGCGCGCTTCACCGGCGCTTACGTACACGATTTCCGGCGGGGTCGCGATGCACTTCGTGCTGGGCGCGGCCACGTTTGATCAGTTGTGGTACGTCCAGGAGCGGGGCTTCGAACGTGCCGAGATCGCTCAGTATAGCGGCTGGATTGCTATGACGGGTGGCGTCCTCGGCAATCTGTTCGGCGGCATGGGAGGCGACTGGTTCCTGCGCCGCACGGGCATGGGTCGACCGATGTTTCTGTTCTGGATCCTGCTGGTGCTGGCGCCATTCACCATCGTGTATCGCATCGTGGATCCGGCAAGCGTCTGGTTCTGGATGGGCATCTTCTTCGGCTTTTTCCAGCTCGGTTGCTTCTATGGGCCGACCTTCGCGACCGTCCAGGAACTGGTGCCCGCGAAGGTTCGGGGGACGGTCGTGGCGTTCTATATTCTGACGCTGAACCTGGTCGGGCTGGGGGTAGGTATAACCTGCGGCGGAATCCTGATCGACTACCTGCTGGCCCGGGGCGTTGCCCAACCATTTACCTGGACCTTGTTGCTGTTCACGCTTATCTCGCTTACGGCGATCCCACTGTTCTACATGGCCGGACGATGTTTCGATCGCGACAGGCAGCGGCTGTTGGCAGGCGCAGGCGAGTTGTGAGCGGCATCGATGAGCCGATCCTGGTGGACGTACCGGAGCAGATCGACACCGATCGTCTGTTGATTCGCCCGCCACGGCCGGGTGATGGCGCGAGTATCAACATCGCTGTTCGTGAATCCTTCGACCAACTCAAACCATGGATGCCCTGGGCTCAGGAAATCCCCAGCGCGGCGCAATCGGAGATTTTCGCCAGGGAGTCGGCCGCCCGGTTCGCGCGTCGTGAAGACCTGCCGCTACTGCTGTTCGAACGCGGGACAGAGCAGCTGATTGGCGCAAGTGGGTTGCACCGCATCGACTGGTCGGTTCCTTCCTTCGAAGTGGGCTACTGGTGCAGAAGCTCCTGTGTCGGGCGGGGATACATCGGTGAGGCCGTGCGCGCAATCTGCCGGATGGCATTCACCTCGCTGTCGGCGCGGCGCTTCGAGGCGCGCATGGACAACGCCAACGAACGCAGCTGGCGGGTCGTGGAACGGCTCGGATTCACCCTCGAAGGAATACTGCGTGGAGATACCCGTGGGCCTTCGGGGGAGATACGCGATACCCGTGTCTACTCGATCGTAACGCTCGACGAATTGCGATGATGGGCTTAATCCATGACGGTTGAAGCATGGTTGCTGTTCTGTCTGATCGAGGCCGTGTTGTGCCTCCAGCCGGGACCTTCCGCCCTGGTGGTGATGTCGTTGGCGACGAGCGGTGGGCGGGCGAAGGGAATCGAAGCCACGGCGGGTGTCATCGTCGCCAACGCGGCGTATTTCATCGCCGCGGCCACGGGGTTGATTGCCGTACATATGCTGTCGCTCGAGATGTTTACCCTGATCAAATGGACCGGTGCGGCGTACCTGATCTGGTTGGGTGGTCGTGCGATCTGGTTGTCCTTCCAGCCGGTTCGGAATCTGGCGACCACGGCTGACTCGACCAAGCGGCCGTTCTGGCGGGGGCTGGTGGTGCAGGGCGCCAATCCGAATCTGCTGGTGTATTTCGGCGCGATTCTGCCTCAGTTCGTCGATCCGAACAGCGCGATTGCACCCCAGGTAGCGATTCTCGCGGTCAGTTCTTTCGTCATCGAGTTTTCCATCCTGAGTGGCTACTCGGTGTTGCTGGGTGAGCTGGGTCGGCGAGCCCTGGCGAACTATCGTGTTCACGTCGATCGCCTGGGTGGCATTCTGTTGATCGCCGCCGCCGCGGGCATCGCGTCGCTGTCCCGGGCATAGTCGGTATTGGTTCCATGGACTTCGAAGCCGTGCGGCAGTATCTGTTGGCGCGACCCGACGCGTGGGAGGATTTCCCGTTTGGTGGCGACGTCTATGTGTACAAGATCCGCCACAAAATGTTCGCCACCCTGGCGTACCGAGATGATTTGGCGAGCATGAACCTGAAGTGCGATCCCGAAGAGGCCATGGCGTTGCGCGACATCTTCAGCGCCGTAGTGCCTGGCTACCACATGAACAAAGCGCACTGGAATACGATCATTCTGGACGGCTCCATCCCGCGTGGTGAAATCGAACGAATGATTGATCGTTCATACGGGCTGGTGGTACGTAAGTTGACCCGCGCCGAGCGGCAGGCGTTGGAAGCCAAACATGGCGCCGATGCATTGTATCGCTGAGTGCTCTGGATCGGCTCACCCGGCGCGCGGCGTCACCAACCAGTAGCGGACGGCGGTGGCGTCCGCGGACAACGGCTCGCTGAGCTCGTATTTTTCGGCGTAGGCCATTTGCACGGGACGGATGACGTCGGCATCGGTTAACTCCTCGAGCGTGACCTCGTAGATCTTTATGTCGATCTTCAGGCGCACGTCGGGATCGTCCCGGACCCAGCCGGGCCAGTTCTTGGAATCGGGACTGGAGGCCGCGATGTAGAGTTCGCCGTCTACCTCGCTGCACCATACCGTAACGGAATGGGGGAGCAGATAGGGGGTCGCGACCTGGACGGCGATTTCTTTATAGGCGCGGCTGAACGACCAGTCGGCGGGTATCGCGCTGACGTCCCCGCCGAGCCACAGTCCGGGCCGTCCGTCCTGGGGTTCGCAGCCGACGCTGACGATCAGTGCAGAGAACATGACCAAGCCCGCAGCTAGTCTACCCATGGTGAAGCATCCGATGAGGCGATGATCCTGATGCTATTGGTCTGGAGATTTCGGGTCCAGTCCTTCTGCGTGCTTGGCAGCCAGGTGCTGGGCCGCGTCGATCAGGCCCCAGGCCTGCTGCTCGAGCTTGGCTCGATTACCCACGAACTGCAGCGCTTTGCGTGCCAGTTGCTGCGCTGCAGCCGGATCGCCGGCATCGAGATTGACCCGGCTCAACAGCAGCCACAGTTCAGGGGCGTCCGGGTCGATGCGGATGGCACGCTCCAGGGTGGCGATCGCCGTTTCGTGGTCGCCGCGAAGGCGTGCCGCATCCGCCTGGTCGTGCAGCGCCAGCGTCAGCGCGTGTTCCGGTCCGGGTGGTTGTGTAGGGTCGAGACCCGGTATCTGCGGTGCCGTGCGTGGCGGCGGCTGCGTGGACCCGGGTGGCGCGCTGCTGCAGCCCGCCAGCAGGACAATGGCCATCAGCGTCCATGCGAGCCGTTGATTGATGATCGAGGGGTTCAGCGACGCCCTGGTATTCAGTCGAACCATGATTTAACGCGTTCTCCGAGGGAAGGACCGCAGCCCGGCTTACCGGGCAAGTCTACCTTGTTGGGTAACACAATCCGCACTGTCGCGGCGCAATCGCTGCGTGCCCAGGCGCCGGTCGCGTAGTCGACGTCGCGTTCGATGAACCCCGGGGGCAGCGACTGGTTGAGTGGTACCGGGTTGAGCGAGCGCATCAGCTCGTCCCACACCCGCATTGCGCCGGCCGCCCCGGTCAATCCGACGGGACGATTGTCATCGTAGCCGATCCAGATGACGGACAGATGCCGGTTGTCGAAGCCAACGAACCAACTGTCCCGAAAGTCGTCCGACGTCCCGGTCTTGCCGGCAACGCCCCGGTTTCGAAACCGCGAAGTCTTGCCGGTTCCATTGCTCATGACGCTGCGCAGGCCGCTGTTCAGCTGGGCGATGGCGCTCGCATCGGCTACCTTGCGGATCGTAATCGGATAGTGCTGGGCCAGCGCGCCGGTTTCGTCGCGGACCTCGATTACCGACGTCGGTCGTGCGCTGAATCCACCACTTGCAAACACCGTATACAAGCGCGCCATATCCATGGGCGACATGTCGATAGCGCCCAGCAGCAACGAAGGATAGGCATTGGGTATTGGTCGATCGATGAGTTCGGCGAGCCGCTGCGCTGTTTTTTCGACGCCCAGCTCCAGTCCGAGTCGGACCGTGGCGACGTTGAGCGAGTCACCCAGGGCGCGTACCAGTGGAACCTGGCCGTGATACTTGCCGTCGAAGTTGTGGGGAGTCCAGGCGTCCGGTCGCGAGGGGTCGGCAATGAACGGCGTGTCGTCGATCTGCGAAGCCAGGTGATAGCGGCCCGACTCGAAGGCATTCAGATACACCACTGGTTTCATCAGCGAACCAACGGGGCGTTTCGCCATGAGCGCGCGGTTGAAGCCGGGGAAACCGGGGCGGCGACCGCCCACCAGTGCGAGCACGTCGCCGGTCTGGGTGCTCGTGACCACAGCCGCGGCCTGCAGTTCGTCTGGCGGCAGACCGCGCTGCGCTTCGAGAGCCTGCAGCGTGGTGCGTATCGCCGATTCGGTCTGTTCCTGAATTCTCGGGTTCAGCGTCGTGAACACCCGGTAACCGCCGGACCCGAGGAGCTGTTCGTCATACGAGTCCGCCAGTTGCCGCCGCACCAGATCCATGAAGCCCGGGTAGTAACGACCCCCACGGCGGGCGGGACGGGACAGTCGGGGCGGCTCGGACACGGTCGCCTCGTAGGTTGGCTGGTCGATCAACGCCTGGTCGCGCATCAGTCCCAACACGAGATCGCGTCGCTGGCGGGCCCGGTCGAGGTGTTGATAAGGGTTGTAGTAGGACGGGCCCCGGATGATGGCAACCAGCAATGCAATCTCGGGCGCGCCGAGCTCATTGATCGGTTTGTTGAAGTAGAATTCCGAGGCGAGGCCGAAGCCATGGATTGCGCGGTTGCCATCCTGGCCGAGGTATATCTCATTGATGTAGGCGTTCAGCAGATCGGTCTTGTCGAATCGCAGTTCGAGGATGATCGCCATGGCGAGTTCCTTGAGTTTGCGGCCAAGGGTGCGGCGATTGTCGAGGAAGAAGCTCTTGACCAGCTGTTGTGTAAGGGTGCTGCCCCCCTGTTGCACTTCCCCGGCGCGCAGGTTCGTCCAGAAAGCGCGCGCAATGCCCATCCAGTCAAAGCCGGGATGCGCGTCGAAGCGCCGGTCCTCGACCACTTTCAGTGTTTCGGTCAACAGCGGTGGCGTGTCTTCGGGCGCTACGATCAGTCGGTCTTCACCGTGGCTGGCGAAGAAGCTGCCGATCTGCGGCGGTTCCAGGCGAACCAGCGGAATCCGTGCGTCGCTCTCGTCGTCCAGCGACAGGATGCGATCACTCGCGAAGCGAAGTCGCAACCGGGTGGCTGGGCGATAGCCGTCGCTGAAGGAGAAACCGCGCAACCAGACATCCAGCACCCGGTCATCGCGATGAAATGTTCCAGGCGCGGAAAGCGATCCGGTCCTCGTGTAACCCAGGCGTTTGAGTTCAACCTCGAACTCGTCTACCGACAAGCCGAGCCCGGGATAGATTTCCAGTGGTTGGGCATAGATCCTCGCCGGTACCGACCAGCGTCGGCCCTCGAATGTCCCGGATATCACTCGGTCCAGGTACAGCAGATAGCCGGCCAGCACAGCGAAACCAATGGCGGCTGCGTACAACCCGAAACGCAGCAGCAATGCTGCTGCGCCGGGTCCGGGATTGCGGTGCCGACGGTCAGCCGGCATGGGAGAAAGTCAGCCGGTTGCCGGTCGTGGCTCGGGTCGCAACCAGGCGCCGACCCGGCGGATTCCGCCACGGAGCGCACGCCAGATTTTCGGCAACAACCAGCATAGAAGTACCAGGAAGAGCAGCAGCGATGTGAGGAATATAGCGGGATGATTGATGGCTGCCCAGAGGCCGAACAGCACTACGGCGTCCTCTGCGAGGGATGCCGTCCAGTTGCTGAAGGGTTCCGGTGAGGTGTTGATGAGTAACCGTCCACCGGTTTTGGTGGCGTGGGTCGCAGCGGTCAGTGAACCGCCCAGCAGGCCGGCAGCGATTGCCAACTCAGGTGCGGTCTCGCCCACGACGCCGGCGGCCAGCATTGCGCCGGCGGGAATCCGGATGAAGGTGTGCAGTGCGTCCCACGCGCTGTCTACCCCCGGTGTTTTATCGACGAAAAACTCGACCCAGTACATCAGTACCGCGGCAGCTATGACCAGCGGATCCTGAACCACGGCGAGTGTCGCCGGCAGCTCGACGTACCCGGTGAGGCCAGCGATGCCCAATACCGCGACTACGGCATAGAGGTTGATGCCGCTGGCCCAGGCGACTCCCATGGTCAACGCGATGGTCTGCAGCAGGCTGGTGTATTCGATCATCGATTCACTCCCGTGGGCCGAGCCTCCAGTCTCACGGGGGAAAGCTGAACGACGCCTGAATGCGGCGCCAGGGCTAGCCTGCTTCGGGGGAATCCTGGACCGTGGCGGGCCGTGTCTCCGCTCGAATCTGGTCGAGCAGGAAGTCGACGATCGCGAGGGATTCTCTGCGCCCGACGTCACCGACCTTGATCAGGTAGCGGTCGGCGACCACCAGCGTGGGGACCGCGCTGACTCCGTAGGCGCGCGTGCGGCGCTCGGCGCTGGCTGCTTTGCGACGTATCGCGGGTGAGTTGTAGGCTTCCAGAAACTCCTCGCGGGTCACGCCGTGACCGTCGACGTAGGCCGCCAACATCGCGGCGCTGACGAACTGCTTACCGCCGTCGTGGATGGCTCGAAACACGCGCTGGTGATTGGCGTCCAGTGCGTCCTTTTCCTGTAGCGCGTAGTAGCCCTGGCTCAAGATGCTCCAGTACCCGCTGAATGCTACCGGCGAGCGCTCGAAGGCAACGTCGCCCGGTGCCGTTGCCAGCCAGGATTCGATCAGGGGATCCAGGTTACGACAGTGGATGCAACCGTAGGAAAAGTACTCTACGACCGGAATGGGCAACCCGCGCCGCAGTGGTCGCGGGTTGTCCAGCAGCACGTAGTGCTCACCTTCCACGAAGCTGTCGGGTGAGCCCACGCCGCTGCTGTAGAGCAGGCCGTAGCCACCCACGCCGACCACCATCACGATCGCGAACCCGATGACCGTGTTGCGGATCAGGATCATCCGCTCTTTGGCCTTCCTGCGTGCCACCGAACCCTTCCGCGCAGTCGAGAAGCGAGCGAGTTTAGTACCTTGCGCCAGCTTTGGGAATTCAGGGGGGTTTGGTTAGAATGCCTCGCGCCCAAGGAGCCGACGATGTCCGAAAGTTACCTTCTCTACCACTACGCGAGCTGCCCGTTCTGCGCCCGCGTCGATCGGTTTCTGGACCAGTTCGACATCGACATCGAGCACCGGGACACGCTGCGCGATCCTCAGGCCCACACCGAACTCGTCGCGGGTGGTGGCCACTCGACCGTGCCTTGCCTGCGGATCAGCTCGGGTTCCGGGGTGCGCTGGCTCTACGAGTCGCTCGACATCATGAAGTACCTCCATGACCGACTGGTTGTGCGGGAGGGGCAGGCGTAGTCGGCCTTGGGTGAACGGGGTGCGCTGTCCTTGCCCGGTGGTTTCCGCCACGCGGGTTTGCTATGTTGCGCGGTTCTGATTCGAGCACTCGAATTGCAATTTAACAGGAGCCGCGCATGAAACTTGGCCTGATCGCTGGTTATTCGGGACGCAAGATGAATATCCCGATGGAGTTCATCAAACGAGCCGAGACCCTGGGCTACGACTCGGTCTGGACGTCCGAGGCCTACGGGTCGGATGCGGTGAGCCCGGCGGCATGGATTCTCGCCAATACCGACACCATCAAGGTGGGTACCGCGATCATGCAGATGCCGGCGCGCACGCCTGCGATGACCGCAATGACGGCGATGAGCCTGGCAGATCTGTCGGGAGGCCGGTTCATTGTGGGTCTCGGGGCATCGGGGCCACAGGTCATAGAGGGCTGGCACGGCGTTGCGTATGGTCGGCCGGTGACGCGTCTGAAGGAATATGTCGCGATCATGAAGCAGGTGTTTGCTCGCGAAGGGCCCCTGCACTTCCAGGGCAAGGAATACCAGATTCCCTATGAGGGAGAGCGGGCGACGGGGCTGGGCAAGCCGCTGAAGAGCATCCTGCACTGCGGCGAAGACATTCCGATCTATGCCGCGACGCTGACGCCTGCGGGAGTGGAGGCCGCGGCAGAGGTTGCGGATGGGTTCTTCCCGGTGTGGATGGATCCCGAGCAGTACAGTGTCTTTGAAGAGCCGATCAACAAAGGCTTTGCCGCCGCGGGCGACAAATCGCTGCTCGATTTCGACGTCGCGCCGTTCGTCACCGCAATCATGGGCGACGATGTCGAGGAATGCATGAAGCCGATTCGCGGCAACATGGCGCTGTACATCGGTGGCATGGGCGCCCGTGGCCAGAACTTCTACACCGACTACGCCAAGCGTCTCGGCTTCGAAGAAGACGCGATCAAAATCCAGGACCTGTTCCTGGAAGGGCGCAAGGACGAAGCGATGGCGGCGGTACCGGCGGAACTCATCGATGCCTGCCACCTTGTCGGGCCCGCGGACCGCATCAAGGACCGCCTCCAACGCTGGATCGATGCAGGCAAACAGGGTCACGTCTCGTCGATGCTGGTTGGCAGCTCCCAGCCGGAGGTGTTGGAACTGATTGCCGGGGCCGTTCTGTAGCGAAAGGCAGGTATCAGAGGGCTTCGACCAGCGCCCAGGCGCGCTCTGCGCGAACGCGACAGGCGTCTTTGAACTCCAATGCGGAGTCAGAGCTGGCGTTGCCGTCCAGCCCGCGTTTGTACACTCCTTGGATGATCCCGGCGGCCCGGAACAGGTTGTAGATGACGTAGAAACTCCAGTTTTCCACGTTCGCACGGCCCGCGAAGGCGCAGTAGTAGTCGAGCATCTGCTGTTCGCTGGGAATACCCAGGTCGCTGAGATCCGCCCGGTTCAGGCCTTCGCTGTAGTACGAGTCTGCGTGGTAATCCATACAGACGTACCCGAGATCCGCGAGCGGATGGCCGAGCGTGGATAGCTCCCAGTCGATCACCCCGGCGATCCGTGGTTCGGTGGGGTGTATCAGCACGTTGCCCAGCCGAAAGTCGCCGTGCACGATCACGCGCTCTTCGCTTTCCGGAATGTGCGAGGGCAACCAGGACATCAACCTGTCCATCTCCGGCAGGTCCTCGGTCTTCGACGCAAGATACTGCTTCGACCACCGGGAAATCTGCCTGGCGTAGTAGTTGCCGGGCCGGCCGAAGGACTCCAGACCGACTGAAATGGGGTCGACACAGTGCAGCGCCGCCAGGACACGGGCCAGATCCTCATAGATCGCACCGCGTTCTGCGGCGCTCAGGGTAGGCAGCAATAGATCCGTGAACACCCGGCCCTCAACCTTCTCCATGAGGTAGAACTTCGTCCCGATCACAGACGGGTCTTCGCACGACACGAACATCCGCGGCACCGGTACGTCACTGTCGCGGAGTGCATCCATGACGCGGTGCTCCCGGTCCACCTGGTGCGCCGATGGCAGCAGCTCACCCGGCGGCTGCTTGCGCATCACGTAATTGCCCGAAGCGGCCTCCAGTAGAAACGTCGGATTGCTCTGGCCACCTTCGAACTGTCGAATGGTGACGGGTGCTTCGAAGCCATCCAGGTTCGCAGCCAGATAGTCGAGTAGCGCCTGCTCGTCGAAACGATGGGCCTCGCGTACCGCGGTGAGTTCAGGCGCGTCGCTCATGCATGCTCCCAATTCAGAGGTCGCCCAGCATACGGCTTGATTCCGCGCGTCGCAAAATGCAACGCTAGTTCCCCACATTCGTTACGCACAGTTCGGGAGGAACGATGGCACTCAAACGACGCATGGCGGTGACGCTGCCGGCCAGCCCCTTCGTCAAAGACACCGTGGAACGGGTCCAATGGGCCGAGGCGAACGGGTACACGGACGCGTGGTTCGGAGATGGCGGCGCGCCGGACGCTTTGACGGCAGCGGCCGTGCTGGGGGCCACCACCAAAGACATCCGGATCGGGGTCGCCGTCACGCCGGTTTACACGCGCACACCCGCAGTGCTGGCGGCGACGGCTAACGTGCTGGGCCAGGTGTTGCCCGGGCGCTTCGTCATGGGGCTCGGCTCTTCGAGCCAGACCATGATGGGCGGTTGGCATGGCATTGAGCTGGATAAGCCGGTGACCCGGGTCAGGGAGACGGCGCTCATGGTTCGCTCGATGCTGGCGGGCGAAAAATCGAACTTCGATCTCGACACCATGGCCAGTCATGGATATCGGCAGTTCCCCATGGACGATCCGCCGCCGCTGTACCTGGCGGCGCTCCGGCCCAAGATGATCGAGATGGCCGCGGAGGTAGGTGACGGAGTGATCTTTAACCTGTGGCCGAAGGGCGCGCTGCCGAAGATGATGGAGCATGTGAAGATCGGCGCGGAACGCGCCGGCAAGAATTGGCAGGACGTCGAGGTGGTCAACCGGGCCATGGTGCTGGTGACGGACGATAAGGACGGCGCGCGGGCGCGTTTTCGGGCGGCGTTTGCGCCTTACTACGCCACCCCGGTTTACAACCGGTTTCTGGCCTGGGCCGGGTACAGCGATGCAGCCTCGACGATCACTGAAGGCTGGGCAGAGAAAGATCGTGAGAAAACCGGCGGCGCGCTCACTGATGCGCTGATCGACGAGATCGCCATTATCGGCGTGGAAGAGGAGTGCCGCGAGCGAGTGCTGGCTGACGCCGCAGGTGGTATTCATACGCATATCATCGCGCCGCTCGGTGGTGCAACGGCGGAAGAAACGGAGCGAACGTTCGCAACATTTACACCCGACGTGTTTTCGGTCGGATAGGGGGTCCCGTGGATTACCAGAAAATCATTCTCGATCAGCCGTTGCCGAGAGTGCAGCGCATTACGCTGAACCGACCGGATAAGCGTAATCCGCTGTCCAATGAGTTGCGCGGCGAGATGTTCCACGCGCTGGAGACGGGCGACCAGGATCCGGACATTGCGGTGACCATCATTCGCGGCGCAGGCTCGTGCTTCTCTGCGGGCTACGACCTGAAGTCAAACGTTGCGAAAGATCAGCCGTACTACAGCGCCGGGGGATTGGGCAACTGGCCCCGCCACGTGGTGGACGGATTCCTGGGAATGTGGGATCTGGCCAAGCCGGTCATCGCCCAGGTGCACGGTTATTGCCTAGCCGGCGGGACCGAGTTGGCCACGGCCTGCGATCTGGTGTACGTGGCCGAGGATGCCAAGATCGGCTATCCGGTGGTCCGTGCCATCAGCCCACCGGACAACCAGTTCTATCCCTGGATCGTGGGCCTGCGCCGGGCCATGGAGCTGATGCTCACCGGCGACTCCATGTCGGGGGAAGAAGCCGCACAGTCCGGGTTTGCCAATCGCGCGTTCCCCGCGGACGAACTCGAGGCGAACGTGCTGCGCATCGCGGAACGGGTCGCCCGGGTTCCCAGTGACATTCAGCAGATCAATAAGCGTGCGGTGCACCGACAGATGGACGCGATGGGCATCCGCGCGGCGATTCGCGCGGGCACTGAGATGCAGACGCTCGCCACCTTTACCCGCTCGACCCAGGCTCACCTGGCCGAACTTCGGGAAAGCCTGACCGACGCGCTGACCAAACGCGACGAGCAGTTCGGCGATTATCGTACGGCAGATAAAACCGGCGGCGACTGAACGGTAAAGCTAAGCGGCGCGGCGCAGCGCCTCGATCCGCTCACCGATGGGCGGGTGCGACGCGAACAAGGCCTGCATGCCCTTGCGCAGGCCACCGGCAATGCCGAACGCAACGAGGGTTTCCGGCATGGTGTTCGGCATCTCATGGGCCGCGCGCAGACGTTCCAACGCGGCCACCATGTTGCCGCGTCCGGCCAGGTTTGCTCCGGCCGCGTCGGCCCGGAATTCACGGTGCCTCGAGAACCACATCACCACCATGCTGGCGAGCAGACCGAGCACGATCTGCGCGACGATCGTAGTGACCCAGAATCCGATCCCATAGCCGTGTTCGTTTCTCAGTAGTACCCGGTCGACGAAAAACCCGATGATGCGCGAAAAGAAGATCACGAAGGTGTTCATCACGCCCTGGAGCAGCGTCAGGGTCAGCATGTCACCGTTGGCAACGTGGCCGATTTCATGGCCAAGTACTGCCTTCACTTCGTCGCCGTTCATGTTTTCGAGCAGCCCGCTGCTTACCGCTACCAGCGCCTTGTTCCGACTCGCGCCGGTGGCGAACGCGTTGGGTTGGGGCGATGGGAATACCGCCACTTCGGGCATCGCGATGCCCGCGTCCCGCGCGAGCCCCGCGACCGTATCCAGCAGCCAGCGTTCCGTGTCGTTGGTGGGAGATTCGATTACCTTCGCCCCCGTGGAGCGCTTGGCGATCCACTTCGACAGGGCCAGCGATATGAAGGACCCGCCCATGCCGAACGCGGCCGAGAAGACCAGCAGACTCGTCAGATTCAAGTCGACGCCATTGGACGAGAGATAGGACTCCAACCCGAAGACGCTGAAGGTGATGCTCAGCAGAACCAGTACCGCTACGTTGGTCGCGATGAACAGGAGAACCCTCGTCATTTGCGCAACTCCTCAAAAGCGCTCGGGATCCCATTGAATATATGGCCTATTCAGCGCGCTTCAAGGGGTCCGGGAGCCGTATTTGACGATGCTATGCTGCGCCGGTGGAACTCGATGGGCGTTGATGGAACGCCCCGCCCGGCACGTATTCCTCCCGTTAGGCGCAGGTACCCGCTGGCTCTTAAAGGGCTATACAATGGCCGGTCTTTGAAACTGGGGGCGACGACGGAATGAAAGTCGACGGCGGCGTAGGCTTCGAACTCGACAAGGTGGGGGCTCAGGCGCAGGAACTGGAGGAGATGGGCTACAGCGGGCTGCTGTCCGCGGAAACCAGTCACGACCCCTTCTTTCCACTCGTCGTTGCAGCGCAGCAGACTCAGAACATCGACTTGATGACTTCGATTGCCGTCGCCTTCGCCCGCACCCCGATGCTCCTGGCGAACATTGGCCACGACCTGAACGCGGTGTCCAAGGGACGTTTCGTTCTAGGACTCGGATCTCAGATCCGGCCGCACATCACCAAACGATTCAGCATGCCCTGGTCGGAACCGGCGGCGCGGATGCGCGAGTTCATTCTGGCAATGCGTGCGATCTGGGCAACCTGGCACGAAGGTGCTCCGATGGAGTTCGCCGGCAAGTTCTACACCCACACGTTGATGACTCCGTTCTTTACGCCGACGGACAATGACTACGGGGCGCCGCGGGTGTTCCTGGCCGCCGTTGGGCCGCTCATGACCGAGGTCGCCGGAGAGGTTGCCGATGGGGTGATCGCGCATGCGTTCACCACGGAAAAATATCTTCGAGAAACGACCATACCGGCGCTGGAGCGGGGCTTCGCGAAGGCAGGCAAGAGTCGCGACGACTTCGAAATCAGCTACCCGGTGTTCGTGGTCACGGGGCAGGACGAGAAGGAACTGGAGCAGGCGAAAACGGCAACCTGCCGGCAGATCGCGTTCTACGGTTCGACCCCGGCGTACAAACCCGTGCTCGATTCGATCGGCGTTGGCGAGTTGCAGGCCGAGCTGAACACGATGTCCAAGCAAGGTCGCTGGGAAGCCATGGGTGACCTGATCGATGACAGCATCCTCGAGAATTTCGCCGTTATTGGTGAACCGTCCAGCATCGCTGGGCAGATTCGCACGCGTTACGGCGACATCATCGATCGCACGTCCGCCGCCTATGCGCACATCCCGAAACAGGATCGCATCAAGATCATTGAAGAACTGACCGCCTGACGCTGAGGGAGCTGCCGTGAAAGTAGATGCCGGCCTAGGACCACAACTCGAGCGGGTGGCCGAGGTTGCGCGTGAGTACGAACAACTCGGGGTGGACGGTGTTCGCACCGCGGAGACCGCCCACGACCCGTTCATGCCCCTGTTGCTCGCGGCCGAACACAGCGAGCGAATCGAACTGATCACCTCGATCGCGGTTGCCTTTGCGCGCAGCCCCATGTTGCTCGCGAACGTTGGCCACGACCTCAATGCCTACTCGAAGGGTCGCTTGACCATCGGGCTGGGCTCGCAGATCAAGCCCCACATTACCAAGCGGTTCAGCATGCCCTGGGACTCGCCCGCCGCAAAGATGCGCGAACTGGTTCTGGCGATGCGTGCGATCTGGGCGAACTGGTACGACGCAGAGCCGCTTCAATTTGTCGGCAAGTACTACACGCACACTCTGATGACGCCTGCCTTCGCCCCGGAGAACACCGAATACGGAGCGCCCAAGGTGATCCTCGCCGCGGTGGGTCCAAGGATGACGGAGGTGGCCGGAGAAGTGGCCGATGGCATGATCATCCACCCATTCAGCACGGTCGCGTTCATCGAGTCTGTGACGCTGCCTGCGATTGAAGCGGGGCTTGCCAAGGTGGGCAAGAGCCGGCAGCAGTTTGAGATCTCTTATTCGAACTTCGTGGTCTCCGGGGACAATGAGGAGGCGTTCGCGAAGAGCAAACGTCAGGTGTGCGAGCGGATTGCGTTTTACGGTTCGACGCCTGCATATCGTGGCGTTCTCGAGTCCATCGGTGTTGGCGAGCTGCAGCCGGAACTCAATGCCATGTCCAAACAAGGGCGCTGGCAGGAAATGGGTACGCTGATCAGCGACGACATCCTCGAGGCCTTTGCGGTGGTTGGGGAGCCCAAGGACATCGTTCCTGAAATCAAACGCCGCTACGGCAATTTCGTCGATCGCACGTCCGGCGGCTTCGGGTTCGTCGATGCGGACGCGCGCCGCGCGATGATTGCTGAGTTGCAGGCCCACTGAGCGGAGACACGATGGCGTTGCCAAAGGAACTCGCGCTCGATGCGGGGCAGATCGATGAGCTGATGGCCAGTCAGTGGAACATGCGTGTCGCCTCGATGGGCCCCGGCGCGCGGATCAATCTCACGCCGATGTGGTTCGGCTGGGCAGGCGGTCGCGTCTACTTTTTTGGCCGCGGGCAGAAGGTTGTGAACTTGCGCCGCACACCGGAATGTTCCGTGATCGTGGATCGTAATGAGAAGTTCCCGGAACTGCAGGCAATCATGATTCAGGGACGGGCCGAAGTGCTGGAAGACGCGACGGCGGAACATGCGGATCCGTTTCTCGCGCAAGCGCGCCAACAGATGGGGATCAAGTACAACGGCGGCCACGGCAAGCCTCCGGTGGATGACCCGGCGCCCAATAGCGCGAGTGCCGGCGGACGCAATCGCCGCTGGGTCGTGGTGATACCGGATCAGATCGTGACCTGGGACAACTTCAAACTGGGCTTGCTGAGCTGACCTGGGACGGGAGAGAAAAATTGACCGGATTGAAGGACAAAGTCGTGCTCGTAACCGGGGCGGCTTCGGGGATTGGCCGCGCTTGCGCCGATGCGTTTGCCGCGGAAGGCTGTCGGGTCATGCTGAGCGATATCCAGGATGACCTTGGCACCGACGCGGTGGAATCGATTGCGGCGACGGGCGCCGAGGCCGTCTATCAGCATCACGATGTGACCAGCGAGCAGGACTGGGCTTCGGTGGTGCGCGACGTAGAGCAACGCTGGGGCGCTCTGCACGTGCTGGTCAACAACGCAGGAATTGCCTGGGCGGGCAGCATTCTCGACATGACCCTCGAAGACTGGCGCCGGCAGACCGCAGTGAATCTGGACGGCGTGTTTCTCGGCACGCGCGCGGCGATTCCGCTGATCAACGCCTCCGGCGGTGGATCCATCGTCAACCTGTCGTCGGTGGCAGGTTTGCAAGGCTCCGCGACGCTGTCCGGATACTGTGCGACCAAGGGCGGGGTGCGGCTGTTTACCAAAGCGGTCGCCCTGGAGTGTGCAGCGAACGGATGGCCGATCAGGGTGAATTCGGTGCACCCGGGGATCATCGCGACACCGATCTGGAACAGCATCATCCCGGACGCACTAATGGCGGGCGCAAATACCCTGGAGCCGAGTGAACTGGCGGCCGAAGCGGTGCCGGGAGGCGCGGTGGGGAGTCCGACCAACATCGCGGACGGCGTGGTGTTTCTTGCGTCTGACCAGGCCAGCTACATGAACGGCGCCGAGCTGGTCATCGATGCAGGCATTACCGCCTGAATTCACTTTCACTGCAGGATATCTCCATAGTTAATAGAATGTTTTGGTATAAGTAGAGCGTTATTAATATGTTTCTGTTTTGTAACGCTTACATAGTGCGAGACGAACGGTAAGTGTTCGCTAACTTCATTGGCATACGTTACAAGGGGGGGACAGCAACCCTCACCACTTTTTCTTAGGATTGGTTCCATAGTGTGACGCAAGCCCTATAGAATGGCTGCATCCAAGGGGGATATGCGCACGGATATGGACGTGAACTCGAAAATGCTGCTCGCAGGCCGGCTATTGTCGATGGTCAAGCGTGCACCCTTCATTGTCCGGCTCGAAGTGCTGGCTGTCGCGGTCGCACTGATTGCGGCCGTAGGCCTGGCTGAGTTCTACGGTCCGGTGGACTATGAACGCAGTGCGTTCGCCATTCCGGCGGGTATTCACCAGCGGGCGGCCTGGGAGGAGGAAGTAGGGACGTTCGCGGCCCAGATGCATCGGGCGTTCGGGGTACGCAAGAGCGTGGCGGACGAGTTCTCGGGATGGATTCTGGAAGCATCGACCCGCCAGAGTCTGGCACCGGAACTGGTCGCCAGCGTGATATTTGCCGAAAGCTCATTCCGCAAGCACGTCAAATCGCATGTCGGCGCCATGGGGCCAGCCCAGGTGCGGCCGTACTGGCGAGGCTTCTGCGGTTCGGATCTCGGTGATCCGGAACAGAATGTCTACTGCGGGGCGCAGATCCTTTCCCACTACCAGACGGTCTGCGGTGATGAGCAGTGTGCGTTGCTGGCATACAACGTCGGCATCAACCAGGATGACGAACTCATGCACACCGCGGGTCGGCGCTACGTACGCAAGATTGACGAGCACCGCGCCCGGTTCGACGCTATCGTCCTCTAAGCCCTTTCGAATTTGCCAATGACGGGTTGCGCATGCACGATGCGTCGCATAGCGCGACGCCCGTAGCGCAAATCGAGAGACCCCATGGCCGATTTCGGTGTCTTGATGTTCGCGACCGAGTACTCGATCGCGCCCCATGTGCTTGCGAGTGCGGCTGAAGCCAGGGGGTTTGAATCCCTGTTTTTACCCGAGCATACGCACATTCCGGCAGTTCGTGAGACAGCCTGGCCCGGCGGGCGCGAACTGCCCCGCGAATACTGGAATACCTATGATCCGTTCGTGGCCCTTGCGGCGGCAGCGGTCGTGACACAGACCCTGAAACTGGGCACGGGTATCACGTTGATCACGGAGCGAGAGCCGATTCTGATGGCAAAACAGGTCGCCACCCTGGACAAGCTGTCGGACGGTCGGGTGCTGCTGGGCGTTGGCGCGGGTTGGAACCGGGAAGAGATGGCAAACCATGGGACCAACTACGCGACGCGCTGGCCGTTGCTGCAAGAGCGCATCGAAGCGATGCGTGCCATCTGGAACGACGACGAAGCTCAGTACCATGGCAAGCTGGTCGACTTCGATCCGCTCTGGGCTTTCCCCAAACCCGTGCAACGCGGAGGGCCGCCGGTCTTGCTGGGCGCCTCGTCGAGGTGGGTTTATGAACGGATTGCAGCATACGGGGACGGCTGGATGCCCATTCATCAGGATCAGGCGCGCGCTGCCGCCCAGGGCGAGGTGGACTATGTGGAAGGAATTGCCCGTACCCGTGAAGCCTGGCAGGCATCGGCGCGCGCGGGCGAACCGGACTTCAGCATCTTTGGGGTCGGACCGGATCCGGCGCGGATCGAAGCGTTGCTCGAGATGGGTTTCAATCGAATCATCCTGGCTCTGCCCTCGGCAGACGCGGACACCGTGATTCCCTTGCTCGACCGCTACGCTGCGGTCGCCGGCGCCATCAACGGTTGATCGTGCACTGCCGTAGCGCCTGCGGTGCGTGTTGTATCGCGCCCTCGATCAGCTCCGCGATCCCGGGAATGCCTGGGGGTAAACCTGCCGGGGTGCGTTGTATTCAGCTGACCTCTGAGAGGAAATGCGCCCTGTTCGGGAAGCCCGAGCGGCCAAAGGTTTGCTTGGATTTCAAGGCGGATGTAGCGGTATGTGGCCGCGACCGGATCACCGCACTGCGTCTGCTGGGCGAACTCGAGAAGCAGAGTTCGCCGACGCTCAGCTAAGCAGCGCATCCATTGCGGCGACGACGTCGGCTTCACTACGCACCCGCGTCGCGCGCATCCCGGCGCTGATGGCCCCATCCACGTTTGCCTGGCTGTCGTCAATGAAGTGAATCTCGCCCGGTGCGAACCCCATGTCGCTGGCCACCCATCGGTAGGACTCCGGGTCTGGTTTGCGGCGCCCGATCTCGGAGGAAACGTAGATTTTCCGAAAACCCTTGATGGCGTCGGGATAGTCTCTCTGCCACTGCGCCTGGTGGGTCGGATTGGTGTTGGTGAAGCAGAAGCACGGCAGCCGTGCGGACAGGCTTGGCAGTCGGGCGGTGACGTCCGCGTAGGGACCGCGAAACAGAGCATTCCAACCCGCTTGCCAACCCGATGCAGGTAGCTCGATATCGAGCATGCGGCTTAGGTGTGCGGCATAGTCGTGAAAGTCGAGCTGTCCTGTTTCATGACGCTTATAGGCCTCATCCAGAACCCAGCGTGTGATCAGGGTATCGGTGGATTCGCCGGACAGGTCAGCCCAATGGGCGAACACTCGGCGGACGTCTAACTCGAGGATTACGTTGCCCAGATCGAACAACACCGCCCGGGTTGGATCTGACGGGCAAGGTCGCTTAGAAACCCGCGTCACCGGCACGGATGGTTGCGTGAAAGTCCGAATCCAGAGGCTCATAGACATTGGTGCCGGGCTTCATAACGTACAGAGACTCGCCGACGAGCTCCGGGTCGTAGCCTTGCTTGCGCAACTCGACCTTGACCATCTTGAAGGTTCCGGTGACGTCGATGTCTCGCTGGATTCTGAGAAACACCGGCCGCGCGTAAGCCGGTAGTTCACGGGCGATAAAGGTAGAGAAATCACTGAGGTCCAGCGCTTCGTGTCCCTCGTTGAGTACCAGTGCTGCCATCCCGGCACGCCCGTCGGCGCGCGGCACATCGACGCCGTAGACGTTGCAGAAGTGAACCTGCCGATGGCGATTGACGACCTCGCCTACCTCATTGGTCGACACGTTCTCCGACTTCCAGCGAAACGTATCGCCGACTCGATCGACGAACTGAAAGTGTGGCAGGCCGAAGCTGAATCCGACGTCGATGCGGCGAATCAGATCGCCTGAGTTGAACCAGGAGTCTCCGGGACTGCGCACATCGCGGACGATCTTGGCCTCGGTCGCTTCCGCGTCGGTGTACCCCTCGAAGACCTGCTGGTCGTTGATTTCGGCCAGCAGGAGTCCGGGCTCCCCTTTGGTTGCCTCGATGCAGTGACCATTTTCGTCGCGAATGATCTGGTCCTCATCCACGTCGTAGCGCACCAGGGCGATCTTCTGGGTGGTGGTGCCGATGGTCAGTTGTTTGTTGAGCAGGTTGGCAAACGCCACGTTGCCTTCGCTGGCGCCGTAAAACTCTGCGATTCGCTTGATGCCGAAGCGCTGCTTGAATTCCAACCAGATGTCGGGGCGCAGACCGTTGCCGGCGATGCTTCGAAGCGGGTTGTCGGCGTCATCGGGCCGCACCGGCTGGTTCAATAGATATCTGCACAGCTCGCCGATATAGATCAGGCAGGTCGCCTGGTGCTCGCGCACTTCGTCCAACAGGCGACTCGCCGAGAACCTCCGCCGGATGACCATTGATGCACCAGATGCCAGCGCCGGTCCGAAGCCGATCATCAGGCCGGTGCCGTGGTAGAGCGGCAGGCAGATGTAGATTCGGTCGTTCTCGTCACACTTCAGCAGCGCCTTCGCGCTGGTCATCGCGCTCATCAGGTATCGGCGGTGAGAGACGATCGCGGCCTTGGGCAACCCCGTGGTCCCGGAGGTGAACAGATACAGCGCAGAATCGCCGAGGGTTACCGTTGCGGTGGATGCCGGGTTGTCGGCAGGCGCGTCGGCGCTCTCGGCCGCGAGATCGATGGCCCAGTTGGGGGCCGGCTGACTGCCCGCGTCGGGGACGTAAACATAGTCCTCACCCTCGTTGAGGTTCAGTTCCGCCTTCACCTTTTCGACCGATCCGACCAGCTCTTCGCCGATGATGCAGAGCTTGGATTGGGTGACGTTGATGCAGTGAATCAGCGGCCGTTCGCGCAGGTTCGTGTTGATCAGACCGGCAATCGCGCCGAGCTTGCAGACCGCGGTGATCGCCGCCAGGTATTCGATTCGATTCTCCATCAACAGGCTGACGGTGTCGCCCTTGCCAACGCCGCGCCTGGCCAGGCCATGTGCATAGCGATTAGCCAGCGCGTTGAAGTCGGCCCAGGTGATGGTTTTGCCCTCGAACAGAATCATTGGGCGATTGCCGAACGTCCGAGCATTGTGTTCGACGCGACTACCGATCGAATCCGTGATGCTGGCGGCCCGTGGTTTCAGGTGCCGGACGGCCGCAACGACGGTACCGATCTCCTTGAATGCGGACCACACCCCCTTCAGCCCGGTGTTTGTCGTGCGAGCGTCAGCCATGGTTCGTCCTCACCGCGTGCCCTGAGCAGCAAGATACGCGGGCGTCTGGCCGCGGGCAAGAAACCAGACAGGTACTTGCGGTCATCGATGAGGGCAGCGAAGCTGTTGGCCACACAATGTTCGGCGCACGAAGGACGAAGGGACAGCAGCTATGGCGCATTGGCAGATCGGTGACGTAAAGATAACCCGGGTAGTCGAGCTTGAAGTTGCCGGCGGGTCGCGCTTCATCCTGCCCGATGCGACGCCCGAGGCCTGCCTGGAGATTGGTTGGATGCACCCGCACTTCATGACCGCCGAAGGCAAGTTGATCATGAGTGTGCATGCGCTGGTTGTGGATACCGGGTCGCGCAGGATCGTTGTCGATACCTGCATCGGCAACGACAAGCAGCGCAGCATCCCGGCGTGGACCAACCTGCAGACGACGTTCCTGGAGGATCTCGCTCGCGCGGGTTATCCACGCGAGTCCGTCGATACGGTGTTGTGCACCCATCTGCATGTTGATCATGTCGGCTGGAACACGATGCTGGTTGACGGCGAGTGGCTGCCGACGTTTCCCAACGCGCGATACCTCATGGCCGAGACCGAATGGCGCTACTGGGACGCGAACGAGGACGAGGCCGCATATGGTCCCGTGCTGGCGGACTCCGTGCGGCCGGTGTTCGAAGCCGGGCTGGTGGATCTGGTCGATGCGGAGCACCAGTTGTGCGACGAGGTATGGCTGGAGCCCACCCCCGGGCACACGCCGGGACATGTAAGCGTGCGTATATCGTCGGGCGGTGAGAATGCGTTGATCACCGGGGATTGCATTCATCACCCGTGTCAGATGGCACGGAGCGACTGGTCGAGTTCCGCGGACTACGATGCAGCGCAGGCGCGCAGCACCCGCGACGCATTGCTGGACCGCTACGCGGACGGGCCCGTGCTGATTATTGGTACGCACTTTGCGACGCCGACGGCAGGTCATATCAAGCGTGACGGTGATCGCTACAGCTTCGTGGCGCTCACGGACGCTTGATCGCATCGAACGCAGATAAGCGCTAGCCCACCTCCTGGCTATCCGGGTGTCGCTCGCGCTGGCGCATGATCCACTCGGCCTGTTCGTCCAGCGCGGTCTCACCGAGTGCCCTTAGAATTTCCCGGCGATCGTCGTCAGATTCGGTACTGTGCAGGCGGCGCAACGCTTCCTTCATGATCCGGTGCATGAAGCTGAACTGTTTGATCAGCTCCATGTCGGCTTTTTTGTGGGAGTAAAACTCCCTGAAACCAGCGATCAAAGGCAGTAGCCCCATCATCGCCATCATCGGAGCCTTCCAGGTTTCGGAGAGCGCGTACTGCACCAACGCTAGAATGACGGCGATCACGATGCCGGTCCAGAAGCAGAATTTCCCGATCAGCGCATTCCGCTTGTGGGCGGCAATTTTCTCCGGAACTCGGCGTCCGAAGAAATCCCTTTGTCCACCGACCCAACGCTCGATCGCGAAGCTGATCCCAGCGCTGGTCGGTGCGTCGAGCGGTGCGGTCGCGCGACGCCCGGTGAAGCGCAGGACATGCCTGATCCAGCCCAGCTCGATGTCTTGTTTGCTCAGATAGCTGTCGTGGTTGTATTGCGTTGGCGTAGGTGAGCTGACGCCGGCGACTGTCCAGTAGAACTGCACCCGCAGGCTTTCGGCGAGGACCCGGTAGTCGAGGTGGCGGCGGTGCCAACCGCCCTTCTGAGCGACGAAAAACAGGGCGATGCCGGCAGTGAGCAGTCCCAGGTAGGGATAGATCATCAGTTCCTGGCCGGGCAGGTCGGCAAACGCGACGAAGCACAATCCTGCAGTTATCCCGATGCCCAGCATGGCCCGCCAATAGCCGTCGATCCGACGCTGAAAACGCAGCGCGAGCCAATCGGCGACCTTGAACGCTTGCTCGATGCGCCGTGCCCCTCGAGGTATCGAGTCCGCGCTCGAGCTCAACGCCCAGCCTTCACGCTCTATCGTTTCGAGGTGCAGCCGTGCGTCCGCGTTGAACTCCGCGATGCGCGTGAACACCAGGTCGTAGCGCTCGGGTAGCTCGGTGGTGCGAGGGTTTACTTCGTCAGCGGTAAACCACGAAACCTCGCCGGCCACCCCGGTTGGCCCGCCGGCCACCCCGGCTGGCTGGTGTCCATGCTGAATTCGCGAGCAGGTGATGTGATAGACCAGGTCGCTTTCGTCGTTGACGAGGTTGAGGGACAGTCCGGCGCGCTGCTCGGAGAGTCCCGGCATGTAGTCGCGCTGGTGAAACTCGATGACCTGGGCGGTTCCGCCGGTTTGCGACGACTCCAACCCATCCCATAGTGCGAGCAGGATGTGGCAGTGCGATGCAATGAACACTCCGAGTTGCGCATACTGAAGGTCGCGAGTGCTGACCTCGGCGGAACGAGGTTCCTTCCATGACCAGTCGGGTACCGGGAAATCGATAGCTTGCGCGACCAGGTTCTCGAACTCATCGCGCGAAGCCAATTCCGCGAAATCCTCCAGGTACTCGTCCCTGTGCATTGGCAACGGAGCAATCAGGCGGAGACCGAGATCCAGGGCCACGCGCGCCACCAGCCGGTCTGCGCCTTCCGCCAACGGGCTCATCACTTCCAGCGGTTGCCCTGGGTAGCGCTGGTGGAGCTCTTCGAAGAACGCGCGGACGCGCTCCTCGAGCAGTGGCAGTTCCCCGGCAACCAGATCCCGGTGCCCGGTGACCCCGATAACGAGCGGTACCGGAAGCGCCGGGATGGTGTCCTCGGGCGGCACGTTGGTCACTCGTTGGTCTGCCGGCGGAGTGGATCTGCTTTCGGGATCTACGGTTGCCATGCGGCGCTATCGTGATTGCGTGATCTCGATATGGTAGCGCCGTCGGGTATCGATCAACCAGCGTTCCAGGCGGCGGCGCAAGGGTGGGAAATCCAGGCTTGCGATAGCGATCCCCAGCGGCAGCATCCAGAATCCCAGAATCGGGAGAAAACCGAGCAGCCCGCCGCCGATCAATGCGAATCCAACCAGTGATCGGACGCCGGGTGGAAGATAGCGTTGCGCCCAGCGCAGGGTCCGGTAGGTGATGATCACCAACCGGTGTTTCCAGTGCCGTGCGCGCCGTCGCGCCCGTCGCGCCCGTCGGACGCGGGGTGCAGGTCGTGATTGCGGTTCGGACATGAGGTTCCCTAAACCATGATCGGGCTGTCGTCCGGTTCCTCATGCCGATCGGGATTCGCGCGCCGGTCCAGGCCGGGGTCGATCGAGGTGAAGTGATAGCGGCCGTCCTCGCCCAGGGACCGCTCGATTCGATTGCGGTGCATCAGCAGATGCAGATGCGCGATGGCCTCGCCGAGCGCCATCATCATCTGGCGAGGGTCCAGCTTGCGCTTGAACAGTACCGGTAACAGGTCTTTTGCGACTTTCGGTTCGACGCAGTGCTCTTCGATCGCGAGCATGCGGTCTTCGTGGTGATCGACCAGCTCACGAAGCCGCTCGCGGACGCCGTAGAACGGCAGGTTGTGGGCCGGCAGGACGAGCGTGTTGCTGGGCGTGCTCATGAATTTGTCATGGGACTCCATCCAGACGCGCAGCGGGTCCGCGTCCGGCTCCGTTGGGAAGACGCTGACGTTGGACGTAATGATCGGCAGAATCTGATCCCCCGACAGCATGATGCCCAGGCTCTTGCAGTGCAGGCAGGCGTGCTCCGGTGAGTGGCCGGATCCGACCACCACGGACCAGTCGCGACCGCCAATGGTCAGCACGTCGCCGTCTTTCAGACGCTGAAAGCCCGTCGGCATGGTGGGCATGGTGAACCCGTCATCGGACCTCTTTTGCCACATCTGCTGCATGCCCTCGAGGTAGTCCTTGGGCATGCCGGCACGCTGGTAAAAGATTTCGCCTTGCCAGCTGGAGTGGTTTCCGGGGCCAGTGCCGCTGAATGACCGGGCTTGATAATACTCGCCGTGGGTCATCAACAACGGGCACTGGAACAGGTCGGTGATAAATGCCGCGTTGCCGACGTGATCCGGATGCATGTGCGTGCAGATCACCCCTTTTACGGGTTTGCCGTTCAACTCGTTGAGGAACAACTCGTGCCACAGTGCCTGAACCTCCTTCAACGGCAGGCCGGTATCGACGACATACCAGCCGTCTTCATCGTCGAGCAGATACAGATTGATGTGATTGAGCGACCCCCCTCCCATCGGCATCGTCAGCCAACGCACACCGGGGACGATCTCTCGTGCCTCACCGGATGCCGGGTGGTCCTGATAGGGATATTCGAGGGGCATGGGAATGTGGGCGAGTAAAACCACAGTATAGCAGCGGCGGCAGGCAGGGTTGCCGAGGCTGGTCCTGAATAGGAATGCAAGTGGCGCTGCCCTGGCAGTTTGCAAGCGACGCTGGCAGGCGATAGATTCAAGAGTTCACAGGAAAAGGGGAAGGGAGCAGCACATGGCCATGAACGTGAAGCCCGTGCCGGCGATTGACGATGAGATCAATGAGATCCGGCTGGCGACGGCCGAGATCATCAACACCCAGATTCTACCGATGGAAGGCAAGCTGTGGGGCTGGGTCTCCGACGGCGCCAATGCGTCCAAGGAAGCGGTCGAGGAGGCGCGCGAGCTGCGTCATCAGATTCAGGACCGGGTCAAAAAGGAGAAGTTGTGGGCGCCGCATCTGCCCCGTGAATTCGGGGGTATGGGTCTGTCCTTCATGCAGCATGCGTACATGAACGAGGTGCTCGCATACAGCCCGGGCGCGGCTTCCTTGTTCGGGGTGGTCGCACCGAACTCGGGCAACCAGAAAATTCTGCTGAAGTACGGAACCCCGGAGCAGCATGAGAAATGGCTGAAGCCCCTGACCGACGGCACCATGCAGTCCGCCTTCTCCATGACCGAACCGGACAATGCCGGGTCGGATCCGCGCTCGATTCAGACGCGCGCGGTACTCGACGGCGACGAGTGGGTGATCAACGGCCACAAGTGGTTCACGTCGAACGGTTTTGCCGCGGAGTTCTACATTGTGATGTGCCGCACCGCAGATGCAGACGGCGCCGGGGATACCGACAAGATGACGCAGATCATCGTCCCGAGAAAAACGCCTGGCGTGAACATCGTGCGCGGCGTGCCGGTGTGGGGCAAGGCATCGAGCCATTGCGAGATCATCTACGACAACGTGCGCGTCCCGAAGGAGAATCAGCTCGGTCGCACGGGTACCGGACATCAGGCGGCCCAGGACCGGCTTGGAGCGGGCCGTGTGTATCACTGCATGAACTCGGTCGGCTCAATGTGGCGCGCCTTCGACCTGATGGTGGAACGGGCCATGACTCGCGAGGTCCACGGCGGTGAGAAGCTCGAGCAGAAGCAATTCATCCAGGGGTTCATCGCCGATTCCTACATCGACATTCAGGCTGCGCGCCTGATGACGATTCACTGTGCCGAGAAGATGGAGACCGGGGCGGACCCGCGTACCGACATATCGGCGATCAAGATATTCGTTCCCGAGATGTACCATCGAGTGGTCGACCGCGCGATTCAGGTGTGGGGCGCGGCGGGCGTCTCCGGCGACCTGCCGCTGGCCAATATGTATCTCAGCGCGCGCACTTTGCGCCTGGCAGATGGACCGGACGAAGTCCATCGAATATTAATCGCCAAGAATATACTGCGCCGTTACCACGCGGGCGAAACCTGGGATTTCGGCAACTGATCGGCTACCGGATTCGATGCCAGCCGGGCTAGAATGACCGGATGGCTGTTCGTGAACGACCTCGGGACTTTTTCAGCCAGGCGGAAATCGCTGGCCTGATCGCCGCCTCGCCCTGGCGGTCGACCTGGTTGATCGTACACTGCTGGGGGTCGATCCTGGCAATCTGGGCGGTGTGCGTTGTGTGGACCAATCCCCTCACCGTGCTGCTGGGCGCGATGCTGGTCGGCTGCCGGCAACTGGGACTGGCGGTGCTCAACCATGATGGCGCGCACAACCTGCTGTACAAGAATCGACGTCTGAACGATTGGGTGAGCGAGTGGGTCCTCAACCGGCCTCTGCTGGGTGCATCGGTGGTGCCGTATCGCAACTATCATATCGAGCATCACAAGCACACTCAGCAGGCGGACGACCCGGACCTGCATCTGTCAGCCCCGTTTCCGATCAGTCGCGCCAGTTTCAGGCGCAAGATGATCCGTGATCTGACAGGTCAGACCGGCTGGAAGCAGCGCAGCGCCACGGTGAAAGGCGCGTTCGGTCGGCCCGGCCAACCCTGGACCGAACGGCTGGTGCGCGGGGCGCGACGAATGGGTCCGAACCTGGCGATCAACCTGGTGTTTCTGGCCGGGTTCGCCGCCGCGGACCATTGGCCTATGTATTTCCTCCTTTGGGTCTTACCGGCGCTGACCTGGGAGCCATTCATCACCCGGGTGCGCAACATCGGCGAGCATGGTGCCGTGCCTGACAACGACGATCGGCTTCGCAACACGCGCACCACCCATGCGGGCCTGCTGGAACGCGCGTTCATCGCCCCGTACTTCGTGAATTATCATCTGGAGCACCATCTGTTGGTGTCGTGTCCGTGCTATCGCCTCGGGCGTGCACACGCGCTGCTGCTCAGGAAGGGCTTCGCCGCGCGCATGGAATTGAAACCGAACTACCTTGCGATGTTGCGCCACGCGACCGCCCGTCCGGAGACCGGGTTGGCCTGACACAAGTGCCGCACTCGCGAACTGAACTGCCAATGAGATTTTGGCGCGCCCTGGAGCGCTTTGAGGATGCGCAGCAGGCCAAGCTGTGGCAGTGTAGCGTGGGTTGCGGCAACAGGGTGACGGTGATTTTTCAGGTAGCGGCTCTTAACAAGGAGATGGCTCGTGCAATGTCCGAAATGCGATGGTGAGATGATCGTCAAGAATTACGGCCGGAAGATATCCGTGAATCGGTGCTCGGATTGCATGGGTTTGTTTGCAATGCCGGAAGTGCTCCTGGAGATGAAGCAGGAATGGATGTCCGAGGTGCTGGACTCCGGCGATCCCAAAGTCGGTCGCAAACTCGATGAGATCGAAGATATCAGTTGTCCGGGTTGCGGCGCGCAGATGGACAAGGTCTCGGACGAAAAACAGTCTCATATCTGGTACGAACGCTGTCCGGATTGCAGCGGCATCTATTTCGATGCCGGCGAATTTACCGACTGGAAGTACGATACGTTGCTCGATCGAATCCGCGATCTCATTCGCGGACGGCGTGACGCCTGAGACACTGTTCGGCGTGCGCCGGAAGCCCTCCGGAGACGTTCTTACTGCGCCGCCTTCGTGATCACATCGGTGTGAAACGATGCGCGACGTAATCGAGTTTCCAAGCCCGGCCGACCAATGGGCCGCAATAGAGTTCGAGTCCGAGGGCTGGAAGAAGAACCGCCTCGACGAAGTGCTCGAACTGGCTGGACGGGTCGGGACCAGCGCGCTGCTGATTCTGCATCGTGGCCGCATCGTTGCAGAGGGATACTGGAACGATGTTGCCGCCGGACTCGACACGGAGGGCCGGGAGCGTTTTGCGCGGTTCAATCTCGCTCCGGATCGATCCGGGCGCCCGGTAGAAGACGTGGGTGCGGTGCAGAACTGCATGACCGCCACGTTGCTCGCCATTGCTCGTGACCGTGGCATCATCGACTTCAACCATCCGGTTCAGGAGTACCTGGGCCCGGGCTGGAGTTCGGCCAGCCTGGATCAGGAGCGAGAGATCGCGATCTGGCATCTGATGTCCATGACCAGCGGACTGGATGATCAGTTGAGATTTGTGGCACCCGCCGGCGTGGAATGGTTGTACAACCCGAGCGCCTACCAGCAACTCATTCGCGTGCTCACCCGCAGCAGTGGCCTCGACCCCGACGCTATGTTGCGCGATTGGCTTGGCGATCGGATCGGCATGGCCAGTACGCGCTGGGTCGCCCGGGACTGGAGCGGCAGCGGGACGTTCATCGGTTTGGCGAGTACCGCCCGGGACCTCGGGCGGTTCGCGTTGTTAATCCAGAACCGTGGCCGTTGGGAAAACGAAGTCGTGGTGAGTGCCGACGCGCTGGATGAATTGTTGAACCCGAGTCAGACGATGAATCCGGCCTACGGATTGCTCTGGTGGTTGAACGGTAGGGAAGCCTTCGTGATGCCGGCCAGCCAGGCACGGGTTACGGGCCCGCTGCTTCCGGCGGCGCCCCAGGACGCCGTGCTGGGATTCGATACGCTCAACCGCCAGCTGGCGATTTCATGGGAGCAGGAATTGAGTCTGGTTCGGCTCGGCGCGGGCATTGCGGAGCCTGCCGAGGCATTCGATACCATCTGGACGCATCTGCAAGCGGCATTGCCCGACTAGCCCCCGAGCAGTCGTGAGTTGACAGTGCTGAGGGGCCGGCGTACCGTTCGCGCCCCTGTTTACCTGTTGTTGGGTGTCATGCCGGAATTTCACTGGCAAAACATGTACCTCCCGGTCGCACATGCGGACGGCGCGGACCTATGCGCCCGCGTGCCGACCCTGCAATCAGGAGGACCTGGCTCGAGGCGCTGATCAGCGATAGATAACCAACTAACGCGACAAACCCCGAAGGGCCAGAAGCCTTCGGGGTTTTTTCGTCTCAGAGCGCTGAACAAGAGAGCACAACGGTAACGACATGAACGCAGCGACGTATCGACAACTCAAACGCAACGAATCGCGAGTGATCACGTTGGCGTTCTTTCGGGTGTTTCTGGTGATCATCCCGATTGCCGTGCCGTTCTTTCAGAGTCGCGGGCTGTCCATGCAGGAGGTGTTCGTCCTGCAGGCGTTGTTTTCGGGCGTCGTGCTGATCATGGAAGTTCCGTCGGGCTACCTGGCCGACCTGATCGGGCGCAAGCACGCGCTCGTATGGGGTTGCGCGTTCATTGGACTGGGGCACAGTTTCCTGCTGGTGGCGGATGGTTTTGCGACCCTTGCCTTGTTCGAAATCTCGCTGGGCATAGGCGCCAGCCTTGCGTCGGGTGCGGACCTGGCATTGCTGTACGAAACGGAGCGGGCCTTGTCGCCAGGTGAAGGTAAGCGTCAGCTCGCGGTCAGCCGGTTATTCTCGACGCAGACATTGTCGGAAGCGGTTGCAGGCGTCGCGTGCAGCCTATTGCTGTTGGCATCGATGCAGGCCGTGGTGTACGCACAGGTGCTGGTCGGCTGGATCCCGATCATCGTTGCGCTTGGCCTGGTTGAGCCGCCGCGTGAGCGCCTTTCTCGTGAATCGCATGCCGCCAATCTGAGTTTGATCGTTCGGCACCTGCTGCGCGACGATAGATTGTTGCGCCTGATTTTCCTGACGTACTGCGTATGGAGCCTGACCACGTTCTATGCCGTGTGGATGCTCCAGAAACTCTGGCAGCAACAGGGTATCGATCTGCTCTGGTTCGGCTATCTGTGGGCTGGGCTGACCCTGAGCGCGTCGATCAGCGGCCGGTTCGCACATCAGGTCGAAGAGCGGATTGGTAGTTCGATGCTGTTGGTCCTCGTTGGTCTGGGCCCGGTGCTCGGATACCTGGGGCTCGCCTGGTTTGGACCCGTGGGCGGTCTGGTGGCCAGCGTCAGTTTCTTCGTAAGCCGTGGTTTCGGCCTGGTGGTGCTCAAGGACGCCCTGAATCGTCGGGTCCCCGGTCGATTTCGCGCCACAGCGAACTCGTTGGCTAGTTTCGGCTTTCGCGGCAGTTTCGTCTTGACCGGTCCGTGGGTGGGCTATGTTCTCGATGCATGGGGCATGCAGACGACGTTACTGTTGCTCGCGGGAGGCAGCGTGGTGATCTTCGTCACGCTGGTGCTGCCGCTGTTGCTTGCTGCCCGTTCCTATCGGCGAAAAGAGCAGCGAAGAGAGCCGCAAGAGCACCAACGGCCGCCGGGTTCAGTTGAGGTTGACGGCCTGGATGGGCTCGACGACGCCGCGGCGAATCAACGGACCTGAACGCTTGCGTTCATACTTTCGTGCTGGCGTGTTGATGATGTCCTCGAGTTCGCCTGCCCCAAGCCCGGCGTCGATCCGCTCGCGTGGCACCTCTCCGTACACGGTGTTGCGCTGCGCGGGCACTCGATGCGCCCCTTCGATCATTTCGATCATCCGCTGGGGTGACGTCTCCTGGCCGTGACTCGCGCCGGCGGCCCGGGTGATGCTCTCGTTCATCAACGTGCCGCCGAGGTCGTTGCAGCCTGCATTCAGACAGGCGATGACACCTTGGTGTCCCATCTTCACCCAGGACGCCTGGATGTTGGTGATGTAGGGATTGAGGGTCAGGCGCGCCACGGCGTGCATCAATACGGCCTCGCGGAAGGTCGGTCCTTTGCGGGCCTTGCCTTTCAGGTAGAGGGGGGCTTCCATGTGAACGAACGGCAGCGGCACGAACTCCGTAAAACCGCTGGTGCGCTTCTGCAGATCGCGCACGCGAATCAGATGTCGTGCCCAGTGTTGGGGCTGGTCGACGTGGCCATACATAATCGTCGCCGTGGTGCGAATCCCCAACTCGTGCGCAGTCTCCATAACGCGTAGCCACTGCTCCGTGTTGATCTTGTCCGGACAGAGCGTTTCCCGAACTTCGTCGTCGAGGATCTCCGCCGCAGTACCGGGCAAGGTGTCAAGCCCCGCATCCAGTAGCTTGCGCAGGTACTGATCCAGCGGCAGATTCAGCGTGGCCGCGCCCTGCCATATTTCCAGTGGAGAGAAGGCGTGGACGTGCATATCCGGAGTCACGCGCTTCACTGCCTTGACGATCTCGACATAGGTCTCGCCCGTGTACTCCGGATGAATACCCCCTTGCATGCAGACTTCGGTACCACCCCTGGCCCAGGCTTCCTCGCAGCGGCGCTGAATTTCCTCATGGCTCAGATCGTAGGGCCGGCCACGCAGGTTTTCCGAAAGCTTGCCCTTGGAAAATGCGCAGAACTGACATTTGAAGTAGCAGATGTTGGTGTAATTGATGTTGCGGTTGACGACGTAGGTGACGCGATCGCCGTTGTGCCGGGTACGCAGGGCATCCGCGGCTTGGACCACCGCGCTGAAATCGTCGCCCCTGGCGCCGAACAGCCTGACGATCTCCGCTTCGCACAAATCCACCGCACCCGCGGCGCGCTTCAGAATGACCTGCAGATCTTCGGAGACGCGACTGGGGTGATTCGCCACGGCGTTCAGGTCCGTCTGGGGCGGAGACTGCTCATCTCCCGGGCACCAATCATCGACGCGTGGAAAACCTTCGGCATCGATCATGTGCAACAGCCGGGTGTGCATGCCGGGATCGACCCAGGTGCTGATTTCACTTGCGTAGTTGGGGTAAATCGTCAAACGCTCGTGCAGATGTTTGCCGGCGACGGCGGTTTCGCGGTTCAATTCATCGAGGTGTGGCCAGGGTGCTTCGGGGTTCACAAAGTCCGGCGTCACCGGCGAGACACCGCCCCAGTCGTTGATTCCCGCGGCAACGATCTGTGAGAGCACGCCTGGACTGAGGTTCGGGGGCGCCTGAATGCTCATCAGTGGACCGAACACGATTCGGGCCACTGCGATGGTCCAGAGCAGTTCGTTGAGATCGGGTTCGGGTGCCTGCGCCATTTTGGTGTCTGGCTTGGCGCGGAAATTCTGGACGATGATCTCCTGGATGTGGCCGTGCCGCTGGTGTATTTCGCGGATTGCCAGCAGGGACTCGATGCGTTCGCGGCGTGTTTCGCCAATGCCGATGAGGATTCCGCTGGTAAACGGAACCTTGTTGCGCCCTGCCAGTTCCAGAGTTTCCAGGCGCACGGCGGGATCCTTGTCCGGAGAGCCGTAATGCGGCATTCCCTTCTCGGTCAGGCGCCTCGATGAAGACTCGAGCATGATGCCCATGGAGGGAGCCACCGGTCGGAGCATGTCCAGTTCCGCCTGGGTCATGTTGCCGGGATTCAAATGCGGTAGCAGTCCGGTTTCCTCGACCACCCGCTGGGCGGCATGGTGCAGATACTCGAGCGTAGTGGCGAATCCCATCTCCGCAAGTGCTTCGCGCGCCGCCTTGTAGCGCAATTCCGGCTTTTCGCCAAGGGTGAACAATGCTTCCTTGCAGCCCATCTCCGCGCCGCTGCGAGCAATCTCCAGGACTTGATCGATGGTTAGAAAGGGCGCCTGCAGCTTTTTGGGTGTCTGCGCGAAGGTACAGTAGTGGCAGACGTCCCGGCACAGATGGGTGAGCGGAATGAACACCTTGCGCGAGTAAGTGACGACGTTGTGGAAGCCGCGGTCGCGCAGGGTTGCGGCGACTTCGGTGAGTCGTCGCGTGTTCTGTTCGCCAGCCAGGGCCAATGCCTGCTGGTCACTGGGCAGTTGGCCCTCGAGCACTGCGTCGAGGATGGCCGCGATACTGTCAGTCATCGGTTCTCCGGATTTGCCTTGGGAACGCGCCACGCTGTCCCGACGTGCGCGCCAGGCCCTGATCAAAGGGCATTCGAACTATTATGCGGTTGGGTCAACCGAGATGCTATACCGCTTGTTTCTAAGTATGTGCGGGTTTTACAGGGTCCCGGACGAGCGAGTAACTCTTCCAGATCCGGCGGCGTGTCGATGTCGAGTGCAAAGTTCTTATTGCGTACGATCAGCGGCGTTGTGCCGATGGCGTAGGCCGCTTCGACGTGGGGGTCGAAGCTGTGCCCGTCAAACTGGTAACGGATGAGGTTGGGCGGCGTCGACACGATGCAGTTGGTTCCATCGCCCATGGCATCGGGAACCAGCGTCAGGCGTTCGTGCTGGGTGAGCACCTCGTCGATATCGGTGGCGCGCACCAGGGGCATGTCTGCCGGCAGGATCAGCGTTGCGGTCGCGCCGTGGTTGGCCATCAGGTATCCGCCCGCCGCCTGCAGGGCTTCAGAAAGGTCCGCGCGCGGCGGTTCCGCGAACAGCTCCGCGTCATAGCGGGCGGCAATGGCGGCGGCTTCGGGTTCACGCGAGACCAGCAGCACCCCTGCAAGTCCCGATGTTCCGGCCAGGGCAGACAGCACGTCGTCGAGCATTGCGGCGGCCAGGCCCCTCCGTTCGTCTGCATTGAGCACGCCCGCGAGGCGTTGCTTGGCTTTGACGAATCTCTTGAGCGGTACGACGGCCCACACGGTGGTCCCCTCAGCTCGGCTGGTCGATTAGTTGGAGGGCTTCGCGAGCCAGCGCCACGCGGTCCTCCAAACTTACCATGACGGTCCGGGTGACGACAGTCGCCAGCCCGAGCGCCTGAACTTCGTCTTTCAGGGCACGATCGGCTTCGTCCAGGATGAATCCATCGATCCACGATCGGTAGTAGCGAGCGATTTCCACCGCGGTGTTGGGAATGTCTAGTTCTCGCATCATCTTTGCCGTCGGGCCCTTGATAGCGGCGCCTGCCACGATCGGGGACACGGCGACCACGGGTACCTGTAGATTTGTAAGCGCTGCGCGCAGCGGCGGGACCGCAAGGATCGGGTCGATACTCAGGTACGGGTTCGATGGGCAGACGATCACGCCGGCCAGTGCCGGGTCGCGCAGCGCCTCGCTCAGGGACGGACTCAGGCGCGCCTGCTCGGCGCCGACGAAGCGGACGCCGGTGACGGCCGGGGCGCACCGATCACGTACGAAATAGTGCTGGAATGCGAGTTCGCCCTGCGCGGTGTCGACGGTCGTGCGTACCGGATCGTCAGTCATCGGCAAGATGGGATGGCGCACCCCGAGCGCGCCTGCCAACTCTCGAATCACATGGGTCAGGTCCATCCCGGCTGCGAGTCGACGGGTGCGTTCGATATGCATCGCGAGGTCGCGATCACCGAGCCGGAACCAGTCTTCCCCGTTGAGCTGGGAGAGCGCCGTCATGAATTGCCAGCTTTCGTTGGCGCGGCCCCAGCCGGTTTCGGTATTGCATAGCCCGGCCAGGGTGTAGATGAGCGTATCGATGTCGGGCGAGATATGCAGCCCCAGGTGATCGAAGTCGTCCCCGGTGTTGACCACGAAGCGGAGTTGATCAGGCTCCAGCAGCCGGCTCAATCCAAGCGCCAGCTTGGCGCCGCCGACGCCGCCCGTGAGGGCCAGGTAGTGAGCAGCCGCCATGTCAGCGAAACAGGTCTTCGTCGAGCGGCCGATAGATGTCGGCCGCCCGCTGTGGGCTGTCTTCCGGGTCGAACCCCCGCACCAGTGCCATCGGCGTGCGCTCGGTGGTTTCGCCCATCAGCAGGGTCGCGGTGGCGGCGATGGAATCGACACGGTTGATCAATGTGACCTTCAGCTCACGGCCGAACAGATCTTTGCCGCCCACGTGATCGTCCAGCACGGTAATTCCCGAGCAGCCGATCGCGCAGCCGATGGTGCCGAGTCGCCAGGGCCGATTCATGCTGTCAGCGATAATCACGCCCAGTTCGACGCCCGTTGCCTTGCCCAACGCGAGACGTAATTCTGCAGCGGACGTATCTGGATCCCGTGGCAACAGCAACGCTGCTTCACCGTCCGCGTGGGAAATGTTCGATTGGTCGATGCCGGCGTGGGCGCCGACGATGCCGAGCCGGTGCCGCATGATCAGCACGCCCGGTTTTTTTCGCAGCAGATCGCTGGATTCGTCGAGGATCAGCTGGACCAGACGGGGATCCTTGTCAGTCTCCGTGGCGAGTTCGATGGCCCGCGCGGAAGGTTCTACGTCCGCCAGTTTGATCAGTTGCCCTTCGGCTTTGGAGATCACTTTCTGCGCGACGACCAGGATGTCGCCGGCTTGGAAGGTCAGGCCGTTCTCGGCCATGGCGGCCAGCGTCAGTGCGGCAAGATCGTCACCGGGCTCGACCATCGGTAAACCCGCCAGGGGACGTATGGACAGTTCAGCAGGCATGTTGGTCCAGGGAAATCAGTGGTCGTCCTGACCCACGATCCGGATCCCCGAGTGGGAAATGTCGTGGCGGCGATTGATCTGAATGAGAATCGAGGTGAGCGCCTCCGCCGCCGCCGCGTTCTCGATCGGACCGGCATGCCAACCGTTCATGCCCGCCTGCTCGACCAGCTCGATGACAGTCTCCCGAGCAGCCTTCTTGTTGCCGGAGACCAGCACGTCGCATTCGATCTTGACGTCCTTCTGCAGCAGATGGGCGGCGACGTTCTGAAATGCCGAGACCACCGCCACGTCTTCGCCGAGGAAGTCCTGGGCGCGTTTGCCTGCGGATCCCTCGGCGGGCAACTGCACGGTGCCGACCTTCGGCGGTATCAGGGGAACACTCACATCGATCAGGATTTTTCCGCCCAGCACGGATCGCACCGACTCCAGCGTAGACAGCTGGTGCTCGAAGGGTACGGTGAGCACCACGACATCGCCGGCCGCGGCCGCCTCAGGGTTCACCATCGCTTCAGCCGGTGTTTCGGGGCTGATCGCTTTCAGTGCGGCCACGGCGGCGTTGGCCTTCTCCTGGGTTCTCGAACCGATCACGATCTTATGGCCGGCCTTCGACCAGCGGATCGCCAGCCCGGTACCTAGATCGCCGGTACCGCCGAGGATGGCGATAGTGTGCTGTTCAGGCATTGCAGTTGGTCCCGTTCGCGCAAAAGCGGGCGATTATAGCGAAACCCGCGACCCGGACACCTCTCGTGTTCGCTAGCACACTAGCCCACGTCCTGACGCCAGACCTGCGGCGGCTCGCCTTGACTCATCGCACCCACCGACCATATTTCGATGCGCCAGGGGGTCAGTTTCAGTGCCCCGAAGCTGGGATCGTCGGCCGAAGGCCAGAAGGCGACAGGGTCGTAGCCTACCGGTTCCGGGGTGGTCTTCAGCAGATTCCACAATTGGTCTTTGGCCGCTTGATCGTCGACCCACTCTGCCTTGCACTCAGCGTGTACCTGTTCGTGCTGTTGATCCCAGTAGCTCAGCGATACGAACGGGTTGTTGGCGAGGTGTTTGGCCTTGTGGGATTGGCGTCCCGTGGCGATCCAGCCCGTGGTGCCATCCCAGACGGGGTGCAGAATGCGCGATCGCGGGCGGTTCTGGCGGTCCATGGTGGTGAACGTGCACCAGACCACCCGCTGGGTAGTTTCATTGAATTTGTCTTTGATGTCTTGAAACGACGCAACGTCCATGATGTCCCTTGATCCCCGAGAATTTCCGAACGATCGATTGTGGCATCGCCGTTCGCGGGAGGCCACCGCTTGACCGTATTCGACATTGCTGTTGGGATGCTCCCCTTCTCAACACGTTCCGTTCGGCGTTTTGTTCGGAAAGGAGTAGCCATGCGAATTGGAATCATGATTGGCGCAGATGGCACCAGCACGACCATCGATCAGGTGATCGACATTGCCGTGCAGGCCGAGGCGAGCGGTCTGGACAACGTGTGGATGGCGAATATCTTCTCGTTCGACGCCATTTCCGCCCTGTCGCTGATCGGTCAGAAAACGGAGCGAATCGGTCTTGGCACGGCGGTGACGCCGACCTATCCACGTCATCCAACGGCCATCGCGCAGCAGGCGCTGACCGCTGCGGCGGCCAGCAACAATCGTTTCTCGCTGGGCATCGGGCTGTCACATCAGGTGGTCATTGAGAACATGCTGGGCTTTTCTTATGAAAAACCGGCACAGCATATGCGCGAGTACCTGACCGTGCTGGGGCCATTGCTGCGGGGCGAGGCCGTTACCCACAATGGTGATGAGTATCGGGTCAACGGTGTCCAGCTCGGTGTCCCGGGAGCCGAACCACCGCCGATACTGGTCGCCGCACTCGGTCCGGTCATGTTGAAGCTCACGGGCGAACTTGCCGATGGGACGATTACCTGGATGGTGGGTCCCCGGACCATGGAAGATCACATCATCAAACGGCTGGCCGCTGCTGCTGCTGCTGCCGGTCGTCCGGATCCTGTCGTTTGTGGCGGGTTCCCCGTGATATTGACCACCAAGCCGGACCAGGCGAGGGAAAAAATCGCCGAGCAATTGACGATGTACGGGCAGCTACCGTCCTATCGTGCGATGTTGGATCGTGAGGGCGTCTCAGGGCCTGCCGACATCGCGCTGGCGGGTGATGAAAACTATCTGCGCGGCGAGATTGACCGGTTGCGCAACATGGGCGTGACGGATTTCAACGCCGCGATCACGCCGGTCGAAGAGGGGGCCTTTGATCGAACCCTGGAGTTTCTGACCAGCCTGACGTGACCGGTCCTGAGATGACATGGGGGTTCGCTAGGCGGCGCGTTGGGCTGGGTCTGGCGCGTTAACTCTGAGGTTCACGACCTTAGGGGAGTCCGGCAGTTCCAGCCGGTCTTCGCTCAGTTCGCTCAGGTACAGCGCGTTGCCGACACCCACCCAGGTGTACAGGGCATCGGCCCAAAGCCGGCCGACGACCGGAATGCGTTCGATGAAATCTTCGATCAGCTGGGGCTCGGATGGTCGCATGATGGTCCTTCCCGGTCGTACCGCGATGCGTTCGCGTTTCCGTCGTTGCTAGACTGAAAAGTCTACAAATATCGAGCCAACTTCGCCTGGACGTTTCCAACCGGCTGATTTTGAATCGATTTGTGTTCGATCGAGCGTCTTTTAGGGTGTACCGAAGTCGTTGGGTGCGCGCAAACCGACCCAAAGCGGTGCAGACGCGCGCGGCGCGCCTCGATTTGGTGCCCGCGCCCGGCCCCTGCCGGGGGCGCGCAGTATGGAGATCGCGTTTCGTGCGTTGAGCGTCAGCCGTTGAAGGTTGCGACCTCAGGGAGGATCTGCTCGATCATCTGCTGCGTTTGATCGAGCATGTCCTGGGTTCCGAAGGCGATGGGCCGAAGCACGAATTTGTGCACGCCGGCGCCCCGAAAGGCATTCAGCAACGTCATGATTTCCTCACTGCCGCCGATTGCGAGGTATCCGTCGGGTGACTTCCCGAGCCGTTTGGCGAGCGCTTCCTTGTAGCGCAGACTGACGGGGTCGTCCTCGCTGCCGAACCGGTAGCCAAACCCGGCGCCGAAGTGGTCCGCGTCGATCTGCCGGCCGAACTCGACGGTTTTGTCCTTGATGGCTCGAATGATCGGTGCGACCTGATCCGGTGTTTCGATGCCGGCCTGCCAACCCGTACCCCAACGTGCGGTTCGCTCGACCGCTTTGTCCGCCGAGCCGCCGACCCAGAGCGGCAGCGGTTGCTGGACCGGACGCGGCGCAATACTGGCACCCTCGAGTTGGTAACAGTCGCCCTCGAAGTCCACCGATTCCTCGCTCCAGAGCCGTGACATGATTTCCAGACCTTCATCAGTGCGTTTGCCGCGCTGCCGGGTTGGGACACCGGTGGCGGCGTAGTCGCGACCGAGCGCGCTGCCCACCCCGAAAGCGGGCAGCAGGCGACCCTCGCTGAGGACGTCGATGGTGGCGCAGGCCTTCGCGGTGATGACCGGATCGCGCAGCCCGAGGCTTGCGACGTTCATCCCGAATTTGACGTGCCGGGTGGCGCCGGCCAACGCCGCCATGACGCTCATGCATTCAAGGTTTGCATCGGTGCCGATCAACCGATCCGACTGCCAGATGGAATCCACGCCACCGCCATCGCACAGCTCGACCCAACGCCAGAAACCGGCCGCATCGTCGAATACGTAGTTGGCAATGCCAATGCCTGCGCTGACCGTCATGGTGTTTCTCCTGATTCTGGATTCCAGAGGTTACTATCTGTGGGTGACGTTGTGGTCAAGTTCGCGTTGTAGATGAGTGCAGAACAGATCCTGGAGGGGCCCCTGGTGGTCGCGGACATTGGCGCAACCAATGCGCGCTTTGCGCTCGCCGGCCCGAAGGGCGTTACATCGCAGCGGGTGTACTCCAGCCAGCAGGTGGAGGGGGGTTTGGAACTTGTGGCGCGGTATCTCGCGGACGTGGACGTTGCGCGACCGGCCGCGCTTTGCATTGCGCTCGCGGGCCCGGTGCAGGGGCGGCGTGCCAGCCTCACCCACACGGAAATCGGGTTCTCGGAAACGGAACTCCAGGCGCGCTTCGAGGCCCCGGCGAGGGTGATCAACGACTTCGCCGCCGTCGCATCCGCGGTGCCGGTGCTCGAAGAGAGTGGGCTCGCCGATATTTCTCGCGAGGCAGACCCGGTGTCGCTGGATCCCCGTGGTCCGGGGGTCAAGGCGATCATTGGTCCCGGCACCGGGCTGGGGATGGCGCTGTTGCTGCCCGACCCCGAAGGATGGCTGGTCATGCCGTCCCAGGGTGGTCACTGCGATCTGGCGGCCACCGACGCGCTGGAGGCCGAAGTGCTTGCGATTCTGCGCCTTGAACGCGCGCAGGTTCCCTGGGAGGCGTGTCTGTCGGGCCCTGGCTTGGTGGGGCTCTACCAGGCGGTCTGCGGTGTGTGGGGCTGTCAGCCCGACTTCAGCACGCCAGAGGACATCTCCGCGGGCGCGGTAAGCGGAGATCCGGTATGTCACCAGACCCTGGAAATGTTCTGGGGCATGCTCGGCTGTGCTGCGGGAAATCTGGCCGTGATGGGATGTGCGCGTGGCGGCGTATTGATCGGCGGAGGGATCGTCCCAAAATTGCTCGATCAGCTCGACCCCGGGCACTTTCGACGCCGCTTCGAACAACGCGGTGCGCTACAGGGTTTTGCGCGCGACGTGCCTACCGCGGTGATCATTGATCCCGATGCCGGCCTGAAGGGTGCGGCACGGGCGTTTCTCGGCGCCGTGCGATTCATCGCCTGAATAGTCGATCCGTCGCCTGAGGACAGGCGACCCATCGCCTGAGGACAGGCGACCCACTGAACGGTCGCTGTCTGGCCCCTGTTTGCGGCAAACTGTCGCATGCATTGGCAATTCGGGGCAGGTAGATGAAGGTCAGCATTGCGATTGGGGGTGCCGCATCGGGACGGCAGCGCGACTTCGAAGCTCAGGTCGATTTCGTGGTGGAAGCTGAAAAACTGGGGGTGGACACCGTCTGGACGGCGGAAGCCTGGGGGCACGATGCGATTGCGCCACTGGCGTTTGTCGCGGCGCGCACGAATCGCATACGACTCGGGACCGGCATCATGCAGATCAGCGCGCGGACGCCGTCCATGACGGCGATGACCGCGCTGACCATGGCCGCCATCTCGGGTGACCGATTCATACTGGGGCTGGGCGTGAGTGGGCCGCAAGTGGTCGAAGGATTGCAGGGGCGACCGTTTGCGGGGCCGCTGACGCGGCTCAAGGAAACCATCGAGATTATCCGCATGGCCTTGGCCGGCGAGAAACTCGAATACCAGGGCAAGTATCACGAGTTGCCCCTGCCGGGCGGGGAAGGCAAAGCATTGCGTCTTGCGCAGCCAGGTAATACGAATATCCCCATTTACCTGGCAACCCTGGGGCCGGCATCTCTGGAATATACCGGTGCGGCAGCGGATGGCTGGCTGGGTACATCCTTTACGCCGGAGCACGCAGATGCGCATCTGGCGTATATCCGTGCGGGCGCCGAGGCGGCTGGCCGTAGCCTGGCGGACGTGAACATCCAGGTGGGAGGGACAGTTGCCATCGGCAACGACCTGGCGGCGCTGGTCGAACCGCTTAAAGCCGGGATGGCGTTTCAACTCGGGGCGATGGGCTCGGCAAAAACGAACTTCTACAACGATGCATACCGGCGCGGTGGGTTCGATGATGCGGCGGCGAAGGTGCAGCAACTCTGGGTGGCGGGCAAGCGCGATCAGGCTGCCGAGGCGGTGCCGGACGAGATGATCGTGCAGGCCAACCTGCTCGGCGATGCGGCGATGGTGACCGAACGCGTGCGTCGCTATCGGGACGCGGGGGTGGATACCTTGCGCGTCGGCCCCGTGGGCACCACCCTAGATGAACGGCTGGAGGTCCTGGGCCAGGTGATGGACATCGTCAACGCCGTCGACGCCGAGTAGCGTGCGCCTTCAGGTCTGTGTCTGGTCCCGGCCGCGCGCCTGGATGGCTCGTCGCCGCGCCGCGACGCGTTCGGGGGTGACTTCCGACGCCGAGTGCTGTCTGTTGGCGTCCAATTCGATGGTCAAACCTTCGCCGAGGGTCGCATACCAACCCTGATCCATGATGCGTTTGATCTCGCCGCGCGTGACGGGTTCGGTGCTGAGGATGTCCCGGGCCAGGGTACGACAGGTGGGCAGGAGTTCTTCCGGGCGGACGACCCGATTGACCAGACCCCACTCGTAGGCGAGTTCGGCGCCCAGGAAGTTGCCCGTCAGGCTCAATTCCTTCGCCCGGTTGATCCCGATCAGTCGCGGCAGCCGCTGGGAGAGACCCCAACCCGGAACGACCCCAACGCGTGCGTGGGTGTCGGCGAATTTAGCTTCGGTCGAGGCAATAAGAAAATCGCACATGAGGGCCAGTTCGAACCCGCCCGTGATCGCGAAACCGTTGATCGCGCCGATGATTGGCCGGTCGAAGGTGCCCAGTGCGCGGTTGAGGTCTGTGTCGCCTGAGCGTGCGCTACCCCCCTCGACGGGGTCCACTTCGCCGCCGAGTTCCTTGAGGTCGAGGCCAGCGGTAAAAGCACGCCCGGCCCCCGTAAGGATCACGACCTGCGTTTGCGGGTCGTCTCGCAACTCGGCGAAGGCTGCGACAAGTGCTGCACGCAGTCCCGATGACAGCGCGTTCAAAGCGTCGGGTCGGTTCAACGTCACCGTCGCGATGCCATCCTCTCGGTCGATCAGTACCAGATTTTCTGGGGTGGGTGCCATGGACTTGTCCTTTGTTGCGGGAACCTGCTGCGGGGACTACCCGGGAAACGCGGAGTCTATCAAGGTCCTGGCGCGACCTTGACAGGACCCCGTGTGGTCTGGACCATGGCGGTGGGGACATGCAAACGTTGGAGACGTCGAAGATGCGTTTCGGCGACTATCTTGTATACGAGGCGCTGCGCGAGAATAACAGCGCGCTGCATGCGCTTGGCCAAGGCCAGCCATTGCTCGGCGACTCGGCAGTAGGCGAGATGGGCGCGGTTGTCGAGCGGCTCGATGCATACTGGCAGCTGCTCAGGGGTTCGATGCCCGCTGCAGACCGGCGCGCAGCACGGCAGCGATTGCAGCGCATTCGGCGCGCACTGGCCTGCGCATCGGAACGCGTGACCCTGTCGAGCGCGATAGATCTCCTCGCCAGCAACGCGCCTAGCGACAAATCACGGCAAGCCGTGCAACTGCTGGCCGAGCGATTGAAAGCGCCGGGATCCGAGGCGGTGAGACTCGCGGTTCCCCGGGACCTGGTGGCGCGCGACTTCCAGGAAGAGTCGCTGAGCTGGAGAACTTTGGATCGGGATGCGATCGATTCGACGCGGCTGCTGGACCAGTATCGGCGCAGCTACCGGAAGGGCCGCCAGCGCGGCCTGCGGGCACTGGACGCGCAAAATGATGGCGCGCTCGGCCGTTGGCGACGCTGGGTCGGGGTGTCGCTGGAGCAGCTCGAGCTGGTGCGCATCGCGCTACCGGAGCAGAGCGGGCAGACTCGTTTTTATCTGGAGCGGCTGTACGAATCGCTCGCCGCGCACCGCGACCTGATGAGCGTGCGGGGCGCGCTGTTGGACGCCGATATGTCGGATAAGCAGAAGAATAGGGTAGTGGCATTGGTTGACTTGCGG
>SMWF01000109.1 GCA_004357385.1 Gammaproteobacteria bacterium | reverse complement strand
GGGTCACGGATCATTAATTCTTCTATTTGGAGACACAACCGATGAAAACTAATAACGCCATCCGCAAAGCGGTTCGGCATGCGCTCTTTGTGGGCGCGTTTGCTACTGCGACTGGATACGCTCCGCTCGCTGTTGCACAGGACGATGACGTCGAGCCGCTCGAAGAAATCACCGTTACGGGAACGCGCATCCATAAGACCAACCTGGTGTCCGTCAGCCCGGTCGTCCAGTTGGATTCCGAGCAGTTCTTATTCAGCGGCGCCACCCGGGTGGAGGACATTCTTGGATCGATGCCCCAGGTATACCTGGACCAGTCGTCAGGACAGTCCATCGAGTCCACCGGCACGGCAACCATGCAGTTGCGCAACCTCGGGAGCAGCCGCACGCTGGTACTGTTGAACGGCAAGCGTCTGCCCCAACATTCACCGTCCTCCAGCACCTCCGGCCCGGACCTCAACTTCATCCCGATGCAGCTCGTTGAGCGCGTCGAAATCCTTACCGGCGGCGCCTCGTCCACGTATGGCTCGGACGCCGTGGCCGGCGTGGTCAACTTCATCATGATCGATGACTTCGAGGGCGTGATGTTCGACTATCAGATCGGCGGCTACCGTCACGAAAACGACGGCAACCGGGCGTCAGCCTCGACCGAATTGGTTTTTCCAGGCTTGACGCCGACCGGCACGTCGAACGACGGCGATATTAGAGATTGGACCTTGATCGTCGGCGGCAACTTCGCTGACGATCGCGGCAACGTCACCGCCTACGCAACCAGGCGCGATATCGATCCGGTGATACAGTCCGACCGCGACTACAGTGCTTGCGCAAACCGGGTGCAGTCCAGCGGCGACCTGAGATGCCTCGGTTCGGCAACGAACCAGTCCGGCAGCTTCTATTTCGATAACGACGGCTTCGCCGACATCTTTTTCGTCGACGGCACCGACCTCAGCCCTGGTCTCGGCGAGCTGTTCAACTTCGCCGCGCCGAGTTACTACCAGCGGCCCGACGAGCGTTACACGCTCGGCGCTTTCGCGCACTACGAGCTGAACGAGCAGGTCGAGGCGTACACGGAGCTGATGTTCATGGACAACCGGACGGTGGCTCAATTCGGCCCGGCCGGCGTCTTCTTCAACACGCTGGACTTCAACTGCGGTAACCCGCTGCTGTCGGCCCAGCAGAGGACGACCGTCGGATGCGTGGGCGATCCTACCGACTTCAGCACGCCGGGCGTCGGCGGCCTCCAGATGGTTCAGACGATCTTCGGACGACGGAACGTCGAAGGCGGCCCGCGCCGCGGCGATTTGCGGCATTCGACGTACAGGGTCCTGTTCGGTATCCGCGGAGACATCAACGAAACTTGGCGCTATGACGCGTCGTACCAGTATGCCGAAGTCGACATGCGCAACATCGGCAGCAGTTACCTCGACGTTGGGAGAGCCGACGATGCGCTCGACGTCGATGCGAACGGGAATTGCTTGAACGGCAATCCCACCTGCGTGCCATGGAACATCTGGCAGACCGGCGGCGTGGACGCTGCACAGGTAGGCTGGATCAACCAGAAGTGGAACGAGAATGGCCAGACAGACCAGGAGGTCATCACCGCGTACGTCCAGGGCAGTCTGGGTGACTACGGTTGGGTCATTCCCTCTGCTTCCAGCGGCGTCGAAGTGGTGTTCGGTCTCGAGCGCCGCGAGGAAACGCTGAACTATCAGATCAGCGACAACGCCGCAGCGGGCGAGGTCGGTGGTCTGGGTGCCGCGTTGGTACCCGTGGTCGGCGGCTACGACGTCAACGAGGCCTTCTTCGAAGCCACCATCCCGCTGATAGAAGGCAAGAGCGCAGCCGAGGAAGTCAACCTCCACCTGGGTTATCGCTACTCGGACTATAATCCCAGCGGCGAGACCACCGATACCTACAAGATCGCCGGTTCGTGGGCCATCAACGATAGCATCAAGTTGCGTGCCAGCTACCAGCGCGCGGTACGGGCGGCCAACCTCAACGACCAGTTCCAGCCGCAGCAAGGCTCGCTGTTCGCCATGGACAATGACCCCTGCAACAAGGCGAACCCCGGTGACGCGACCAGTATCCGCGGCTTTACCTTCGCGCAGTGTGCACTTAGCGGTGTCTCCCAGGCACAGTGGGATGCGGGCGGTCCCGCCAACTCCCCGGCTTCGCAGTACAACACCCTGATTGGCGGCAGCGTCCTCCTGGCTCCGGAAGAGTCCGATACGAACTCTTTCGGCGTGATCTGGACGCCCAGCTTCATCGAGGGTCTGGTTGTCAGCGTAGACTGGTACGACATCGACGTGCAGGGGGCGATCACCAATATCGGGCCGGAAACGACGTTGCTGCTGTGTATCGAGACGGGCAATTTCTGTGACCTGGTTCGTCGGGGCACGAATGACAGCCTGTGGCTGGGCCTGGCCACCGCCACCAACGGTATCTCGGCGCTGTCGTCGAACATCGGCTTCTTCCGCGTACAGGGCATCGACGCGGATATCTCCTACAGCTTCGATGTAGGCAACGCGGGAAGCGTCACTCTGAACAACGTTGCCGGCGTGATTGATAGCTGGGAGCAGGAAGAGTTCGTGGGTGCCGGTATCCAGAATTGCGAAGGCGTCTATGGCGGGTCTTGCGAGGCACCGACCGTCGAGTTTCGGAACCGCTTCCAGGCTGTCTGGTATACGCCATGGGACGCGACGGTCAGCCTGGGCTGGCGCTACATCGGCGAAGTCGATCAGATCGGCTCCGGCAGCAACCCCCCGCTGAAGCTTGATGCGGTGAACTACATCGATCTCGCGGCAAGCTGGTCGGCGACAGAGTGGTTAAACATCCGGGCTGGTATTAACAACGTTTTCGATGAGGAACCGGCTTTCGTTTCGCAAGGTGTTACCGCGCGAGAGAATGGCAACACCTATCCCGGCATGTACGATGCGCTGGGCCAGTACTGGTTCGTTGGCGCCTCCGTGCAGTTCTGATCCAGCGAAGACAGGGGGGCGCTTGCTTTTGGCCCCCCTGTTATCCTTTACTGAAGGCCGGCGCAAGCCGGCCTTTTTTTTCCAAGGAGCGCTACAGGACGATATGAACCTTGCTGAGGCGATCCAACAGTCAGTGGCACTGATGAAGGCTGGCCGCCAGGCGGAGAGCACGGCGCTGTGCCACAAGGTGCTGGAGGTCGCGCCGGGCCAACCCGACGTGCTGCATCTGCTCGCGATGGCGGCCCGCGACCGGGGAGAGCCGGCCGCCGCCGAGGAGCTGTTTCGCAAGGCACTGTCCGCGGCGCCGCGGCGGGCGGATATCCTGGTGAACTTCGGCAACTTCCTGTCGTCGCAGGGTCGGGACCGTGAGGCTAAATCACGCCTGTCGAAGGCCATCAAGCGGGGCCCCAAGCTGGTGTCTGCCTGGTACCACAAGGGCCTGTTGTCCCTGAAAACGGGCGACCTTCGCGAAGCGAGGCGCTGCGCGACCCGGGCAACGCTGCTCGCACCCCGGCACGTGCCTGCGTGGGAGCTCCTTGCCGCGGTGCAGCAGAAATGCGGCGAAACCGACGCCGCCATCGGCACGTGCCGCCAGGTCATCCGCCAACAGCCCGATGCGCCCAGAATGCATTATTCCCTCGGCCAACTGCTGCGACAGGAATGTGACTTCGAAGCGGCGGCCAGGGCCTACGAAACCGCCGTGCGGCAGGGGCACACGACCCCGGACGCTTACCTCAACATGGCCGAGGCGTGGCTAGAGGCGGGACTACCGGACAAGGCGATGGCGGCCGCGGACAGCGGTGTGCAGCAGTTTCCCGACAATGCCCACCTGCACCGCGTACGCGCCCGTATGCACTGGGAACTCGAGGCATCCGGGGACCCGATGCAACTCCTGTGGCAATCGGCGCGGGCCGCACCAGGCAGCGCCGACTTGTGGTGCACGCTCGCCGAGTTGCTACATCGCCTCGAACGCAAGGATGAAGCGTGCGCTGCGCTGGCGGAAGCACGCTCCCTGGGCTGTCCCGACAGCCCCGAATTCTGCCTGGTGGAGGCGACGAGCCTTGCCTGGCAAGGAAGGGACGATGAGGCTACCCGGCAGCTCGATGCCCTCGACAGGGCCTGCCCGGGCCATCGTGGCATCAAACTGGCCTTTGCGCAGCACGTGCTGTCCAACGGTGACCCGGCCCGGGCGGAAAGCCTGTGCGCCGAAGTATTGCAGCATGCTCCGCTGGACCAGCTCGCATTGGCCTACCGGGGCACCGCCTGGCAATTGCTCGAGGATCCCCGCGAGTCGTGGCTGCTCGACTACGAGCGCATGATCAGCCAGGTGAATGTATCGCCGCCCGAAGGCTATGACAGTACCGCGGCATTTTTCGACGCCCTTGCGGAGGTGCTCACCTCGCTGCACCGGACGCGGGCTCATCCCATCGAGCAGTCCCTGCGTGGCGGGACCCAGACCAACGGGTATCTGTTTCGGTTGAAGGCTCCCCTGCTGCGTGAGCTGGAAGCGCAGATTCGCATCGCTGTAGGTGACATCCTGTCAGCGTTTCCGAAGCACCCGGACCACCCGTTCTGGGGTCGGCGACCACGGCACGACCGCGTGCGCTTTTCCGGCGCCTGGTCCGTGCGCCTGAACAGCGCGGGCTACCACACCAACCACATGCATCCCGCAGGTTGGATGAGTTCTGCCCTGTACATTGCACTGCCGGACGAAGTGCGCGCGGGACAGGAGGAGGGCCACATCCAGTTCGGCGTGCCGTTACTCGACAAGGATCTGGCATTGCCGCCACGGAGGGTCGTCAAACCGGAGGTGGGCACGCTGGTGCTGTTCCCGTCCTACATGTGGCATGGCACCATTCCCTTTCATTCACAACAGCCGAGACTCACAGTGGCATTCGACTTGTTACCCGACGAAAATCAGGCAGGGCGCGCATGACGTCCACGCTGCAGGATGCCCTAAACAACGGTGCCCGCCTGCTGCAGGCCGGAAAGGTCACCGATGCGCAAAAACTGGCAGATGACCTGGTTCAGCAATTTCCGGAGAACACGCCCGTGCGTCTGTTTGCCGCGGATGCTGCCAACCTGACGGGCGACGTGTCAGCCGCCATTGCCTGTCTGGATGCGGTGCCCGCGTCGGCTTCCGAATACCCGATAGTGATCCTGAAGAAAGCGAGGCTGCATTTCGCGGACGGGCAGCGTGCGGAGGCGTTGAGGCTGGCGCGTGAGGCGGCCGAAGTGATTGGGCGTGAACCCGGGCTCATGCACACGCTCGCGGGAATCTTGCGTGACTGCCAGCAGGCGGACAGCGCCCGTGAGTGGCTGGAAAAGGCGCTGCACATCGCACCGGGCGATCCGGATATCCTGTACGACCTGGCCATGGTGGAGTATCACCTGAACTTGCCGGAGGAATCCGAAGCGCACATCGCCAGCCTGCTCGAACAGGAGCCTTTCCACGCCCCCGCGCTGCACCTGCGCTCCGCCCTGCGCACCCAGAGCCACGAGCAGAACCATGTGGACGACCTGCGCCGACGAATTGCCGAGGGACCCGCTCATCCCCGCTTCATCGCCGGGGCCAACTACGCGCTGGCCAAGGAACTGGAAGACCTCGAACGCTACGATGACGCCATGGAGGCGCTCGACACGGGGGCCCGCGCTTACCGCGGCACGGTGGACTACGATTCCGACGCCGAGCTGTCGGGCCAGGAAGGCATCAGGTCGGTATTTTCCGGAGAAACGCTGGGCGCGCTCTCGCCGGGCTACGGCAAGGAACAGCCGGTGTTCATCGTGGGCATGCCGCGGTCCGGCACCACGCTGGTCGAGCGGATGCTGTCAGGCCACAGCCAGTTGGTCTCGATCGGAGAATTCACGGAGTTTCCGCGCTTATACTCGATACAACTGCAGGAGCAGTTTTCCCGCGATACGAGCCGGACCCCATCCGATGCCTCCCTGGACATCGATTTTGCGGAGCTGGGCAGGGCGTACTGCCAGGCCGCTCGGGAGTTAGCGGGGGAGGCGCCGGGTTTCGTGGACAAGCTGCCCTACAATTTCCTGTATTGCGGATACATCCTGGCCGCGCTGCCGAACGCCAGGCTTATTCATCTCAGGCGACACCCCCTGGATACTTGTTACGCCGTTTACAAAACCCTGTTCTTCGGCGCCTACAGCTTTTCCTATGACTTGGACGAGCTGGCGGACTACTACATAAGCTACCATCGCCACATGGCGCACTGGCGTGCCGTCCTGCCGGGCAGAATACTGGACGTCTCCTACGAGGCTCTGGTGCACGAACCGGAGGCGCAGCTGCGCAGAATCATCGATTGGTGTGGCTTACCATGGGAAGCATCAGTGCTCGACTTCCACCGGCAGGAAGGACCATCGATGACGGCCAGCGCCATGCAGGTGCGCCGGCCCGTATACACGGATTCCATCGGCTCGTGGCGTCGTGCGGAGGCACGCTTTGCTCCGCTCAAAGCCCGGTTCGAGGCGGCGGATATCCTATAGAACCTGTCTCAGACGACTTGCTGCATCCACTCCTGATTGGCGGCCAGTAGCACGCAGATCATTTCCCGCTCGGCCGCGCTCAGCAGGGGATTCCAGATATCGAAGATCAGTATGACCCTCGTCGCGTCCGAGTCGTTCCAGGCCTCGTGCTCAATGGTATCGTCGAAGGCCCAGGCCTCGCCGATCCGCCATTCGCGGCACTCATTGCCGACCCGGAAACCGGCCGGCCCGGGCAGTATCAGCGGCAGATGTACCACCAACCGGGCATTGGTCGAGCCGGTGTGCGGTGGGATGCGGGTGTGCGGGGCCAACGCCGAAAAAAGCGCGGTCGGCGCAAAGCCGGGCTGATCGGCGAGTGGTAGCTGCTCGAGGACCCCCGCGGTGTGAGGGCAGCGGGTCATGGCTGATTCCTGTCGCTTGCCGTCCCGCCAAAGCCACAGGGAACTCCAGCGATCAGAGTGATTGAGCTCCTTGAACTGATTCTCCGGCGTGCCCGGCTCAAAGTCCACGTACGGCGCGAATCCGGGGAGACCTTTCGCCAGCAGCACCGACAACTCCTCGCGAATGGCCTCAGTTTCCGCCTCCAGCTGCTCCAGCCAGGGGAAGTGCCCACGATCGAAGAACGGTATGGCCGGCAAGCGTGGGACGTGCATCTGTACCGGTTCGGCGTTGTAGGTCCTTTTCGTGCCGGCCATGATATCGGCGCACTCATCGACGCGTTCCAGGCGCTCATGCGCAAACCGTGCTCGCACGTCGCCCAGCCGTTCGCGCAGGTACTCGGCCTTCTCCCGGGCATCCTCCTCGACGATCCGGCGGGCATGCCCCATAGGCTCCTCGAAAGCTGCGGGGGTGTTCTCGGGGCGCGGCGCGATTCGCAGCGCATTCCGGTAAACCTGGGCCGCGACGCGGCTTTTGCCCATCTCTTCCAGTACCGATCCCTTCGACAGCAGGGCCAGGAAAAAGTAGGGGTCGATTGCCAGTGCAGCGTCCAATGCGGCCAGCGCGGCCGCGAGGTTGCCCTGTAGTCGCAACGCCAGTGCTATGTCCAGTTTTATCTGAGGGTCGGCAGGTTCCTGCTGCTCCAGGTCATTCAGCATGGCCAACGCACTCTGGGTTGCCCCGCGCTTGAGCTCGTCCATTGCGGTGGCCCTCCGTTGCCGCAACGCTGAATCCGCTTTATCTGCCATCCCGTCTCGTTCCTCAGTAGCGGATCTGATCGGGGCGCTGACGCCCCGATGACGTTTGGCAGCCGCAAGAGCAGTCGAAGTTATCCAACCGGTACGCCAGAGGCAGAGGGCGCTCGTCGAGGAGCATGCTTCCCGATACGGACCGCTGATCCGTCATTATAGCCGGCACCCGGTTGGCGTGCGATACTTTTGCGGTTCTGGCAGGAGCTTGCTATGTTGCGTTCACTTCTCGTCGTCCTTTTCTACGCCGCGCTGCTCGTGACCGCCTGCACGACGCCATCCAGCCGCACCGCGGTTGCGCCCGAGGCCAGCGGTGACATGGTGGCGTCCCGCCGTGACGTCGCGAGCGCGCCAGCGGCCGCCGCTGCCGACGAGGACGATCCGCTCGTGTGCAAAAAGGTCATCCAGATTGGCACGCGTGTTGCTCAACGCATCTGCATGCGACGTAGCCAGGTCGAGACGAATCAGCGCGACGCCCGGGAGATGCTGGGAGAAGTACAAAAGCGCGGCGTGCTGGTGAACGAATCCAAACAGTAGAGGGAACCGGCAAGGGTCCGTTTTGCAGCGACACACCTACCCGGACAGAGGCTACCGTTGC
>SMWF01000108.1 GCA_004357385.1 Gammaproteobacteria bacterium | reverse complement strand
CGACGACGTTCGCGTCGTTGCGGTCGAGCACGTGCTGTCCGCGTTGCATGGTCTGGGAATCGATAACCTGCGCATTGAGCTGAACGGCGACGAGGTGCCGATCCTGGACGGCAGCGCGGCACCGTTTGTCGATTTGATCCAGGGCGCCGGGATCGTCGAGCAGGCGATGCCCCGGCAGTTCATTCGCGTTAAGAAGAAGATCAGTGTGTGTCGTGGTGAGGCACGCGCCAGTTTACGTCCCTATGCGGGATTCAAGGTCGCCTACACGTTCGAATCCGACCATCCGGTGTTCAACCGTTACCCGAAGTCTGCGGAGGTTGACCTGGGTTGCCAGTCCTATGAAGAGGCGGTCGGTCGTGCACGATCCTTTGGTCGCGTAGATGAACTCGATCAGGCGCGCCAGCTGAACAAGTGCCTGGGTTCGAGCCTCGACAACGCGATTGGGGTGGGTGACGTCACGATTCTGAACCCTGAAGGTCTGCGTTCGGAAGACGAATTCGTCAAGCACAACCTGCTGGACGCAATCGGCGATCTGTATCTGCTGGGTAGATCAGTGCTTGGCGCCTTCGAAGGGTACCAATCGGGTCATGCGTTGAATGTCGAACTCGTCAGGGCGTTGCTCGCGCGTCAGGACGCGTGGCACCTGATCACCGCGGCGCCCGACAGGTTCCATGAGCCGCTGCAGCCTGTACCCCTCACGGCCGCGCTCGAAGCCTGAGCCGTAGCCTGGAGAGTCCGGGCTAGTAGCGCATGCCGCTGCGACTCTCGTCGTACATCTTGATCAGGAAGTTCCGGATCGCGGCATCTGCCTCGGCCTTCGGCATCAGCTGCTGTTCCTCCATCTGCTTTGCCATCTCCGCGATGCTGCGTTTGCCGTCGATCATCGACATGATGAACGCGTAGATTCGCGTCGATATCGCCTGGGTTTCGAATGACGACAGCAAAGGCACGGCCAGATTGGATCGAACGAGCCAGTCCGGCAGCGTCGTGTGACGCTCGATGGGCTCTGCCTCGCGCGACTTCATTGCGGAAATCGTAACGACCTGTTCCCGGCGGCCATGACGACTCGCGGGTGAGCAGAGGTAGGGAATGGTTGTTTCGGTGACGTCGGGTCGTTCGAACCCGGCATCGGCGATTACCTCGAGGGATTCCTCGAGGCTGTAGCGTTGTGCGTACTCCGGGCTGCCAAAGGCGAGCGAGCCGAAGATCACCCAACAGCCCTGCGGCTCCAGCAGGCGGTTGATGCGTGCGGCAGTGGTGGCGAGATCCTGATCGACGATGTCGACGAACCACGGCGTGACCAGCGCATCGAATGCGCCGGCCTGAAAGGGCGGGCGCATGGCGTCGCCGAGCACCCAATGCAGCCCCGGGGCTGCGGGTGTGGCGTTTTCCAGTACCCGCGGCAGTGCTACGTCGGTGGCGGTCTTCGGTGCCAGGGGGAATTCATGCAGCGCTACCGGGTGTCCTGCGGCAAGGTTTGCACCGATGAACACGAGCAGCGGATTGATGTCGAGTGCCACTGTGTGTTGGTTCGGGTTGGTGCGATGCAGGTCGAATGCCAACCGGCCGGCGCCGGCACCCAGCAGCAGGAGATTTTGCGGCGACTCGGGCAACGCCGCGCGTACCAGGTCGAGCGACGTCTGGTTTTCTTCATCGCCCCAGCACCAGTCACGGTGGATGTTGGCGTGGTAGGTGTCGATACCCTGACCCGGCGGAAGACGTGTCTTCAGCGCCAGGTGTGTCTCCACGGCGGTATCGGACGGCTGGCCGGCCAATGGCTCTAGTATTGAGCTCAACTCCGCGGCGAAAGCAGCCCTGGCGTCAGCCAACCGGGTCAGTCGGTTGCGCGTGGACCCGCGCGTGGCGGCGGAAGCTTCGTTGCGCGCCCGGACCGCGTCCTGATTCGACCGTTCGATGGTGTACTGGTAGCGAGACCGCCATTCGGCGAGCGCAGCGTTCGGTTCGGAGAAAAGCCAGGGCACGCCGCCGAGAACCGGGAAGGTGATGTTGCAACCGTTGCAATGAAGACCGGTGCCGGCAGTGTCGAGCGCGCCGTCGCACCGTGGGCACGCCAGCGAGTCCAGCGGTAAACCGCCTGTGCGGGGCTCGATCGATACGTCCGTCATTCCCGACAGTCCTGGTCGGTGGCTAAAGGTAAGATTTGGACATCCATCAAAGTTTAGGACACCCATGGGGGATGCCTATGGGTGTCCTAAACTTTGATGGATGTCCAATTCTTTTGTCGATAGTACCGGTTTCAACCGGGATCAGGCGCCGCTAGGCGGGTGGGATTCGGACGGGTCCGCTGACAATCGGCTCGAACGCGGTCAGGCTGTCCTGCAAGGTTGAATTACCGAGTCCGTGGTTCGGGAACAGCGAGCCAAAGTTGCCCTGCTCGCCATGGAGTGCCATGTAATTGAGGATCACCGTCTCGGCCAGGAGATTGACCTGATTGGCTGCGGGAGTCGCCGCCGTCTCGACGGATCCATCCGGGCGCATGTAGCCAATCTGCTGGTGCACAGCCTGTTCGGTGGCCGTTCCACCCATTAGCCGAGCTCGCCCGGTCGGGTTGTAGACCAGGAAGAAGGGTGCGGCGGTGGAGCTGTTGTCGCTCGTCCACTCGCCTTTTCCGCGCCCCTCGACAGTGGCGTCGATGGCCCCATTGCTGGATAGCGAGCCGTCTGAGAACACGTACATCATCAACGGCACACCCACCCGGGCCGCATACTCGAGACACGCGCCCATGCAGCGGCCGGCCCGAAAGTCCTTTACTTCGCCTTCGGCGCGGCGCCCACCGTGGTAGTCATAGCCACCCATCTCGATGGTGCCCGCACCTGCGAATCCGTTCATCACCATTTTCATCACGGAAGCGGTCTTGCGGAATTCACTCTCGCTGGCGAATTCAGCTTGCGTAAAGATGGCGCCGGGACCGACGATCGGGGGTACCGCGTCGGGGCTTGCCGGATCAAGCGTGGTGGGGTCGCCAAACCGGTCCGCGAGGTCCGCGCTCTTGACGTAGCCGCAGCGAACCAGATCCTTGATGACATCCTCGGGGTAAATGAACGGGTCGCCGCCTACACTGACTGCGGACATTTTCTGGTCACTGATGCGATAGATAGATTCCATGACCTTCACGGCGTCCTGCTGCGTCAGCACGCTGGTCAGATCGCCCACGTCGACCAGACCGGTGACGTCTGAGGGTCGGTCCACCTTGGTCGGGCGCTTGGTGAGATCGATCATCATTGCAGGGGCCATCGAGTTGCCGCCCGAATCACTGTTCTCCGAGCCGATCAAACTGAGCAGCGATCCGTCTGCGCCCGCCCGGCTGATACCGTACATCGGATTGTGAGGATTGTTGCTGGTGTCGTTGTCGGATCGTGCGGGAATCACCGCACCGGTGGTGTTTGCCAGCGTCGCCGGCGTGGTCTTGTCGATGATGCCGCGCAGGAACGCGCTGTCCGAGTGGAACGCCAGACCCAACCGCGAGTCGACGAAATCGTTGGTACCTGTGGCGGGGTTGACGATAGACGGGACCATGTCCCCCGGTAATCCCTGGCGCTCGTAGCCCATGGTCGAGAGAAAGTCGAGTTGACCGTCCCGTTGGCCCACCAGCACGTTCGAACCGGCCTGACTGCAACCACCCGCCAGATCGAAGCAGATGAACGGGATCTTGCCCGCACCCAGCGTGGCGATATCGCATTCGGTTGGACCGAGCAGCGCCTGCAGGTCGGGCGACAGGATGGCGCGTGCATTGCGCGCGCCGCCCAGCGAAAGCATCGCACCACCCAGCACCGTACCGCTGCCGGCGATGAAGCCCTGGGCGAGGAACTCGCGTCGGGTCCGCGGCCGGGGATGATCCGGATGACGCAGCGGATCGTCGTAGCTGCGTTGACGTTTTCGTCTGGCCATGATGAATACTCTCCGTGTTCGTGCCGTTACTGCACCAGCATTGCCGCACCGCCCAGCACCGCGGCACAAGCTGCTTTCACGACTCGCTCGGTCTGGTCGGCGAAACAGGTGCCGCCACAGTTGGCGAGTTCGGTGATCAGCCAGTTGATCTCGGTCGTAACCCCGGTGTGGTCGGGCTGCGTGGCGACGTTGCTGTTGCCGATCATGTTGGCGAGCAGCGGGTCGATGATCTGCGCGCGCCCGGTCGTACCGAACGCGGTGCTGATGTCCGCAGCGAAGTCGAATCCCGGGAAATAGGCCTGCCGTGCGGTCGAATCGTCGACCAGGGCACTGCAATACTGGATCGCGAGCTGCGTGATACCCATTTGCTGCGAGGAGACGAAGCCCTGGATGCCGGTCGCAACGGGCAATGCCTGATAGACCAGATTGTAGGTGGCGGTCACGCCCGATTGCGTGGTCGGAATTCCGGTCATTGCTGACATCGTGGCGTTCACTTCGGCGAAGTCTCGGATACCGATGCCCGGTTTAACCGGTACGTCTGCCGGAGTCGCTGGAATGGGCGGAGGCGCTTCGATCACCACGTTCGTCTCGTTGGCGATTCGTTCGAAACTCAGGAAGAACTCGTCGTCTGCCGGGCCTTTCTCGAGTGCGATGACGGTGCCGAGGTCCGACAGGTACTGGCGACCCTCGACGCTGTACGTGGTGTCGTTGAGCAGTACGTCGATGTTCAGGTAGGCCTGGCCAACTTCCGCCTCGCGTCCGTTGATGCCAATGCGCATGCCTTGCAGCGGAATGTCGCCGGGCAGCGCGTCAGGGTCCAGCAGAATGAAGAACGGCGCGTTGAACAGATACGCGTAGGAATCGTATTGGCTGACCTCGAACACCACGTATGCATCGGTCACGCCCACGTGATCGCTGACGTTGAATAGCAGGAAGTATTTCTCGCCGACGCCGACCTCGAAGTTCTGCCGAATCTGCTCCGGCGTCAGCATGCGGTTGTGAATGGCGAGTAGCCGCACCGTACCTTCCCAGGTGTTGCTGCTGTCTACTTCCGCGCCGATGACCAGCGCGAAGGTGTTATCCCAATCCGCGAGCGAACCGCCGACCAGCGAGTCGACGTCGCCGGTGTGGGTGCCGTTGACGTAGATACTGCGACCGCTCACCGGGTCGAAATTCACGACCACGTGCTGCAATGTTGCCTGGAGATCCTCGTCGGCGTCTGCCGTGGACAAGGCGGGCTCGCCGTTCGCGTCGGCGGCTTCCACCGTCCGATTCAGAAAATCGTAGTTGTACAGGGTCTGGCCGAGCGTGAAATTGCGACGATCGACACCCCCTGAATAGCTGATGATTCGTGCCGGGCCATCCTGGGTCACGTTGGCCGGCGCAACCCAGGCCTCCACGCTGTACTCACCGGTCGCTTTGATCAGGTCGTGCAGCTTCGCGCTGGCCGTGGTTGAGCCCTGGGCCTTACCGCCGGTCAGGCGAATCCCCCAGCCCCCAACCCAATCCACGCCAGTCGAGGAGAACGTCAGGTTCAGTCCAGGGGTCACGCCGCTGGTATCGAACGCCGTGGTGCTGGGTGCGCCGGTCTTGAATTCGTACAGCGCGATCACGTTCGTCTCGTGGCGCCCACCGCTGGACGCAATGATGCCGTCGACCAGCCTCATCGCCTTGCTGATCACGAGATCAGGATCGACGCTGGTCGGGACAATGCCGTCGGACATGGTCTGGATCGCGGCCTCCACCGCATTGGAATTGGCCTGACAGTCGTCCCAGCAGTTGTGGAACTCGCTGCGCAGCCGAATGACGAAGCGCGAATTGGCGGGCGTCTCGAGATCGATTTTGGTCTTGGCGGCCGCATAGGCGACATCCACATCCGAACTAGCGAAGAACGGCGACTGCGGCACCGAGGCTTCGTCGGTGTGGCACCCGGCGCAGTACTGGCGCAACAGCGGGTACACCGTCGTGCTGAACAGCCCGGAATCCACCGGAAAGTTTCTGCTCGAACCCGGATCGGTCAGTAGCGGCGCAATCAGCTCGACTTCCTTGCCGGGGCCGCCGAGGGCGCCACCCGCCCAGGCTTCGATGAAGCGCTGGATGGTGTCCGCACAGGCGTCGTCGCTGGTCAGCCAGCAGTTGTGCCCGCCGCGAACTTTCAACACCATGCGCGAGTTTGCCGGATCGGTGAGATCTACTACGGTATTCGCCTCGGAGTAGGCGATGTTGATGTCATCGGAACGAACGAACCGAGGTGATTGGGTGTCCCGGTGGCAACTTCCGCAGCGATTATTCGGTAGCAGGTTGTCCCAGACATTGATCTTGAAGGCCTGCACGTCCGCGGTTTGCGGCGCGGGGCCGTCGTAATTGGAAACGGTGGCTGTGGTTGTTACGGGATTGACGCTGGTTGATGCACCGCTCCCGCTTCCGCACCCCGCCACCAGCAGGCTGGTCACCACCAGCAGGCTGGTTATCAGCAGTAGGCTGGCCGGCGGCGGCGCAGACCCCAGGGCGTAGCGGGCATTCGGCAACTGAGTATTGATGATACCGTTCATGACCGTACCTCCTCAGTTGCCGCGGCAGTACGCCGCGGACTCCGCGAACACCTGCCGGAGGCTGTGCCCGCTGGCGCCGAACGACGCAACCATGGCGTCGATTTGTGCACGGTCGGCACTGTCCGCGGGGCTGCGCAGGCAGACGTTCTGGAACACTTTGGTCACCTGACAGCTGGCAAACGCTTCACTGTGTGCCAGCTCCTGGCCCATTCGTTTGGCGCCGTTACCGGCGCCGGGCAACGCGCTGTCCCAACCGAGCACGGCATTCGGTCCCGCGCGCCAGTAGTTGTTCCACTCATCGTCCGGCGTGGCAAAGCCGGGTGCGAAGTTGACAGCGTTGTTGAAGTACTTGGACACCACCTGGGTACCCGTGATCGGATCGATGGTGCCGACATCGTTGTAGGTGATCGTGCCGCTGATGCCTTCGGGGTCCGCGGCGACGTCGTGGACGAAGTCGTAGTACGCGAATGCCTGCGCCATGGGATCCATGCCGGAATGACACCCGATGCAGTTGTTCAGGAAGGTACGGCTGTCGCCGCCGGGGCTACGCGATACGTCCTGACGGATACGGTCGGGGGAGCGTGACGTGTCATGCACCTGTTCCATGTCGCGACACAGATGGTTGCGCATGGTGAATCGGAACATCGCGCGATTGGTGCCCATGATGAAAAACGCCTGAGCTGCGGCGCGCGTGGTCATCACTCCGGCGATTGCGCTGCTTGGGATTCCGGTCATGGAACTCTGCGAGCGAAATACCAGGTTGGCCTTGAGGTCGATGCCGAGTTCTTCCATACGCTCGTAGTGATCGTTGTCGCTGTTCGAGTAGCTCGGCAGACCCAACGCCGGATTGCCGACGTAAAGCACGTCGCCGTAGAGGATTTCCCGGAAGTCCCGATTCTGCAGCACCATGCCAATGACCGTAGCGGTGTAGTCGTTGAAGGGTACGAACACGGATTGATCGCGATTCGTCCAGGGTGCGGCGAGGTTCTTCAGCGTGACGCTATAGAAGGCCGGGTGATTAGTGGCACGCATTGCCGCGGTGATCGGCTGGCTGGCCACCAGATCGTCGTGCATCGACACGAGGGTCGCGTCATCCGGAGGAACCCCTGCGATCCGGTCATGCATCCGCTTCGCCTGATCCCACTCGTCAGCCCGCACCAGCCCGGAAAGACCCAGGGCCATGCAGCCGAGTCCAATCATCAGCAGCACCACAGCCCAGTGGCCGGCCCAACGATTGCTACGGGGACGCGCGACGGCACTCATTCGACACACTCCTTTCCCTGACCGCTACCTCGTCGCTTCGCGAACGCCGAAGCGCGGACTTCGTACGGTTATCCTTCCCTGGACGCGCTGAAAACAGGCGGGCACCAGGTCGAGACGACGCGCCTGCCGACGGCCCCGCTAGACTCCGTGAAACACGATATGAGCGCTGTGATGCAGTGCGCATAACCGGACCGACCTCGCGGCTGCGTTGGCCTCACGGTTGCATTGGCTGTCGTTGCGATGTGCATCCGTTCACATCTTCGATGCCGGGTGGACGTCAGAATTGTCTGCTGGATGTAATTGCCAACCCGGGACGATATGCATGGTCGTATGCACGCCGCAACGCTGGCTGAGCCCCCTTGTTGTGTGGGGTGCGTTCATGCTGTCGCTGATCGTCGGCTGTGGCGGTGGAAGTGGTAGCGGCAGCAGCCTTTTGTTGGGTGGAGACCAGGATCCCGACCCGGCCGTACAGGATTTCCCGATTGCCTACGTCAAGCGACCCCTGTTGCCGGACGACACCGGCGGCCTGTTGAGCTTCGAGGTGCGCAACGCGACCTTCTTCATGCCGGGCGCCGCGTTGTATGTTCGCGATCGTGCGTCGCCCAGCGCCGAGGAAACGCTGATTACCGAAGGCGTCTTTCCGGATGATGTGGACGGCAATGCGCCGCTCTACGACGTTAAGGATCTGAGTCCGTCCTTCGATGGACTCGAGCTGGTGTTCGCGATGCGTGCGCCTGAGGATCCGAACGCGGGCGCGGACGAACAGCCCACCTGGAACATCTGGGTATACCAGTTCGAAACGGCGCAGTTGATTCGGGTCATAGCATCGGACACCACGGCCGAAGATGGTCAGGATGTGGCGCCGCGTTACCTTCCCGACGGACGGATTGTGTTCTCTTCTACGCGCCAGCGGCGCGCCAAGGCGATTCTGCTCGATGAAGGTAAGCCGCAGTTCTCAGCGCTGGACGAGGACCGCAACGAAGAAGCCCTGACACTGCACGTCATGAACGACGATGGCAGCGACATCCATCAGGTGTCGTTCAATCAGAGCAGCGACTTGGATCCCGCGGTGCTCTCCGATGGACGGGTCGTCTACAGCCGCTGGGACGATGTTTCGAACATCGATCGAATCAGCCTGTACACCATGAATCCAGACGGTACGGATCAGCGTCTGCTCTACGGTGTGCACAGCCACGATACGGGACCCAACGGTGAGATCATTGAATTCACGGAGCCCCAGCAATTGTCGGACGGGCGCCTTCTGGTGAGCATGCGCCCGAGTTCCAGCCAGTCGCATCTTGGCGCGTCGCTGGTGGCCATCGATACCCCGAATTACACCGAGCACGACCAGCCTACCTTTGCGAACCAGGGCTTGCTCAGCGATGCGCAGGACGTGCTGGTTGCCGGAGAATTTACGCTCGATGGTACGCCTTCACCCCGGGGCCGCTTCGCCAGTGTTTACCCGCTGGACGATGGTACCGATCGCATGCTGGTGACGTGGAGTCAATGCCGCCTGATCGACCCCTTGAGCGATCCGTTGGCGCCGATAATCATTCCCTGTGACGATACCTTGCTGCAAGACCCGACCATCGCCGAAGCACCGCCGCTGTATGGAGTGTGGATGTTCGATCTCCTGGCCGCCACGCAATTGCCGATTATCGTGCCGGAGGAAGACTTCGCGTACACCGAAGCGGTGGTCATGGAAGATCGCCTGCTGCCGCCGGTAATCCTCGACCGGGTCGCGGGCATCGAACTGGATCCCGACCTGGTGTCCGAAGCCGTGGGTACGTTGCACATCCGCAGTGTGTACGACCTGGATGGCACGGCCCTGGTGGACATTCCCAGCATTTCAGACCCGACGGTGGTCGCAGTGGATCAACGTCCCGCTCGGTTTCTGCGCATCGTCAAGTCGGTATCGATTCCGGATGACGACATCGTCGATCTCGACGGCACTGCGTTCGGCGTCAGCGCGGCCCAGTTGATGCGCGAGATCATCGGTTATGCGCCGATCGAGCCGGACGGTTCGGTGAAGGTCAAAGTGCCGGCCAACATCCCGTTCTGGATCAGCGTGCTGGACGTCGATGGTCGTCGGATCACGGGTCGGCACCTGAACTGGATGCAGCTACGTCCGGGCGAAGAAATGAACTGCAACGGTTGTCACACGGGCGCCAGCGAGTTGCCGCATGGGCGGCCCGATGCCGAGGCGCCGTCGGTCAACGACGGGGCGCCGCTGGATGGGCAACCGTTCCCGAACACGAACCCCGGGCTGGTCGCGGACGCCGGCGAAACCATGGCGGAAACGGCGACACGGATCAACGGTATCCCCGATCCCGACGTCGACATCGCGTTCGTCGACATCTGGACCGATCCGGCTCAGACACCGGCGTCGTCGTTCGACTACAGCTATTCGGCGTTGCAGAGCCCGTCCCCGGTCGACCCCGCGTGTGTCACCACCTGGACCGCGAATTGCCGGATCGTGATCAACTATCCCGAGCACATTCACCCGATCTGGGAAGTCCCACGCCTGACCCTCGACGCGCTGGACAACGTGATTGCCGATGACACCTGTACCACCTGTCACAACATCGTGGACGCCGTCGGTGCTGACCAGGAACCAGCAGGCCAGCTCGATCTTACCGGGGGGCCGTCGCCCGATGAGGCAGATCATCTGGTCAGCTACCGCGAGCTGCTCTTTCCCGACAACGAGCAGGAGATCGACCTGGTAACGGACCTGCTGGTCGACGTGATGGTGCCGCAGCTCGATGCCAATGGCGACCCAGTATTCGTGCTCGACCCGCTGACCGGGCTTCCATTGCTGGATATCGGCGGCAATCCGATTCCGGTGCTGGTTCCGGTCAGCGTGGCCCAGTCGATGTCACCCGCCGGTGCGTTGGCGAGCCAGCAATTCTTCACCGTGCTAGGCAATGCTCAACACGCCGGGCTGCTTTCGACCGCGGAACTGAAGCTGATCTCAGAATGGTTGGACATCGGCGCGCAGTACTACAACGACCCGTTCGCCGTGCCCCAGAACTAACGACGACACTAGGATTACTGGAATGGAATGCCGGGAAGGATGACGGCCAGACTAACACTCACCGCACTGAGCCGGTTGGCAAGCCTTGCGGCGAGCCTGCTGCTCACCAGCGCGGCGCCTGTGGCTGCGGGCGTTACCGATTGGTTCAAGGCCTATGAACCATCGGCGGTCGTATCCGACCCTTACCTCGAACTGCACACTGGGCCGGGTCGCGGTTATCCGATCTTCTATGTCGCCGGCCAGGGCGATGAGATTACCCTGCTCAAGGAGCGTACCGGGTGGTACAAGGTCCGTACTCCGCGTGGCAAGGAAGGTTGGGTGCACGTCGCTCAGTTGCGCAACACGCTGGATCTTGATGGGGGAACGATCGATTTCCGCGAATACGGCATCGGCGAATTTGCCGGCCGCCGCTGGGAGCTTGGATTCCAGGGCGGTGACTTCGGCGGCGCTTCAATCCTGACAGCCCAAGGCGGCTTCGCGCTCACCCCTCACATCACGGTTCAGGTGGCGGCCTCCCAGATTCTCGGTGACTTCTCCGACGGCTACATGGGAACGGTCTCGCTGATCATGAACCCCTTTCCGGAGTGGCGCATTTCACCTTTCTTCGGAATTGGTACTGGCGTCATTCACATCGAACCGCAGACCACTATCGTTGAGTCCGAGGATCGGACGGACGAGGTGGCTCATGTCGGAGCAGGGGTCAATGTTTACCTCAGCCGACGATTCATCGTGCGTTTGGAATACAGGCGCCACACCGTGCTCACGAGCCGGGACGACAACGAAGAGATAGACGAATGGAAAGCAGGATTCAGCATTTTCTTATAGCCGTGTTGCTGTTCACACCAGGACTGGGCGGCGCCGCGACTGATCCAGACGAACTCGATCTCGAACCGCTGGTCGTTCGCGAGCCGGAGCGTCGCGAGATCAAGGTCGATAAGCTCGATTCCGAGAATTTCGAGGTCGGTGGTTTCGCCGGGATCATGAGTGTCGAAGACTTCGGCACCGATACGCTCTATGGACTGCGCGCCGCCTATCACATCACCGAAGACCTGTTTGTCGAAGCGGTGTACGGCGAGACTGAACTGGGCCAGACCAGCTTCGAGCGGTTGAGCGGCAACGTGCAGATTCTCGTCGATGGCGATCGGGACATGAGCTACTACAACTTGTCGGTTGGCTTCAATGTGTTTCCCGGTGAGGTGTTCGTTGGCCGGCGCCTCGCCTTCAAGGGCGGGCTTTACATCATTGGTGGGGCGGGCAGCACCGACTTCGCTGGCGATGAGCACTTCACCGTCAACTTTGGCGTTGGTTACCGGCTGGCAGCGACCGATTGGTTGGCGTTGCGCATCGACGTGCGCGATCACATGTTTGAGACGGATCTGTTGGGAAGCGAAGAGTTGACGCACAACATCGAGTTCTCCGGCGGTCTGACGATCTTTTTCTAGGGGCCAGGCAATGTCGAAACTCTTGAAACACCTGACCCTTATCGTGCTGCTGGGTACTGCCTTGGGCGGTTGCAGTTCGTTTGAATTGAAACCCTGGGTAAGCCCCTATGAGCGAAATCACCTTGCTGATCCGATCATGAGTTTCAGTCGCGACCCCATCGCACTTGCCTACCTTCACCACGTCTACCAGGCGCGCGAGGGCGCGCGGGGTGCTGAAGGTGGTTCCGGAGGTGGATGTGGTTGCAACTAGACGAGCCCGCTGGTCGGTCGCGGTACTCACGATCCTGATCGGGGGCGCCGGGTACGCGGCAGTGTTGCCGGAAGATCGAGCGGATGCGATGTACCACAGCTACGACGGGGGTGGCCTCGAGGTCACGGGTCCATCGTATCTGATCCGCAAGGGGTTCAAAGACAAGGTGTCGGCGTGGAGCAATTACTACGTCGACTCCATCAGCAGCGCTTCGATCGATGTGGTAACCACGGCAAGCCCTTATAACGAGCAGCGTGACGAGGTGAGCGCTGGCCTCGACTACCTGCATGGGAAGACGTTCATGGGCTTGAGTTTTACCAACAGCGAAGAGAGCGACTACACCGCCAACGCGGTTCGCTTTGGTATCAGCCAGGATTTTTTTGGCGATCTGACCACCCTTGGCGTTTCATACGCCCGAGGTTGGGATACGGTCCGCAACAATAGCGATGCCACCTTCGAGGAGGACATAGATCGCCAATCCTATAGAGTAGATCTGTCGCAGATCATCACCCGGAACATGGTGATGAGCCTCAACTATGAAGGCATTACCGACGAAGGCTATCTGAACAACCCGTATCGAAGCGTACGCTACGCGGATCAGTCCAGCGACCTGGGTTACAGCTATCAGCCGGAAGTCTATCCACGCACCAAGACCTCCAGTGCCTTCGCCATGCGTGGGCGGTACTTCCTGCCGTACCGGGCGGCATTGAGTGGTGAAGTGCGCTACTACACCGACACCTGGGATGTCGACGCCTACAACATCGAGGTGGGTTATACGCATCCGTTGTGGGAGCGATGGGTGATCGAGTTGCGCTATCGCTACTACGATCAGAGTGCCGCCGAATTCTATAGCGACCTGTTCCCGCGGCAGGATTACCAGAATTTCCTTGCCCGGGACAAAGAACTGGCCAGCTTCAGCTCGCACACCTTGGGGGCGGGCATCACCTATCAGTTCGGGACTGGCCTGATGCCGTTTTTCAAACGCGGCGAGGCGTCGTTGTTTGCCGATTATCTCCAGTTCGACTATGACGATTTCCGCGACCTGAGAGACGCTGGTGCAGCGGTGGGTGATGAGCCGCTGTACGAATTCAATTCCACGGTGCTGCGCGCCTACATTTCGCTCTGGTATTAGTAGAATCCCGCTGCCGGGGCGATCCGTCGTCCGCGCCCTGTATAATGCGCCGCCGCTAGTGTTTGGAACACGCCGATGACCGTCCGCACCCGGATCGCGCCGTCACCTACCGGCGATCCCCACGTTGGGACCGCGTATGTCGCACTGTTCAACGAGGTGTTTGCGCGCAGCCAGGGCGGCGAGTTCATCGTGCGCATCGAGGACACCGATCGGCAGCGCAGCACACCGGACAGTGAGGCGATGATTCTTGATGCGCTGGCCTGGCTCGGCATTGAGTGGACCGAAGGTCCCGACTGTGGCGGCCCCCATGGTGCCTATCGCCAGAGCGAACGTCGCGATATCTATGCAGACCATGCCCAACAGCTGATCGATGCTGGACACGCCTTCCATTGCTTCTGCACACCCGAGCGACTCGATGAACTGCGCGCCATGCAGCAGCAGGCGGGTAAATCCACGGGCTACGATGGCCGGTGCCTGGGGCTGGATAAGCCCGAGGCTGAAGCGCGCATAGCCGCCGGCGAAGCCCACGTGATACGGATGAAGGTTCCGGCGGACGGTAGTTGTGCGTTTGCAGACCGCTTCCGCGGCGAAATCGAGATTCCCTGGGCCCAGATCGACATGCAGGTGTTGATGAAGGCGGACGGCTACCCGACCTATCACCTGGCGGTGGTGGTGGACGATCACCTCATGGAAATCAGTCACGTGCTGCGCGGCGAGGAGTGGATCCCCTCGACCCCGAAACACGTGTTGCTTTATCAGTATTTCGGCTGGCAGCCACCGGAGTTCGGCCATTTGCCGCTGTTGCGCAACCCGGACAAGAGCAAGCTCTCCAAGCGCAAGAATCCGACCTCCCTGAACTATTACCGGGCCTCGGGCTATCTACCCGAAGCGTTGCTGAACTATTTGGGCCGCATGGGCTGGTCGATGCCGGATGAGCGCGAGATTTTCTCTCATCAGGAGCTGATCGATGCGTTCGACCTCGATCGGATTTCCCTGGGTGCACCAGTGTTCGACATTGAAAAATTGAACTGGCTGAACGGCCAGTATCTGCGGGCGCTGGATCCGGATGAATTCATGGATCGAATCGCCGAATGGGCGATCAATCGCGACCACTTGAAGCAATTCGTGCCATTGATTCAGGAACGCACCGAACGCTTTATCGACCTGGTGCCCCAGCTGGACTATCTGCTCGGCGATCGACGCGAATTGTCGGCCGAGGATTTTGAATTCAAGGGGCTCGACGAAGACGGCGTGAAGCGCATCCTCCAGTTCACGCTCTGGTCCATGGACGAATTGCCCGTCTGGGAGCGTGACCGGCTGTTCGAGATCTGCAAGGGGCTGGCGGACGCGCTTGGCCTGAAGATCAGGGATTTCCTGAGTCCGCTGTTTGTTGCGATCTCCGGTCGGCGGGTGGCATTACCCCTGTTCGATTCGATGGCGCTGCTCGGCGCGGACCTGACGCGCATGCGGATTCGCAGCGCCCTCGATGCGCTTGGCGGCGTGTCCAAGAAGAAACTAAAGGTGCTGGAGAAGGAGTACCGGAACCTGGTTGACAGTGCCGGGGGCGATGCCTAACATCGCCGGCCTTGCGT
>SMWF01000107.1 GCA_004357385.1 Gammaproteobacteria bacterium | reverse complement strand
TGATCGAATGCGACGGTCGCATGGCGGACGTTCCGGTACGCGTGTCTTTTGAATACGCGGTGGAGAAAGGCAGCCTGGTCGAAGACTCGCTCACCTTTGAGACACTCTACGACAAGGCCACGGTGTGTCGGTGCTTTTCGGGCATCGATGAACAGGAGCTCGACGAAGAGGTGGAGGTGACGGTCAAACGCGCGATCGATGAGCACCTGGCGCTCTGCGGACTTCGACGACAGACTGTTGTGTGATTGCGTAACCATATACTTGGCGGACGGGTGCTGATCTTTGAGCCGGGGCACGAAGTGTCCGCAGCGCTGGCGCGGCGACGCGATTCTCCTTAGCATCAGGCAAGTGGGATCTGGCGCGTGGGATCAGAACCGCGCTATGGGAGAAAACCGTGACCTATGCCGCCGAACGCGTGCTCTACGATGCGGACAGCCACATCATGGAGTTGCCGAATTTCTTGAGCGACCATGCAGACCCGGCGATGCGTGATCGCATACCAGACATCGACTTCGGCGCGAACTCCGGATTGCAGCGCAATCTGAACGATTTCGTCGCGCAGGGGTGCGCGCACACCGATGAACACGTCGCCAAGGCGCTCGAACTGGGCGACGACATCTTGCGCGGTCCGAAGGGTTATGAAGCCGCCGGCGCCTTCAATTCAGGTGAGCGAGCCCGCGTGCTCGACCTGCTGGGTTTCAAGAAGCAGCTGGTGTTTGCCTCCGTCAGCGAAGGCCTGGTGTTCTCGCAGAAGCTCGACATGGATGTACGCTACGGCGCGGCGCGCGCGCACAACCGCGCGATGCACGCCTTCTGCGCCGATGACGATCGATTCATGGGCGTTGCCGCGATCACGCTGGACGATCCCGCGCTGGCAATTGCCGAGCTTGATGTCGTGCTCAGTGAGAATCCCGGTGCGGTCTGGGTGCCACATCGGCATTGCAACGGCCGCTCTCCGGGACACACGGATTACGACCTGTTCTGGGCGCGGCTCGAGGAAGCCGGCATACCCTTTGTCATACACATCGGTGGCGATTCGCTGCAGGTCGACCGCGCCTGGATGAACAACGGTCGACCGCTGCCGAAGGATTGGCTGGGCGGTGGTGAGAACGTGCGCGGCAAGGACATGACCAGCGTGCATCACATGGCCGAGCGGTTTCTGTCGATGATGATCCTGGACGGCGTGTTCGAACGCTTTCCCAGACTCAAAGGGGCGAGTGTGGAACTGGGCGCCGGTTGGGTTCCGTCGATGCTCAAACGCCTGGACTGGGTGGTGGACATCTGGAGCAAAACCGACGCCGAACTCGCCAAATTGCAGCGCAAACCGTCCGAGCAGATCGTCGATCAGTTTGCGTTCACCCCGTACGTCTACGAGGACATCGGCGATCTGATCCGACAATCACCAGCGGCGCTGTACCTGTTCTCCAGCGACTATCCCCATCCGGAAGGCGGCCGCAATCCGCTGGGCCGGTTCGAAGCATCGTTGCAAGGCGTGGCGGCGCCGGCACTGGACAAGTTCTACTCGGAGAACTTCATCAGGGTCTTCAATCCTTGAAGACCATCCGGGTGTTCAATCCTTAGAAGAAAACGTGCGCCTGAAGGATGTACTCCCAGACCCCGCTGTAGCGAAAGCGGTCCTTCTCCGCACTGCCAAACCGGCGAACAGTTTGCTATGCACTCCAGCCGAGTTCGAGGTAGATCCACTCGAGCAGGTCTGCGATGGACGCATCCGCCTGGTCTTGGCCGGTTGCTTGCGCAACGTGCATGCGAATTTGCTCCGTCAACGGGACCATCCAGCCGTAGATGAATTTGTTTCGAGGCGTAAGCCGCGGGTGGTCTCGCATGAGATTGCCGAACGCATCTTCGGCGCCAGCGGTCTGGTCGTCGAGGAAGAGCAGTATCGGCAGTTGCGATTGGCTCCAGGTTTCTTCGCGTTCGAGTTGTAATGCGTGCCGCGTCAGAGCGATTGCTTCTGCGGTGTTGCCTTCTGCCGCTTCGACCAATCCGAGCACGGACCAGGCCATGGAACCAAATTTACTGATCGGGTCGAGCCGAATCGAAAGCTCCGCTTCCTGCCTGGCTTCCTCCACCCGTCCGCGATACAACAGGTACTGCGCCTGGTTCACACGCAGCAGAGCATTGCTCGGATTTACCCGAAGCGCGCCGTCCAATACGACGTGGGCGGCATCGAACTCACCACGCATCATGTGAACGAACGCGAGACACCCACAGATTGCACCATCGAAGGGGTTGATCTGCAACGCTTCGTTGAAGTCGGCGATGATCTGTTCTTCGCGCGCTTCAGCCGCCGCACCCACGAGTCCTGCGTCCACGTAGGTGTAGATGCCTATCTCGCCCCGCACCCAGTACGCGAGGGCGAGATTGGGATCCAGCGCCAACGCTTGTTCAGCGTACTGCAGCCCCTCAGCGGCACGGTCTATGTCGAGGCTGTAGGTGATGTCGATGGCCTTCAGCAGATATCCCCAGGCCTCGAGACTGTGCGCGCTCTGGCCAGAGACCCGATCGATTTCGGTGGCCATCAGCTGCGGAAAGGTGATTCCGGCGATTTGCTGCGCGATCTCGTCCTGAAGCGCGAACACCTGGTCGGGGACGAAGTCCACCTCAAAGGTTTCCGACCACACCTGGCGCCCGTCGGCGGTGGCCAGGGCGGCGTCCACGCGCAGCCGCTCGCCGCTGCGGCGGACCGAACCCGTCACCAGATACTGTGCGTTGAGTCGGGCGGCGATGTCGGAACTCCCCAATTCGCTATTGCGGAAGGTGAAGCTTGCGTGGCGCGACATCACCGGAAACGAGCGATATTGCTGCAGGCCCTTGATGATCTCTTCGGCGAGTCCGTCGGCGAACAGCCGATCGTCCGTGTCATCGCCATGCTCGAACGGCAGCACCGCGATGTTCGGTTGGCCCGTGAACGTTGTGATCGGCGGAGGCACGGCGTCGTCGTTCGAAGGTCCGAAGCTGAGGAACGCAGCGCCGCCAACTACCGCGATAACCGCCAACGCACCCAGCGCCATACCAACGCTTACGCGCGGTCGCGGTGGGGCGGCAGGCGATACGGTCTGCGGGGGGAGGGTCGTGACCACACCTGGCTCCGCCGTCAGCCGTGCCATGAGCTGGTCGAAATTCGAATCGGCACTCCCCGGCCGCCAGTTGCGCAGGTCCGCGGCTTGGGTGGTACGAAAGGCAACGGGCGGGGTCACGTCATCCAGCAGGATGGGAATCAGGATGTCGCGTTCCAGTGCGTCCATGGACTCGGTGCGTACCCAACGCGACGTGATCGAGCGTTCCGTCCATACGGTGAGGACCCATTTGGCATCGCCCAGCGCTCGCTCGAGGACCTCATCCCAGGTAGTACCCGGTTCGATCTGCCGGTCCCACCAGACGCTGAGTCCGAGTGCCTCGATCGCCTCGACCAACGGACGTACCCGGTCCAGGTCTTCGGAGGCGTACGAAATGAAGATGTCTGCCATGCGGCGCTACCCTAGCAGATAACTGCAGAACAGGGGGGCATCGAAACGCCGTCCTAACGTGAAAGCACCTCCGCCACGCGTTGCCGCAGCGAAGGCAACAGCTGCATCTCGAACCACGGATTGCGCCTGAGCCAGAGATTATTTCTGGGGCTCGGATGCGGCAGCGGCACAACGTTGGGCCAATAGTCGCGCCAGCGTTGGACGATCTCGGTGAGCGACGACTTCGGCTCGTTCAGGTGGTATGCCTGGGCGTACTGGCCGATCACCAGGGTGAGCTGAAGTTTGTCGAGGCGTTCGAGCAATTGCGCGCGCCAGGCGGGCGCGCATTCCGGGCGCGGCGGCAGGTCCCCTGACTTCCCCGTGCCCGGATAGCAGAAACCCATGGGTAGCAGCGCGACCAACTCAGGGTCGTAGAACACGTCTCGGTCTATCCCCATCCAATCGCGCAGCCTGTTTCCGCTGACGTCGTCGAACGGTATTCCCGACGCATGGACCTTGCGTCCCGGCGCCTGACCGGCGATCAGCAACCGCGCATCGGGGTGGAATTGAACGACGGGACGTACGCCGTGGGGCAGGTGCGACGCACAGATCGTGCAGGCCCGGACCTCGGCGATCAGGGACTCGAAGCGCTTCATGGGTCAATTGACGCAGCGCGTACGCTGCCCCTCCGGTCGGTGGTCTGACCATTATCGCGCGCAGTCTGCCCCTGCGTAACCAGAAGGCCGTTAATTCGACGAACGGAATGTTCACGCGGGTTTGCGCTGCGCCAGCACGATCGCGACGCCACCTAGCGTTGCGGCCGACGCCACCAGCAACCGCAAGGTGATTGCTTCGGAGAGCAGCAGGACTCCGCCGAACGCAGCAATTGCGGGCACCGAGAGCTGAACGGTCGCGGCGCGCGACGCGCTGAGCCCGCGCAGCGCTGCGTACCAGATCGCGTAGCCGCACCCCGAAGCGATGGCGCCGGACGCGGCGGCCAGGATCAGACCTCCCGTGGAGGCGTGGAAGTCATCCAGGAATACCAGACTGACGAGAATCACCGGAGGCACACAGTAGATGAAGCTGGTCGCGGTTGCGGCGAGCGGATCATCTGTCTTTCGGCCCAGCAGCGAATAGGCGCCCCAGGCGATTCCAGCGATGGCCATCAGGGCCGCGCCCAGGGGATCGGGGGCCGTCACCCCTGGGGCCACCAGGAACACCAACCCTGAGATGGCGCACCCCAGGCCAACCCACGACCAGACGGCGAAGTGTTCGCCCGCACGCAGCGCCGAGCCGAACATGGTGAGTTGCACCGCGCCGAACAGGACCAGCGCACCGGTGCCGGCCGCCAGTGAAGTGTAAGCGAAGGAAAAAAACACCATGTAGGTGAACAGAAACGCCGCCGAACGTAATCCACCGGTGGGGCGCCGACCGTTTCGCCAGCGCGGCAGCATCAACAGACTCAGGGTCAACGCGCCGGTCAGCAATCGCACGGAGGTAAACGTCGCGGCATCGATCGATTCTCCGCCCAGTGCGAATCGGCACAGCAATGAATTCGCCGCGAACGCCAGCATCGCGAGGCTCGTCAGCAGAAGGGTGTTCAGCGGTGGTTGTCGCGGCAACGGTCGCGTTCCTTCGTCGTTATCGCGTCCACTTGCTCACGCAATCCTACGACCGCCTAATTGTATATTTGTGCCCTGCCATGAATCTGCCTGTCAGCAGGGTTTTCTCTCCTGTTGACCAGATCACCTCAACCCGGGAAACGACTCTGTGTTTGCCCAATCCAAAGTGCGCACGGGGTGCGTCGAATGATGCGAAACCGCCGCTTGCTTTGATTTCCCGAATCTGGTGTTTGCTGCCATCATCTCCGTAGTGAATGATTATCCGGCTGCCGATGCCTGCACGATTGGCCTTGTGGTCGTCCAGCTCGAAGATGATCCCCCGATTCTTCTGTGTGTTGTTCGTGTAGATCCAGATCGGCCCGTCGAAGGACACGGCGATGATGTCCAGATCCGCGTCATTGTCGTAGTCGATGTAGGTATAGGTGCTCATGGCCAGGTAGTTTTCCAGACCCGCCTCACGAGTATCGTTGGAAAAATGCTTGCCTTGCTCGTTTCGAAAAAAGACCTTGGTAGCGCGTTTCCGCGAACGAAAATGCCCATTAACCACGTAGATGTCCTGCCATTCGTCGTTGTCGAGATCGGCGAACCTCGCCGTCCAGCTCCAACCAGAAATATCGACACCCAGATCTTGCGCTATCTCGTCGTAGGTATTGTCTTTGTTGAGCTTGTAAAACATGTTTCGGCCCAATGTCTGTCTGAGCACTTCACCTGCCTGTTCCTTCGTATACGTCGGTACCGGTTGGTGCCCAAGATTGCAGATATAGGCCATAGTTTCCCATCCCGCCCCGAATTTCTCGCACAACGCCGGATTCCTATCGAAATGGGTAGATTTCTCGAGCAGGAAATAGCCAAGGCAATGTCGCTTTTCTCTCTCATCGCTAATGTTCAGACAAAGACGAGGCGCCCGTTTCCGCCATGCTTGAAAAACGCTTTCGTGTTGCTTCACGCGAGTCAAACAGCGCCTTTTCCAATGGTTTTCTTCATATTCTGCACAGCTCGCATCGATGGATCGCAACGGTAACATCGACGCGCGATCGGTCGGATTCATCGCGGTGAAACCGGTGGACTGGGTGGTATAGATCTCGAAGCGCAAGTCGTTATCTGTGTCTGCGCTGTCAATACTCATGGTGAAGAACGTCGTGACTGGGAAGATCTGGTCCGAACGCTTGATCAAACGTAGCTTACCGCCCGGCATTCCGAGGTAGTAAAACTCACCCATTTGGAAATCATTGCCAACCAACAGGTCCGGGTAGCCGTCCTGATTGATATCGGAGACCAGTATGCTAAGGGTTTCACCCGGAAAGCCTTCGAGGCGTTCTACTCTGAAATGATCCCCCTCGTTCCACAATATGGCATTGCGCGAGCTTTCTCCGGGTAGCCTCGTCCAACGCCCCGCTGTCCAGTTGCCAGCGATAATATCGATGTCACCGTCAAGGTCCATATCAGCGAACGCGACGGCATTGAGAAAGGTGGAGCCCATATCGGGCAACACGTGACGGTTCGCTGGAGGGAACGTGCCGCGATCGTTATAGACGATGTAATTGCCACCACGGTAACTGGAGACAAACAGGTCGGGCTGACCATCGTTGTTCAGATCGACCAGTGCGACATTCATCGCATCCTGTGGCGATCCGGGGATAGTTATCGGTATCCGTTCGAACCGCTCCCCCAACATGTTCTGATACAGAAAGAGACCTTGTTCGGTACCGAAAACGATGTCCACCCAGCCGTCCGCATTGACATCGGCAGAAGCGACCGGCCAGTTTCGGTAGAACGGGGCGATGAACTTGTAACTGACTGTCATATCGGATTTAGTCAACAAGCCTCGCTCTTCACCATATTGGCGAGTGAACATCTGTGCCGCTGGCCGCGACAGCGGCTGCATTGCCGTTTCGGTGACACGAACCGTCGACTGTTCGCTGTCTAACGCTTTTGGTGGGTTGGTGATGGGCGGGGCTTGTACAGTGTCCGCCCAGGCATTGGGAAAAAATGAGAACTTCATGCCGAGGTCAAATTCCCGGAACAGGTCCTGCTGGTTCGACTCATCCCATTTCAGATATTCGTCTACCACCACTCCAGCGAGAATACCCATCGACAAAAGCACACCGCTCAACACCAACGCGACCTTTCTCGAAATCCCTGTCCATATGATAAAAAAGGAGTACACGCTGTATATGCCGAGCGTAAACAACAGGATCATCGCGTATATCGGTGGCATGCCGGCGGCCAGTGCGGCGGCCACAATGGCAACATCAAAAGCAATCGGAACCGGCAGGAACAGACCCACGGCAGCGAGTGAGAGCACCCCGAGAACGACCAGGAACCACTGGTCGCCGACAAACATGTTGGTCATCTCCTGCCATGGGAGCAGGCTGATGAGCACTGCGCCCATCAACCCAGCCAGAAGCATCAGCGGGACAGTAAGTTTGATGATGTAGATCAGGTTGGCAAAATACTTTTGCGCCACCCAACTGATCGACCCACCCCATCCCGGCTCACCTGACGAGATTTCACTAACGCTACTGTTGGTTGGTGAGAAAAGGCCACCTTCGGGCAGCGCGATGCTCTGTGCAACGAGCTGGTCCTTAAACACATATCTCGCCAGCAGTGGCACCAGAACAATCAGGAAGAACAGCGTCATGGCCACCTTGGTGATGGCCATGTACAGCGGGAGGAGCGAGAAGAGCATTGTGAGCACAATGACATTCAGGGTGGGCGCACTGATCATCATGACCAGAGTAGTTTCCAGCCTGGTCCCTGAATCGTGCATGCCTCGGGCGATTGGCGCCGCACAATTTACACAGACCCCGAGCGGTACCCCGATCAGCAAGCCAAGCAAGGTGTTGCCAAAGTGGCTGGAGAAACTGCGGCGCTTCAACAGCGACAGAATGGTCATCAAGCAAGCAGCGAACAGGATGCCGAAGGTCATTCCCTGCCGGTTGGTCGATATCCAGTTCACGGTGGTATAGAAGATGCGGGTCGTCAGAGCATCAGCCGGATCGATTGGATAGACCGCCTCAAAACCCAGCGGATCTTGCAGGATCAGATCTCCCCCAAGGGTAGCCTTGTCACCCAGCGACGGCACGCGGGAACCCGCCCAGAAATTGGCGGCGATCGCGACGCAGATCGTCACGATCATGAACAGACGTTTGTTCTGTTGCAGCCAAGTTGCGGAGGCGCTCACCACGTTATCTCACTCTGCCCTATCAGCTCCACGTAGAGTGTCAGATTAGTTCAACACTGAATCGGCATCCAGTTTATTGGCCAACAAATCGACGAAGGCGCGAACCTTGGCGGAGCCGTGCCGAGCCTCACGGTGCACAATATGAATGGGTCTTGGCGGCGGCTCATACTGTTCCAGAATGATCTCCAATTCGCCGGATGCGAGTTGGGGCGCGACCTGATAGGACAGCAGCCGGGTAATTCCAAGCCCCCTCACGGCTGCCTCGATCGCTGCATCATTGGTGGTCACGACCAGGCGAGGCTTGAGGCGGGGCAACCTGACTGCACTGCCGAACTTCCAGTCGACGGCATTGTTACCGGCACTTGACGTGATGATCGGGTGATCAACCAGGTCCTCTGGCCGCATCGGCATGCCGTGGCGGTGCAGATGTTGTGGAGACGCGCATACTACCGGGCGAATGAACCCCACACGCCGCGCGCGCATGCTGGAATCAGGCAGCTGCCCGATGCGCACGCCCACATCCACCCCTTCCTCCAGCAGGTTCACGTTGCGGTCGAGAAATAACGCCGAAACCTCCGTACCAGGATATCGGTTGAGATAGTCGACGATCCCGGGCATCACGAAGATCCGTCCGAACAACATCGGTGCGGTGACGACCAGGTGGCCGCTCGGTTCGGCATTGACGCCGGCGGCGGCTTCGTCTGCCGCATCCGCGTCGGCGATCACACGCCGCGCATCTTCGAGGTAACGCTGGCCCGCATCCGTGGTGCGCACGTATCGCGTCGTGCGATCGAGGAGCTTGACGCCCAGTCGCTCTTCAAGCGCCGCCACCGCCCGGGTCACGGCAGGAGGCGACATTCCCAGTTTGCGGGCGCCGGACGCGAAGCCCTCCTCCTCTGATACCCGCACAAAGACATTCATCAAGTGTAGTCGGTCCATCTATTATTCCTAATAATGGAATAAGCAATTGTCCTATGTGGTTATTCTTGTTTCAAGCGCAACGTGACAAAGTGCCATTCCCCGCAACGTCACGTTGGCGAGCAACCCAAAACTCGAACATAGGAGAATCATGGGACATCAATTCGCAGCTATCGCGTTTACGGAGTCGGTGCGTGAGGTCCAGCTGGAACTCGGCAGTCGTGCTGGGTACCGCGCGATGGACGACGGCCCTGATTACAACCACGTCCTCGGCGAAAGAGAGGCAAACTTCATCGCGGAACGCGACAGCTTTTATATGGCCACGGTATCCGAGACCGGATGGCCGTATGTCCAACATCGAGGTGGCCCGGCAGGATTTGTGCGGGTCGTTGACGAGAGCACTATCGGCTTCGCGGACTTCAGCGGCAACCGCCAGTACGTCAGTGTCGGCAATCTTCGAGGCGACGATCGCGTGGCACTGTTCTTCATGGACTATCCCAACCGCACGCGCCTCAAGCTGCTTGGCCGGGTCCGGCTCATCGGCCCGGACGATTCGGCTTTACTGGCAAATCTGGAAGTGGACGACTACCGGGCGACTGTCGAACGTGGCTTCCTGATTCACGTTGAGGCGTTCGACTGGAACTGTCCGCAGCACATCACGCCGCGCTTTACCGAGTCCCAACTCGATGACCTGATTGCCCCCCTGCGGGAGCAGATCCAGGTCCTGAAGGCTCGCCGGTCCACCGTTGCAAACCGCCCGGAAGTGCTCGGTGACGGACCGCTGGAACTGGTGATTTCTGCAGTGCGACAGCTCACGCCGAGAATCCGGGCGTATGAGCTTCGTGATCCGAATGGCGCCGAGTTACTACCAGTCGATCCCGGTGCGCATCTACAGATCCCGGTCCAACTGCCGTCCGGCGAATCCACCATTCGACACTATTCGATCACCAATCCTGCCGAACGAGATGTCTACGAGATCGCCGTACTGCGTGATGACGAGGGCACGGGCGGATCCCGTGCCGTGCACGAAGTATTCGAGCTCGGTTTGCGTCTGCGTTGTGCCCTGCCTGAGAGCCACTTTCCACTGCATGCCGACCGCCGGCCGGCAGTGCTGGTTGCCGGTGGCATCGGCATTACACCGATCAAGGCCATGGCACAGGCGCTGAAGGCTCGCGGCAACACCCTGCATTTACACTACGCCGGTCGAAGCAGGGGCGAAATGGCGTTTGCGGATCAGCTCGGCCGCGATCTCGGTAATGCGCTGACTACCTATCCGTCGGTGGACGGCAAACACATGGATGTCGAGCGGATTCTGTCTGCCGCGCCGGATCACGCGATGTTCTACGTCTGCGGTCCAGGCCCGCTGATAGACGCAGTAGTCGAGGCCGCCGCCGCATTGAACGTAGGTCCGCAGCGCGTCCGCTTTGAGCGTTTCTGCGCACACGTTGACATCGACGCCAAACCGATCAGCGTGGAACTGCGCCGCGCCGGCAAGCTGCTCCAGGTCAGTTCGGATCAGAGCATCCTCAGCGCCATGCTTGATGCTGGCATAGATGCGCCGTACAGCTGCAAGGCAGGCAACTGCAAGTCTTGCGCGGTCAAGGTATTGTCGGGCGAACCCGACCATCGGGACTCAGCGCTGTCGACGCTGGAGCGAGAAGAGCAACGCCTGATGTGTCCTTGCGTATCGCGCGGGACCGGCGATCACCTGGTACTCGACATTTAGAGTCGTGAACAGGGGGAGTTTCGTCCGGCTCGCGTGGAGCTCAAAGAATAGCGCTA
>SMWF01000106.1 GCA_004357385.1 Gammaproteobacteria bacterium | reverse complement strand
CTGATTTTTTCACGCCCATCGTTGACGACCCGGCAACGTGGGGAGCGATCGCGTGCGCCAATGCGCTGAGTGATGTCTACGCGATGGGCGGCACGCCCTTGTTCGCCCTCAACCTCGTCGGTTGGCCGCGGGACAAGCTGCCCTTCGAAGTGTTGGGTGAAGTGCTGGAAGGATCGGCTGCTGTCGCAGCAGAGGCGGGGTGCTTGCTGGTTGGAGGCCATTCGGTGGATGATCCTGAGCCCAAGTACGGGTTGGTAGTGATCGGTGAGGTACACCCCGATCGCATGATGACTACCGGCGGTGGACAGTCTGGCCAGGCGCTGATCCTCACCAAACCGTTGGGCACAGGTATTCTCACGACCGCTCGCAAGCGGGACCTGATCGCAGATCACGACCTCCGTGAGGCAATAGTATCAATGCGTACACTCAATCGTGCCGCAGCCGATGTGGCCACCGGCAACGGAGTGAGAACCGCCACCGATGTGACGGGCTTCGGTTTGCTGGGACATTTGAGCAACATCGTGAATCTAAGCGGGCTGCGTGCGGAGATCGACTTTGAAGCGATGCCCATCATGGACGGAGCACTCTCCCTGGCGGCCGACGGCGTAGCTCCCGGGGGAACCCGTCGCAACCTCGCCGATCTGGATGGGATATCGTGGGACGGGATTACCGAAGCTGAACGACTGATCTGCGGGGATGCGCAGACGTCTGGTGGGCTGTTGCTCGCCGTGCCGCCGGACGTTGCCGGGCAAGTCATTGCAGACTTGCAGACGGCCGGGACGCTGGCCGCGGCGCACATCGGCACGTTGGTGGACGGCCCTCCAGGGACGATCCACGTTCGTCGGGGCCCTGCCGGCCGGTGAACGGCCTGCCGGGGATGCTGCCTACGCGTCCTGAATCATGCGGGCCATCTCCGCCGCGTCCGCACGGAAATCGTTGAACTGGACCCGGCCATGCCGGTCTATCAGGACGGTCCAGGGCGTGCCCGCGGTATGGTACCGCTGCATGACGAGAGAGCGGTGGCCGTCGGGACCGGGGTCGTGGCCGAAGGGAATTTCCAGACCATATTGTTGGGCCACCTCCTGCGCCCGTTCGAAGGTATTGACGTCGAAGCCTTCGAACACCGTCTGAATCGCGACGAACACCACGTTCGGGTCGTCCGCGAACTGCTCCCGCACCTTCAGGAGCGTGGGGAATCCATGATGATGACAGCCCGGACACCAGGATTGAAAACAATAGAGGTAGACGACTCTGTGGGCCACGTCTCGCAGGCTCAGCCCCTGCTCGCCCTGTGGCAGGTTGAACCATCGGGCGACATCCCATTCGGGGGCCTGCTGGCCTTCGATACCGTACTGAGGGTGGTGTGGCATGGGCAGGCCTACGGGTGACTAGAGATACCGGTCGATGAAGAATCGGGAGTAGTAGTGAGGCCAGGGTGAGCCGGGCGCCTGGAGGTTGTGCTCCTTATCTGCCAGCACGAGAAGGTACACCAGCTCACTCTTGGTGAATTTGGCGCCCAGATGTTTGCCCAGTAGTTCTCGCAGGTGGTCGGCGTACCACAACGGCCAGTCCGGGTCGTTGCCATCGACTTCGATGAACGCTTGATGATGGGCGTGGCCGGTTTCCATGAAGAGATCTGCCAACTGTTGCAACAGGTCTGAGTCTGACATGGCGTCCCGTGGGGAAGTAGGGTCTGAGAACCTACTACCTAGCTACGAGTTGAGTAAGAGGTTGCGCAGGAACGAGCGACCCCGCCATCAGGGAGGGGGGGCCGGGCCGCCGGGCTCTTGTCCGATCTTCTCTGATTCTCGTCTGGTCTGTTCCTGAGCGGCCTTGCCAGGACCTCGGGTACGGCCTACCGTTCCCCTTTCCTCACGAGCGTGCATCTCCTTCCTGCGACACCTGATCAGCGGAGGCTGGGAATGAAGGCGGCCGAACTCTTTGTCAAAGCCTTGGAAGCGGAGGGTGTTGAGTACGTCTTCGGCCTGCCCGGCGAGGAGAATCTGATTTTTCTGGAGGCGTTACGCGAGCACCCCGGGATCAAGACGGTCCTGGTGCGGCACGAGCAGGCCGGCGGCTTCATGGCCGCGGCATACGCGCGGCTTACGGGCAAGATTGCCGTATCGTATTCCACGCTCGGCGCCGGCGCCACGAACCTGGCCACCGCCGCCGCTCATGCGTATCTGGGGAGTTTCCCGGTGTTGTTCGTGACGGGCCAGAAGCCGATCAGGGAAAATCGACAGGGCCTGTACCAACTGCTCAGCGTCACAGGCCTGATGGCACCCATCACCAAAATGTCACGCACCATTGAAAGCGGAGCCCAGGTGGCGCCGGTCCTGCACGACGCGTTTCGTACCATGCGGGAAGGTCGTCCTGGACCGGTACACCTCGAACTACCGGAGGACGTCGCGGACGACGCGACGGACGGACACGTTTCCTCCACTAGTCACGCAGCGGCTCCAGTGGCGAGCGAGGCAGCCTTGGAGACTGCCGCGGAAGCGCTTCGGAGCGCTCGGTCGCCCTTGGTGATGCTGGGGGTTGCCGCCGAACAGGGAGGGGTGCCGGAAGCTGTCCGCTCCTTCCTGGACAATACAGGCATCCCGTTTTTCTGTACCTGGATGGGGAAAGGCGTGGGCGACGAGCGTTCCGAGATGTTCGTTGGGACCATGACCGCGCCAGGCGCTGACTACGTCGGTGCCGCGGCCGCCCAGGCTGATGTGATTCTCAATGTGGGGCACGACATCACCGAAAAGGCGCCGTTTCTCATGTCACGCGACCGGCCCCAAACGGTTATTCATGTCAACACCTTCCCGGCACATGGCGACGCGATCTACTTTCCGCAAATCCAGGTGGTGGGAGATATCGCGCACACGGTGCGCGAACTCGAGCTGCGCCTAAAGGGCGCCAACGGTGCGGACCACGGCTTTGCGCTCGAGATGGCGCGCCAGATGCGGGAATCCATCCTCCGGTCGAGTGACGACCCCGGTACCGGACCCATACGGCCGCAATACGTCGTGGCCAGAGTTCGGGAGGTTCTTGACGACGATGCCATCGTATCTCTGGACAACGGGGTCCACAAGTTATGGTTTACCCGTAACCTGCCCATCTATACGCCCCGCACGCATCTGGTCGACTCGGCGCTGGGCTCCATGGGGCCTGCCTTACCTGCGGCAATCGCGGCGGCGTTGGTTCATCCGGATCGTCAGGTACTTGCCGTCGCCGGTGACGGCGGTTTCCTCATGAACGCGCAGGAGCTCGAAACAGCGGTCCGGCTAAAGCTGAACCTGGTCGTGATGATTCTGAACGACGGCGGCCTTGGTATGATTCGCATGAAACAAATGAAGGACGGATTTGGCCAGTTCAACGTCGATTTTGGGAACCCGGATTTCGTGGCGTTGGCCGAAGCCTACGGAGCCCGCGGGCACCGGACCTCCGATCCGAACACCGTTCAGACCTTCCTGCGGCAGGCGTTCGATGAGGGTGGTGTTCACGTGATTGATGTGCCGATCGACTATCGCGAAAACATGGCGCTCATCAAAGAAATGCAAATGGCCGCGGCCCGGCATCCGTGAGCGAGCAGCCTCCGATGCCGGTTACCGCCCTCGACTCCCCCTATCTCGGTAGTCTGTTCGGCTCGAAGACCCTCCGGGCAGTTTTTGAAGCGCGGGCGACGGTCGAACGCTATCTCGAGGTCGAGATTGCGCTAGCAGAGGTCGAGGCGGCGCTGGGCCTCATCCCACCGGAGGCTAGCACCGCGCTCAAGTCAGAGCTGACCATCGATCGGATCGACTTCGAGCAGTACGCTCGGGATGTCGAGCGAGTGGGCTTTCCCATCGTCCCGTTACTGGATCAGATCGTTCAGCTGGTGTCGGACGACTACGGTGAGTACGCACACTGGGGCGCGACGACTCAGGATATCATGGATACCGCGCTCGTCTTGCAGTTGCGTGAAGCGTTGGGGCACATCGACGATGGCCTTCACAAGCTTCGGCGTATTCTCGCGGCTCAGGCCGACCAGCACCGGTCCACCCTCATGCTTGGCCGGAGTCAGCTCCAGCATGCACTGCCGGTCACCTTTGGGTTCAAAGCCGCAACATGGCTGACGATGTTTCAGCGCCATTCACAACGGTTGGCACAGTTGGAGGAACGGCTGTACGTCATCCAGTTCGGTGGCGCTGTTGGAACGTTGGCCTCCCTCGGCAGCCAAGGCGAGGCTGTTCAACGGGCACTCGCCGCGAAACTCGGATTGGGAGTCACGCCTACTCCGTGGCACACCACTCGCGATTCGCTAACCGAGAGCGTCACGTTCCTCGCCAACGTGGCGGCGAGTTTAGGCAAGATTGGGCAGGACGTTGTGTTGTTGGCCCAAAGTGATGTCGGCGAGGTTCATGAGCGTGCTGTCCCAGGCCGTGGTGTGAGCAGCGCCATGCCACAGAAGCACAACCCGATCTCCGCACAACTCCTCACGGTTCTTGCTTCGAAGCTGGCCGGTCACGCGGAAGGCATGCTCCGCGCGAGTGTACACGATCATGAGCGAGCTTCAGGCCGCTGGATGGAGGAGTGGGGGATTGTCCCCGAGGCAGTTGTGCTCACCGGGGGCGCGCTTGATCTCGCGATTGACCTTCTGGAGGGACTGGAGATCGATGTCGATCAGATGCGGGCAAACGTGGAGGCGAGTGAGTTCATTGTCTCGGAGGCGGTGATGATGGCACTCGCTCCGCATATCGGTCGGCAACGCGCGCATGATATCGTCGCCCGTGCGGTACAGACCGCGGTGGGCAAGGGGATCTCATTCCATCAGGCGTTGTCCAGCACACCGGAGATCGCTGATAAACTATCTGGCAAAGAGCTCTCGAGTATTCTGGAACCTGGACGGTATCTCGGGGTATCGGACGCGTTCATAGACCGCGCTCTCGCTAACGAGGAGTCGCCCGCGACTGGAACCGACTCATGACCTTGGGTGACGAATCTGGCAAATGACCATAGTCGGTCTCGTCTAGTGACCGGCTTGACCCCTCTTCGTAAGCTGCCTTAATTCAACCTGTTACACCCACTGGACAGGTGGCCGAGTGGTTGAAGGCGCACGCCTGGAGAGCGTGTGAACGGTATCCCCGTTTCGTGGGTTCGAATCCCACCCTGTCCGTTTAGCGACCTCCGAATCCTGGTATACTTTCGACCCTCCCAGCTCG
>SMWF01000105.1 GCA_004357385.1 Gammaproteobacteria bacterium | reverse complement strand
TAGCGGATCGCGCGTTGGGTGAACATCGCGTCCCACAGGTCGTCGGTGGGGTCCCGTCCAACGGGCAGGTCGGTGTCTTGTTTTTCACTCGTCATCAGATTCTCCGTGGTTTACGTGATGCCACATCCCAGGCGACCGGAAGCTCACCGATGCCTTGGAGTACCGGCATCCGTTTCTCCGCCGTGATCTCGCCGGCGAGGCGCAGATTGGGCAGCCGCTTCAGTACGGTTCGCAGAAAAATGTCCCCTTCCAGGCGCGCGAGTGGCGCGCCGCGACAGAAATGGGTGCCGTAGCCGAACGCCAGATGCCGGCGGACCTTGCTCATGTCGCGATCCAGACTGAAACTCAGCGGGTCGTCGAACACGGTGGGATCCAGATTTCCGGCAGCCCAGAGCAGCATGACCTTGGTGTCTTTTGCCACGTGTATCGGACCGAGATCTACGTCTTCGTCGTTGGTGCGGAACAGACCTTGAACGGGCGCGTCGAGCCGCAGCGTTTCTTCGATCGCCATGGGAATGAGCGCGGGATCGGCCTGCAGCTTGGCAAACTCCTCCGGCTCGGTGAGCAGCCGATAGATGATGTTCGACAGCATGATGGTCGTGGTCGCGCTGCCCGCCGTCAGCAGGAAGGCGCAGAATCCAAGGATCTTCTCGTCTGACAAAAAGGTTCCGTCGGGCCCAGGCGTCGTCAGGAATCGGCAGACGATGTTGGTGGCTTCCTGATACTCGCCGGATTCCAGCTTGTTCTTGCAGTCGGCCAGGTGGTCGACGAACATCTGCTGGGTTCTCATGACCGCCTGCAGGTGTTTCGGGTCGATGTCACCGGACATCATTTCCTGCATGGCTTGCTCGCCCGGTTTCAGCATGGCCCCGACCGTGGTGAAGATGCCGTCGCGGATCCACTCGGTCTTGTCACCCTGTTCGTCGTGCAGGGGAATGCCGAGCATGGTGAAGATAACGAACAGCGGCAGGCTCACCGACAATGCGGAATGCAGATCGACCTGGCCGTCCTTGTAAAACGAATCGATGGTTTCGTCGACAAACTGCTGCATCGTCGGGATCAACGATTCGAAGTAGGCCATGGAGAAGGAACTGGCGACGATCTTGACCTCGAAGGTGTGGTCAGGCGGGTCGACGCTCACCAGCACGCCGCTCCCTTCCGGCTGGAAGGCCAGGCCTGGTCCGAATTTGCTTTTCCAGATGTCGTACTGCTTCAGGATGCTCATGATTTCCGGATGCGACGCGACGGCATAGTGGTCGCCGGCTGTGGAATGCGCGTAGGGACAACCGGACGCGTGGATCTGGGTATAGACGTCTTTGAACTGGGTCAGGAAAGGCTCCGAGTTGAAGTCCACTTCGAGGACACCGTCGAACGGGCAGGTTTTGGGTTCAGACATGTGAGAGTCCTGATTCTGCGCACGCCATGATTGAAACGTGTTACATAAATTATGTCAACGTTGCACCTGCGATGGCATAATCAGGCCGTTCCCAATTCGATGCAGGACCCCTCGGTGGATTCGCTTACCCGGACTCAGATCGAGCGCCGCGAACGCATTCTCGAGGCCGTGCGTGACACGCTGTCGAGTCATGGCTACGACGGGCTCAGCATGCGCGAACTTGCGGACAGCGCCAACGTTTCGCCCACCACGCTTTACAACCTGTTCGGCGGCAAAGACGCGTTGGTCCTGGCGGCGTTGCGGGACGTATTGGGCTTCATCGCGGACCGGGTCGAACAATCCGGGGCCACCGGCATGCAACGGTTGCTAATCGGCGCGGAGGAGGTTGGCAGACAGGTCGTTGCAACTCCCGAGTATGCTGAAGGCATGGCGCGGACGCTGTTCAACGCGGATCCCGCAGATCCGATCTGTCGATTGCTGTTGGCAGATGGTATCGAAGGCAATTGCCGGGCCCTCGTGAAAATGCAGGCGTTGGGCGAGATCCGGCGTCACGTCGACGTGGATGCCTTTGCTCGCGACCTGACCGGGCGTGGCTGGATGGTGATACTGCTGTGGATGAAAGGCTTCATTGCGCTGCGCGCCGTGCCGTTCGAACTCAGACGCAGCATCGTCGTAGCGTTGGCGGCGGCCACGACGCCCAGGCTTGCCCGTCGGATGCGAACTGAATTCGACGTGCGGACGCCTATTGCAAAAGCGTCCTGAGAGAATCAAATACGGAGGACCACCCATGATCGATCCATCGATCGGAAGGAACGAAAACGAACAACTGGCGCTGACGCTGTTGAAAGCGATGGAAGACGGCAACCTCGATGAACAGCTGAAGGCGTTGTGCACCGACGACTTCGTGTGGGCGAACAGCGGGTTGCCGACGCTGCATGGGTTGGCGGAGGTCTTCGAGCAGATGGGGGCCGGTGGATTTGCCCAGCACATTCCGATCCTCGACGGTATGGTCTCATTCAGCGCAGACCTTCTGCACATCGCCAGTGCGGGCGACGTCGTGTTCACCGAACGGGTTGATCATCATTGGGACGCCCAAGGCCGCGACCTCATGACGCCGCACATCGCCGGGGTCATGGAGATTCGTGGCGGCAGGATCGCGGCACTCAGGGATTTCTATGACACCGTCTGCTACGCGCAGGTTCCGAGCGAACCCGATCCAGCCCACGCTGCCGGCTGAGTTGGACTGGAAGCGTGAGCAAGAACGTCAGCGTCTGCCTGAGCTTCGACTTTGACGCGATCTCGGTCTGGGTGGGTCCGCGGGGCACCAGGTCGCCTCCGCTGATTGCCCGCGGCGAGTTCGGCGAAGTGGGCGCGCACCGTATCCTCACGCTGCTCGAGGAGCACCAGATCCCGGGAACGTGGTTCATTCCAGGCCATACGATCGATACCTACCCGGAGGTCTGTAAACGCATCGCCGCGGCCGGCCACGAGATCGGCTACCACGGCTACTGTCACGAAGCGCCGTCGTCGAAGCGCGATGAGTACGACGAACGCGACATCCTTGAACGGTCCATCGCGTGCATCGAGCGCATCAGCGGGAAATCCCCGGTTGGGCACCGGCTTCCGGGCGGCAATCCGGGCACGCGCTGGGTGAATATGCTGTTGGAGCACGGTTTCAGTTACGACAGCTCCATGGCACCGCACGACTTCGAACCGACCTACATGCGGCTGGGCGACGTGGTGCACACCGATGGTCCGCACGAATTCGGCAGGGAGGTGGATCTGGTCATTCTGCCCTTCGACTGGATTCTCGACGACTGGCCTTATTTCAATTACGAACCCGCGGGCGGGAGGCAACGACTGCGCTCACCCAACGACGTGTATGACATCTGGGCGGCGGAGTTCGACTATCTGTACCAGAAGCTCGGCTCAGGAGTGTTCGTGCTTACGATGCACCCGCAGTGCATCGGCAAAGGCAGCCGGATGCTGATGCTCGAACGGCTCATCGCGCACATGAAGCGTCACGATGGGGTGCGCTTCCAGGCCATGGCGGATGTCGCGGATGCGTTCCGCGCCAGACAATCGTAAGTGGTGGAGGATGGCGCAATGCCGAACACCTGGGACCATGAGTACGACCTGATTGTCGTTGGTGCCGGCGCCGCGGGGATGGCGAGCGCGCTGACTGCCAGCACCGAAGGTCTGGAGGTGCTGGTCGTTGAGAAGACCGACCGCTACGGCGGCACCACGGCACTCTCCGGCGGCGTCCTGTGGATTCCCGGCAACTCTCTGATGACCCAGGCCGGCCTGGCGGATTCCGCCGAGCAGGCGCTGACCTACCTCCAACACAACATCGGCAACCGGGTCGGTGAAGCGAAGCTTGCCGCGTTCGTCGACCAGGCGCCGAGGATGCTGGATTACCTGTGCGAGCATGGCTATCTGGAGGTCGAACTGTTTGAGGGGTTCCCGGATTACCGGCCCGAGACTCCGGGCGGGGTCGACGGTGGACGCTCCGTGGAGCCCAAGGTCTTTCCCGGCAGGAAGCTCGGTGAGGTGCTTGCCGAGCTGCGTGCCCCTCGGGCGATTGCGCCGGGCGGCATCGTCGGCACCATGACCGAGCTGCGCCGGTTGGCCGCCATCCGCACGGACCCGTTGGGACTCCTGAAGGCCTGGCGGGTGTTCCCACGCAGCCTCTGGAACCGGGTGGGCAATGCCTCCTACCTTGCTAACGGTGGCGGACTGATCGCCTGGCTGCGCCATGGTCTCGACAAGCAAGGCGTGCCGCTATGGCTCGACACGCCGTTGGTCGAGCTGATCACCCAGGACGGGTCCCTCATCGGTATCCGTGTCGAGAAGGCGAGCGTAGCGAAACGCCTTCGGGCCCGGAAAGGTGTGGTGATCACCGCCGGCGGGTTCGAGCACAACCTGCAGATGCGTGAACGGTTCTTCGGCGCCGAGGCCACCGCTGATTACACGTCGGGTGCCCCGGGGAACACGGGTGACGCGATCCAGGCCGGGCTCCGCGCCGGCGCTGCCGTTGACCTCATGGACGATGCCTGGTGGGCGCCCACCTTCATGCCGCCCGGTGAAGGCCCACAGATCGTCATATTCGAACGCGCAAAACCCGGCAACATCATCGTCAACGCCGCCGGGCAACGCTTCGCCAACGAAGCCGAGCCCTACAACGAACTCGTCAAACACATGCAGGAGGCGGACCGTTCAGGCAGTCGCGCAATTCCCGCTCACCTGGTCTTCGACGCGACGTACCGCAGCAACTACCCGTTGGGCGGAATGCTTCCAGGCATCACCCCGCAACGCTACCTCGACAACGGGTTCGTGGTGCGGGCCGATACGCTGGAGGCGCTGGCGGCGGAGATCGGCGTCGATCCCGTGGGACTCGCGGCCACGGTGGAGCGATTCAATCGCATGGCGCGCGACGGCGTGGACGAAGACTTCCATCGGGGTGAAAGCGCCTTCGATCGATTCTCTGGCGACCCCGCTGTCGGGCCTAACAGCTGCCTCGCGCCCCTGGATCGCCCGCCCTTCTATGCCATGAAGCTCTATCCCGGGGACCTCGGAACCAAGGGTGGCTTGCTGACCAACGAGTACGCTCAGGTGGTCCGGGACGACGGAACCATCGTCAGCGGTTTGTATGCGGCGGGCAACAGCTCGGCGTCGGTGATGGGTAACTTCTATCCCGGGGCCGGTGGGACCATCGGGCCTGCCATGACGTTCGGGTATATCGCCGCGATGCACGCCGCGGGCCGATTACCGGCGGCCAGTCGAGGTTGATTGGCGCGAGGTCATTGACGTTGCGGAGGCGGCCGCCAGCGACGCTTTTGCGGTACTGTACCTATTCAGAGATTGGATGGTTTGGCCTCCAATGGTGAGTGCGCAGTTTCATTTTACCGAAGAGCAGGACCAGTTTCGGGACATGGTGCGGCGCTTCCTCGTCGACACCTCGCCGACCACCGAAGTTCGTCGTCTGATGCAAACCGATGCGGGCTACGACGCCGCAGTGTGGCAACGACTGGCCCGGGAACTGGGCCTCACCGGTCTCACGATTGAAGAAAAGCACGGCGGCGCCGGGTTCGGCATGGTGGACGTCTGCATTGCGATGGAAGAAATGGGACGCGCACTGCTGTGCGCGCCCTTTCTCGCGTCGTCGGTCCTGGCGGCCCATGCGATTGCGTTGGTCGCGTCCGAGGAGGATGCGGGTCGTCTGCTGCCGTCAATCGCGGCCGGTGAGGTGATTGCCACGCTCGCCATCACCGAACCCGATGGCCGTCCGGGGGTCGATGCGATCGCTCTGCCCGCAGAACGCACCGGCGATGGTTTTGTGCTGGACGGTCGCAAACACTTCGTTCTGGACGGTTGCAGCGCCGATGTTTTGCTGGTGGCCGCACGTTCGCCCGGGTCGACAGGCAGCGACGGCCTATCGCTGTTCGAGGTTGCGCCGGATGCGGCGGGTGTGACACGCCGTGCACTCACCACGCTGGATCCGACGCGCAAACAAGCCAGCATCGAATTCGATGGGGTGCAGGCCCGCCTGCTCGGACGAGTCGACGAAGCCGGCCCGGGCCTGGTCCGCACATTGGACATCGCTGCGATTGCACTGGCCAACGAAATGGTGGGTGGTGCCGCCCGGTTGCTGGAAGATACGCTCGCGTACACGAAAATCCGGATGCAGTTCGGCCGCTCCATCGCGTCCTTTCAGGCGATCAAGCACCGTTGCGCAGAAATGCTGCTGCAGGTCGAACTGGCAAAGTCGGCGGCCTACTATGCAGCCGAAGCGATGGATGCCGAAAGCGACGAGGCAACGTACCTTGCGAGCCTTGCCAAGGCGGGCGCCTCCGAAGCCTATCTGCACACGGCAATCGAGGCCATTCAGTTGCATGGCGGCATTGGTTTTACCTTTGATCAGGACACGCACCTCTGGTTCAAGCGTGCCAAGAGTTCGGAGGTGATGTTCGGTGACCCGGCATGGCACCGGGAGCGGATGATGCAAGCCCTGATCGTGAAAGAGCGGGCGTCGAGCGAGGCACAGATGGGGCAACCGGCATGAGCGAACCTTCGGAATCATCCGTGCGCGCGGACGTCAGCGGCTGGCTCGAAAGCAACTGGGATCCGGATCTGGGTCTCAACGAATGGCGTAATAAGCTGGTTGACAGCGGCTGGGGCATGCCCGAGTGGCCGACCGACTGGTTTGGTCGCGACTTTTCGGCCTCGTTAGTACGGGCGGTTGAACAGGAGTTCGCGAAACAGGGTGCAATTGGTGTTGCCAGGGGAGGTATCCGGCTGCTCGCGGCCGCAACCCTGCTGGAACATGGCAGCACTGCCCACAAGGAGCAATTTCTGCGTCGGATTCTCACCGGCGAGGACAACTGGTGTCAGCTGTTCAGCGAGCCGGGCAGTGGGTCGGACCTGGCCGGTGCGACCACCCGCGCGGACCTCGATGGCGACCAATGGGTGGTGAATGGCCAGAAGCTCTGGACCACCAGTGCCCATCATGCGAACTGGGGACTGCTGCTGGCGCGCACCGATTGGGATGCACCCAAGCACGAGGGTCTGAGCTACTTCGTGATCGACATGCGCCAGCCCGGGGTGGACGTTCAGCCGCTGGCGCAGATGAATGGTCATGCGTCTTTCAATCAGGTGTTCTTCGACGATGCGGTGGTTGAACGTGGCCATTTGATCGGCGAGATCGGCAAAGGCTGGCAGGTCGCGATGACCACACTCGCTCACGAGCGGCGCCGTGCAGACGGGCTGCGCTCAGGCTATTCGGACGTCGGCGCGGATATCGAGCGGGTCGGCCGGATCTACGACGAAGAGCAGGTGGAAACGGCGACCGTAATGGAACCCTACACATGGTATCCACAACGTGCCGGGCGAGTCGATCTGGCCCTTTCCCGGGCGCTGGATTCAGGTCGCATCGAAGACCCCACCGTGCGCCAGGAGCTTGCGAAGTTGCTGATTCTTTCGAGTTCCGCTGAATGGACGGCTCGGCGCGCACGCGCCGCCCAACAGATGGGGAAACCCCAAGGGCCCGAGGGTTCGCTGGGCAAGCTCGCCGCGAGTCACGTGGCGCGAGCCGCGGCGCGTGTACACACGCTGATCTCTGGCGCCGATGCGATGCTGGCCGGATCCGACGGGGCCGAAGATGGCATCGTTGCGGAAATTCTGTTGTCCGTCCCGGCGGTGTCGATCGCTGGCGGGACCGACGAGATTCAGCGCAACATCATTGCCGAGCGGGTGCTGCAGATGCCCAAGGAAACGCGCTTCGACAAGGGCCCGTTCCGGGACGTGCCGAAGAATGTCAGCACGCGATTAGCCGGGGAAAACGAATGAAAACTCAGCCACTGGACGGCGTCACCGTGCTCGACTTCGGCCAGGTGTACAACGGACCTTATTGTGGATTCCTGCTTGCCCAGGCGGGCGCGCGGGTCATCAAAGTGGAATCGTTGATGGGTGAAACGCTGCGCGCACGCGGAGCGAAGTCGGCGGCCAGCTATGCCTTCGCATTGCTCAACACCAACAAAGAGTGCATCACCCTGAACATCAAGACCGATGCAGGTCAGACGTTGCTGAAGCGCATGGCCGCTGAAGTGGACGTGGTGTTCGAAAACTTTGCCCCGGGTACGATGGACAAATACGGCATTGGAGCGGTGGACCTGCGCGCCCTGAACCCGCGTCTGATTTACGCATCCAGCACCGGCTATGGCGTGGCGGCGGGACCGTATCGTGACTATCTGGGCATGGACATCACGCTGCAGGCCATCGCGGGTGTCATGAGCATTACCGGCGAAGATGGCGGACCTCCGTTGAAAACGGCGGCCGCGTTCGCGGACTTCATTGCCGGGACGCATCTGTATGCGGGCATTGTCAGTGCGCTGTTTGCGCGTGAACAATCCGGGGCAGGCGCCACCGTCGATATCTCCATGCAGGATTGCGTGTTCCCGACCTTGGCGACCGCCATGGGCTCGTACTACGTTGCCGGCGAGCAAATGCCCCGGGCAGGCAATCGACATCCGGGAAGAGCCCTGGCGCCGTACAACGTATACGAAGCAACGGACGGGCACGTTGCGATCATCTGCATTCGGGAAGGCCACTGGCGCAAGCTTTGCCTGGCGATGGGTACCCCCGAACTGGCCGAGGACGAACGGTTCGTCACCACGGCCGATCGTGCGGCCCACATCGACGAGGTGGACGAGATCGTAGGGGCGTGGACCCGACGGCATACGAGGGCGGAAATATTCGCCACCGCGCAAGCGCACGGGGTCATCTGTGCACCGGTGCAGAACCTCGACGAGGTGGCGCATGACCCTCATCTGCTCGCGCGCGGATCGGTTGAAATGCGCGCGCATCCGCAGTTGGGGGAGATTGCTCAGTTGCACACGCCGCTCCGCTTTCGGGACATCGATCCTCCATCCCTGACCGATGTGCCGGCGCTCGGTCACGATACGGCGCGGGTCCTGGCTGAGCTTGCAGGGGTGGACGACGCGGAGCTCGAGCGCCTGCGGCGGGCGGACGCTGTCTAGGCGTAGAAGGTCAGTCCCGGTTCAGGAGGTTCTAATGTCCAGCGGTAAATCGGTAGCAGTGGTAATCGGCGCCACTTCGAAGTGGCAAGCGGACGGACGAAACACGCTGTTGGCGCACGGCGAACGTGTGGACGATAGTGAGCTACCCGTGTCAGCCCGATGGGGCGTGGGCGGTGCGATCGCCCAGAAGTTTGCGGCAGAAGGATTTTTCGTTGTACTCACGACGCGTAGGTTGAGCAATGCCGCGGCGCTACAGAGTGCGATTGTCGAACAAGGTCAGGATTGCACGACGGTGGAGCTCGATCTTGAATCGCAGGACTCCATCACTCGAGCCTTTGAAACTATCAGAACGGAGGCGGGTGATCCTGAGGTGGTCGTTCTGAACGCCGGTTATCTTGAAGGAAGAGACCTGCCGCCGGACAAGGAACTTCTGGAACACGTCCCGCTCGAGGTGTTTGAAACGGCCCAGCACATCGCGAGCAGGGGCCCGTTTCTGGTGGCCAAGGAAGTGCTGCCTGCGATGCGCAACAGGGGAAGCGGTTCGTTTCTCATCACAAACAATGCGGCGTCGTTACGCGGACGAAAACGGTTGACGGGTCAGTCCCTGTACTACCCGAGGGTGATGATGAGGGCCCTGGCTCAAGTGCTTACCGAAGAATATTCAGAACATGGGATTCATGTTGCGAACATCGTGGTTGACGGCTTGATCGATTCGCCGGGTACCCGCGCCTTGTCCATCGCTCAGAAGCGACCTGAGATCATCATGAATCCGGCGAGTATCGCGGACGCGTTCTACTACCTGCATAGGCAGGACAAGTCCTGCTGGACGCATGAACTGCAGCTGACACCTTATTGCACCCGACCCAGTTATTGAGGGGAAATCTCGAGGCCGAGAATCGACATTAGGATAGTTATACAAGTACTTGAATATATTCTAAATATGTCGTCGTACTGCGCTACAAAATTCGAGAGTACTCGCGTTGCCGCCTTGATCTGGAGTCAGGTCTGTACCGTCAGCATAAACCGTTGCGATTGCGGCTCGGATCCGAACGGCCGGTTCCATCAGGTCGAGGTGCTCCAGCATCATGCACGCTGACAACAGGTTGGCCGTTGGGTTGATGATCCCCTGACCGGCAATATCAGGTGCGGTGCCGTGGGCGGATTCGAAGTACGCATAGGACTCGCCGTAGCAGCCGCTCGCGGCAAGGCCCAGGCCGCCGATGAGCCCGGCCGCCGCATCCGAGAGAATGTCGCCGTAGAGATTCGGCATGACGACGACGTCGAAGCGCTGGGCCTCACGTACCAGCCGGCAGGCGAAGTCGTCGACGATGAAACACTCGAACTCGATGTCCGGGTAGTCGTCTGCCACGGCGTAGGCGATCTCGCGAAACAGACCGTCCGTCTTCGGCAGCATGTTGTACTTGGAGGTGACTGTCACGCGCCGCTGTCCCTCCCTGCTGCGTGCCAGGTCGAAGGCGAAGCGGATGACCCGTTCGCTGCCCATCTCGGTGATTACCTTAATCGCGTAACGCCCGGCACCGAGTTCCTTGACGGAGCGACGTATTGTGGTGCCGGTGGGGGCCGGGTCGGAGAGTGTTTCGAGGTCGCCCTCGGCGCGCACGTACAGGTCCTCGAGATTTTCCCGGACGATCGCGAGGTCGATGCCCTGCGGGTCGGCAAGCGGCGAACGCGCGCCGGGCAGATACACGGCAGGGCGGACGTTGGCAAATGTCTGCTTGCCCCAACGCAGATACATCAGTGCTGCGGCTGATGAACCGCTGGTCGAACCGAAAAACGTGGTATCCGCAGCGTCGATCTGCTTTTTGCTTGCGGCTGGAAAGGGCGAGCCGTGTTCGGCTTCCGCGGTTTCGCCAACACGTGGATAAACCCAGTCGATCCCGAGGTTCAATGAATCGATGAACTCGATCGTGGGGCGAACCGCTTCGGGAGACGCGTCATCTCCCTCGATGACGGCAACGTGTTTCACGGTGCTCCTACAAGCGAACCGGTTCGTCTACCTGTTCGGAGTGGCCGTCGATGTCGTAAGACATCACCACCAGGTCGCGGGGATTACCCTGCTGGTCTTCGACGTAGTCGGCCAGCAGCGCCTCCGGCACAAAACCCAGGCGCCGGAACGCGGCCTGGGCACCGCGCTGGTCGATGGTCATGTTGGCCATGAGCTTCTTCAGTCCAATCTCCCGTGCCACGTCGAAAATCTGACTGGTCAGGAACCGGCCAAGCCCCTTGGAGCGGTAACCGGGGCCGACGTTCACGCGAATCTCTCCGACGCGGCGCATCCAGCGCGCACGGTTGCGGTGTACGGTGGCGTAGCCGATGACGCCGTTTTGGTCGTAGGCCAGAAGTGATATCGAGTGGCCGGATTCGACGTTGGCCACCCACTCGTCGACCACCGCCGGATCCGTCAGGTCCAGCCGCAGGAACAGCAGATCCTCTTCCGGTAGCGCCTGGGCGAAGGCGAGTACGGCATCCCGGTCGTCGGCCGACATCAGCCGGACTTCGACCTTTTCGCCCTCCGCGAGATTCACCGTGCGAGGGAATTTCTGGGCAATGTTTTGTTCAGTCATTCGGTTGTCCTATGCTGCGCTCTCCGCATCGGCTTCGTGCTGGGCTCTGGCCGCGGCCAACAGTTCGTCGAACATGGCCTCCACTTCAGTGGCCATCAGATCCAGGTCCGGCATCAGGCGGATGTCGGACGTGAACGTCAAGATCATGTCGCCGTTGTAGCTGGTCACCACGCAACCGTAGCCGAGATTGCCACCCAGCATGAGGACGCCGAGCATTGTTGTGATCTTGTGACCGGCCAGGTATTGCTGCACCTGGACTCCGGGGACGTTGGTGCAGGTGAAGTTGAATCCGAAATTCGGTGGGCGTGGCCCTACGCTCGGCATCACCGGTAGCGGATTGTCGGCGGCCCACTTGGTCATGTCGTAGGGCGTTCCCACGGTCAGGGTCGGTGCCATCAACACCGGCGGGACCGTCGGCGCGGCCTCCTGCATCAGCGTGACAGCCTGGGCTTCCTGGGCGCCTTTGATGTGGGTCGTCTCTTCGACGACAACGCGCAACCGCTCGACGATACCCAACTGCGATGCCGGCAGCGTCGGGAAAATCGCGGAAACGCGGTTACCAAGCCCGTCCGCTTCGCTCTCGGTGCGTACGTTGACCGGGCACATCAATCTCAGCTTCTGGCCGTCGGTGCGTTCCTCGTGAGCATCGAGGTAGCGGGCGGCGCCCTCGGTCACTATGGCCAGGGCGATGTCGTTGATGGTGCCACCGAACTGTCGGCGGATCTCCCGGAACGTGGCGAAATCACGCACGAACCATTTGAGGTCTCGCTTGGGTCCGACCAACCCCGCGTTCCACGGGGCCGTCATGGCAGGCTCGGTGAAGAACTTCGACATTGCCTCCATGCCGCGTTGGATGATGCGCTGGTTCTTAGCGAAGGAACGCACCCGCTCGATCGGGTTCTCCCGGAGCATCTGTTCGGTGTTTTCCCGCATGGCCTCGGTCATCAGTTCCAGTGCAGTGGGGACGGGTGGTGGTGCCCAGGGCCCGGCCGGCGGTGGCGCCTCCGGGTGTTCCTCGAAGTCCAGCATCACCATCGACAGTTGGATAGCGGAGGCGCCGTCGACCATGGCGTGATGGATCTGCTGCAGGATCAGCGTCGTGTCCGAGAGGCCCTCGATCACGAACACGCGCCACAGTGGGCGGCTGCGATCGAGCACCTCTTCGTTGATCTCGAGCGCGAGCGCGACGCCGTCGTCCATCGTGCTCCCCGGTGGCAGTTTGCGGTGCAGGACATGGTGGTCGAGGTCGAAGTCCGGATCATCCACCCACTTCGGATGGGCCAGATTCATGGGCACGAATGCGAGTTTCTGGCGCAGCCGCTCGACCAGGTGCACGCGTCCGGCGTAGTGCTGAAAGACCGCGGCGAACGAAACGGTTCCTTCGACCACATAGATGGCCGAGGCCGACATCGGACCGCTGGCGGTCTCCGTGTACAAAAACGAGGCGTCGTGGTCCGTCAGTCGCATGGCTTCTGCCAACTGCCTGGATGGCGGTTCAAGTGTCCGACGGGGATCGTATCATGGGTCCGGGGCGTTCATCAGCATGGCCGGTAATAGGGCAGCTCGCCTTCGTCCGGGACAATGAACGCGTGCCGATGATGCACTATGCTTGATCGTCCGAGGGAGGATGACGATGGCGCTGTACGATAATCTGTTCGAACCCATCCAGGTGGGTTCGGTGGAGATCAAAAACCGTATTGTGCGCTCGCCGCACGGTACCGGGTTGGGCGGTGAAAGTCTGATCGCTTATCACGAGGCCCGCGCGCGCGGTGGGGTCGGTATGTCCACCATCGAGGCGACCGGCGTACACGCGAGCGCACCCATCGGCATACGGCTGTTCAGCGACGACTGTATGCCGTTTCTCGAGGAGATCAGCACTCGCATGCATCGCCACGGCATGAAGTTGTTCATTCAGCTCTATCATGCGGGCGCTGGCTATCCGGCCGGTGCGGGTATGCCGGTCCACTGGTCGGCAAGCCCCGTGCCGAACCCGATGGCCGGTGTCATCCCCATCGCCATGACCAAGACGATGATCGACGACGTGGTCTCAAGCTTTGCTGACGCCGCGATCCGGGTGCGCGATGCCGGGCTCGACGGAGTGGACATCCACGCCTCCAGCGGCTACCTGATTCACGAGTTTTTGTCGCCCGCACTGAACAAGCGCACCGACGAGTACGGCGGCAGTCTCGACAACCGGATGCGCTTTCTGCGCGAGGTGCTCGCGGCCGTGCGCGCTGCCGCGGGGCCGGACTTGGTGATGGGCGTGCGCCTGCCGAACGAAGACTACGTACCCGGCGGTCTCACGGCGAAGGACAACGCTCAGATCGCCCAGTCCGTGGACCCGCTCGTGGACTACGTGTCGCTGCACATGGGTGCGTACTGGCGGTTTCACAAACTGATTGCGCCGGCCGATGATCCGCTCGGCGCCGAGATGGCCGCCAACGCCGAAATCACGCCACTGCTCAGCAAACCGACCATGGTGGTGGGGCGCATCATGACGCTCGATCATGCGAGTGCGATCGTCGCCAGTGGTGAAGCCGACATGGTCTCGATGGTGCGCGCACTGATTGCCGATCCGGAGTTGGTGAACAAGGCGCGGGCCCGTGAGGAACACAGAATCCGGCCGTGCATCGGTTCGAACATGGGCTGCGTCGGTCAGCTGATGACCAATGGGCGCATCAGTTGCGTGGTCAACGCCACCGCTGCGAAGGAAGATCGCATCACCATCGAGCCCGAAGACCGGGTCTCCGAAGCAAAACATATTCTGGTGGTCGGCGGGGGGCCAGCGGGTCTGGAGTTTTCCCGCGCTGCGGCACTGCGCGGGCACCGCGTGGAATTGCACGAAGCAATGAAGGTGCTCGGTGGTCAGGTGGTAATGGCCGCGTCTGCGCCGCACCGGGGCGATATCGGCGCCATCGTGTCCTGGTTGGCTGAAGAGGTCGAGACGCTTGGCGTCGACGTGCATCTAAATTCGTACATCGACGAAGCAGCGGTCGCGCGTATCGCCCCCGATGAAATCGTGTTGGCTACGGGTAGCCAGCCACGCCGCGACGGCATGCAACAGTCACGGCCGGCTGAATCACTTGCCGGGTTTGGGCTGCCGCATGTCTATTCCTCCTGGGACGTGCTCGGTTTTGGTGACGTGGTGGCGCTCGAAGGCCCCGCGGTGGTGTTTGACGACACCGGCTCGTTCGAAGCAATCTCGGTGGCGGATGTCCTGCTGGAGCAAGGTCTCAAAGTGACGATGGTGTCGCGCCACGACTCGATTGGTGCGACCTTGCCGTATCCTCCGGTCACCGCGGGTGCCGCTCGCGAACGACTCTACTCGGGGGACTTCGACTTCGTGGGCGGACACTATCTGCGCGCGATCGAGGCAGACGCTGTGAAGGTGGGTGTTCTGTTCACCGAACGCGAACGCTCGCTGCCGGCGAATACGGTGGTGTTCGTGGGGCACAACGAACCGAACCGGGAATTGTGGGAGTCGTTGCAGGGCAACGCGCCGGCCACCCACATCATTGGCGACGTCTGCGGCCGCAGCAGCATCATGACGGCGATTCACGCGGGCGCGGAGCTGGGCAGGCGGATCTGAATGGAGTACTTCGCGAACTTTCCGGCGGGCACCGACGCCGCACCCGACGAGTGGGCGAAGGCGAAGGAGTCTGAGGGGTGGCACGGTATCTGCGCCAGTGACCACCTGTGGGTGGGGACGACGCGGTATCCCCACGTATTCGTTGCGGCAACGCAGATGGCCTGCGCGACGCAACACATCCGGGTCACCACCTCGTTCTGCAACAACCTGTTTCGCTCGCCTGTCGAGTTCGCGCAGGCAGCCCTTGCACTGCAGGCGGCGTGCGACGGCCGATTCGAGGCCGGTTTAGGTGCCGGTTGGGCGCGCGATGAAATCGAAGCGATCGGCCAGACCTACCCGGACGGGCCCACCCGTGTGTCCATGTATATCGAGGCGTTGCGGATCGTGCGGCAACTTCTGGCCACGGGACAATGCCAGCTTCGGGGCGAGCACTACCAGGTGGAAATTACGGGTGAGAATCGTCTGGCGCTGGTCACGGACCAACCGCCGCCGCTCATCGCCTCGGCCGGTGGGCCCCGGGCGCTGCGCGAGGTGACTCCTCTGGTCGATCGGGTGGAGATCAAGGCCAGTGCGCGATCGACGCGTATGGGCCACATCGACCTTGACGTCATGGCGAGTGTCACCGAAGAAGAGGTGCAACGAAGCGTCGAACGGGTAAGAACGGTGAGCGACACCGTGCCGATCGGGATATTCCTGCTGATGGGTGTGGGTGATGACCCGGGGGTGCAAGGCATGAAGGCCGCGCTGGGTGGAGGTTATCTGTCCCGGTTTTTTGGTGAGGCCACGGAGGTCCGCGAGTCGCTTGCCGAACTGGAGACGATGGGCATCGATCGGGTTCAGTTGACGGAAGCTGTGCCCGGGGCACACGACGCGCTTGCACCCTCTTTATTCTGAAGAGAGTTTGCTCTGAGGAAACCAATGATGGCCGAGTCGAACGAACAAATCATGCTGGACGCGGTCGATCGCTTCCTCGAAAAGGAAGTACGGCCCGTTGCAAAGGCGCTCGAATTAGCAGACGAGTACCCGACCGATATTGTCGAGAAGATGAAGGTCCTCGGCTTGTTCGGCGCCACCGTCACGGAACAGTACGGGGGGCTGGGGTTGTCTGCGGGCATCTATGCCCACATTGTCGAACGCGTGAGCGCGGTATGGATGTCGATATCGGGAATCTTCAACAGCCACCTCATCATGTGTGCGGCGATCGAGAAGTTCGCCACCGAGGACCAGAAGGAACGATTTTTGCCACGCCTCGCCCGCGGCGAATTGCGCGGTGGCATTGCCCTGACGGAACCCGATTGTGGTACGGATCTGCAAGCCGTGCGCACGCGTGCCAAGCGGGAGAACGACCACTACGTGATCAATGGCACCAAGCAATGGATCACCAATGCGGTGGAGGGCAACGTGCTGCTCGTGCTGGTGAAAACCGATCCCGACACCGAACCGCGTCATCGGGGAATGAGTTTGCTGGTGGTGGAGAAAGCCAGCGGTTACCGCGCCTTCAAGCTGCAGAAGCTCGGCTATCGTGGAGTGGACACGGCTGAAGTGCAGTTCGATGACGTGCACGTACCGGTAGATAACCTCGTGGGCATCACCGAGGGACGTGGACTGCAACAGATACTGTCGGGGCTGGCACTGGGTCGCATCAACGTAGCGGCGCGTGGCGTGGGGGTCGCCCGGGCGTCACTCGATGCCTCCGTGCGATACGCCCAGCAGCGCAAGACGTTTGGTCAACCGATATGCGAGCATCAGGCAATCCAGATTAAGCTTGCCGATATGGCCACCCGCGTGGAGGCTGCGCGCTTGCTCACCGATTGGGCCGCCGCGACGTACGATTCCGGTGAACGCTGCGATCTGGAAGCGGGCATGGCAAAATTGTTTGCGAGTGAAGCGGCCGTCGAGAACTCGATGGAGGCATTGCGAATCCATGGTGCGTACGGATACTCGCCCGACAACGAGGTCGAGCGTTACTATCGCGACGCACCGCTGCTGGCGATAGGCGAAGGAACCAACGAACTGCAGCGGATCATCATCGCGCGGCAGTTGATCGAGCGGAATCCCGCGTAACTCACGAATCTTAGAACTGGAGAGAACTATGAGTGCTGTGACTAACGAACAAGCAGAGGTCGATCGGCTGCCGCTGGAAGAAATTGACGTCAGCCAGCCGTCGCTGTTCGCCGAGGATACGTGGCGACCCTGGTTCGCGCGGCTGCGTCGTGAGGCGCCGGTGCACTATCTGGAAGACAGCGTTAACGGTGCCTTCTGGTCGGTCACGAGCCACAAGCTGATCAAGGAGGTCGATGCGAACCACGAGGTGTTCTCCTCGGAAGCAGGGGGTATCTCGATCATCGACGGGCCGCCTGAGGGCACGCCCGAGGGATCGCTTGAGTCCGAAGAAGGCATCGATAACTTCATTGCGATGGATCCACCCCGTCATGGCGGACAACGCAACACGGTCTCGCCGGCGGTAGCGCCGCGGAACCTGGCTAACATCGAACCGCTGATTCGCGAGCGGGTCATCGACATTCTGGAAAATCTGCCCGTGGGTGAGACGTTCGACTGGGTTGACCGCGTGTCGATCGAGCTCACCGCGCGAATGTTGGCGACGTTGTTCGACTTTCCCTACGAAGACCGTCGCAAGCTGGTTTACTGGTCGGACATCACCACCGCTGTGCCGCAGGTGACGGGTGATACCGGCATGGATATGGAACAACGCCACGCCGGGCTGATGGAGTGTGCCGGAGCGTTCTATCAGCTCTGGGCTGAACGGGCGGCGCAGCCGCCGAAGTTCGATCTGATCTCCATGCTCGCGCACGGTGAAGCCACGAAAAACATGAACGAGGACCCCAAGCTGTTTCTCGGCACCATTCTGCTGCTGATCGTGGGGGGCAACGACACGACGCGCAACAGCATCAGTGGCGGGGTAGTGGCACTGAACGAATACCCGGACGAGTACCAGAAGCTGCGCGACGATCCGTCGCTCATTCCGAACATGGTGTCGGAGATCGTCCGTTGGCAGACGCCGGTGATTCACATGCGTAGAACGGCGCTTCGAGACTTCGAGTTGGGCGGCAAGAACATTCGCGAAGGTGACAAAGTGGTGATGTGGTACCTGTCGGGTAACCGCGACGAGGATGTGTTTCCAGATGCGGACCGATTGATGGTCGACCGCCCGAACGCGCGCCACCATGTGTCCTTCGGATTCGGGATTCACCGCTGCATGGGCAATCGCCTGGCCGAGATGCAGCTGCGGGTTCTCTGGGAAGAAATCATGCAGCGCTTCGATAAGGTCGAGCTGGTCGGCGACGTGGTTCGGCTGCCGAATAACTTCATCCGTGGTGTCAAAGAAGTGCCCGTCCGGTTGACCGCGCGCTAGCCTGGAGAGGTTTGGATGTTGAAAGCGGTACCACTGGGCGAGCACAGCGGCCTGCGCGTGTCGCAACTGTGTCTTGGCACGATGAACTTTGGCGAACCGGGACGGGGCCATCAGGGCGATTGGACGCTCGGGATCGATGATGCGGAACCCATCTTCAAGGCGGCGATCGAGCACGGCCTGTTCTACTTTGATTGCGCGGACATCTACGGCGTCGGGGCGTCGGAAAGCGTCGTCGGTGAACTGCTGAACAAGCTGTTGAAGCGCGATGAGTATGTACTGACCACGAAAGTGTCCATGCCGATGGGCCGCGGCGCCAACCAGGGTGGTCTGTCGCGCAAGCACGTCATGGAAGGCGTCGATCGATCGCTGCAGCGTCTGGGGCACGACTACGTCGATCAACTGATTATTCATCGCCATCCACATGAGATACCAGGTCAGGCCAGGACGCCGATCGAAGAAACAATGGAAGCGCTACACGATGTGGTGAAGGCAGGCAAGGCACTCTATCTGGGTGCATCCTCGATGTTCGCCTGGCAGTTCGCGGAACTGCAGATGACGGCTGAGCAGAACGGCTGGACGAAGTTCATCTCCATGCAGAATCACTACAACCTGATCTATCGTGAGGAAGAGCGCGAGATGAATCCATACTGCGTCGCCAACGGCGTTGCATTGACGCCCTGGTCGCCGCTGGCCAGGGGCATTCTTGCGGGTGCGTATCGAGGCGGCTTCGACAAAGGTTCCACAGCGCGCTCACAAGGCCAGGACCGCAATCGAACCGAGAGTCTCTACCGGGGCGATATGGATTTCGAAATAGCCGGTCGGGTCGTCGAGGTGGCTGAAAAGTACGGCAAGCAACCGGCTCAGATCGCGATCGCCTGGCTGCTCGGCAAGCCGGGCGTGGTTTGTCCCGTAGTCGGGGTCTCGACGGTGGAGCAGCTCCACGGCCTGGTGGATGCGGCGAGCATCACCCTGGCCGACGAAGACGTGCAGTATCTGGAGAACCTGTACCGGCCGCTGGATAACCTGCTGTCGCTGGGTAGCTCTTAACCATGTTGAAGCGGGGGTGTTGACGCGTGCTCGAGGCCACCTACGCCCGCGGCGGAGGCTCTCGGGCGCCTAAAAGTGCACGTTAATCGCTGCGAACGGTCCTGACACGTCGAGATCGGCGGAATCAACATCGTCGAAGTCGTCGAGTTTCAGGCGGTAGCTGCGCCAGCCGGCCTCGATGCCGATTCGATAGGGAGATTCCCAGCCCAGCACGAGGTGGCCATCGATCAGCGAATTACCGTCGAATTCGGCTCCGGAAATTTCAGCACCTACCCAGAAACCGGAGAGCGGCAGATCGACCCGCGCCTTGCCGTACAGGAGCGGCAACACGCCCTGAAACTCCACTGGACTGGAATCGACGGCTGAGGAGATTGCAATCTTCCCATCGAGATAGCGGACGGCGATGCCCAGATCGAGGGAAACCACGTTGTCGAGGAACTCGTAGTAGAGCGCCGTATCGATTTGCCTGACGTCCACGATCGTGCCGATATCGGTGCCGGCGGGAAACGAGATGCCGTTGAAGTCGATGTCGCCGGTCAGAGTTGCGGTTTGGTTCAGATCGAGCTCTGAGTACTGTACGCGCACATTGGGGAGTTGCGGAATCGGGTGTTCCAGCGCTACGTAGAAAAAGTTGGTGGTGTCGTCATCGAAGCCGAGGTCGTCCTCCACGTCGATAGCGGCACCGCCAGAAGCAAACTCGCCACCGTAGTTCTGCTGCCAGGTGCCGACCCCCGCGTATATCCCGAGCACGGTGTCGGCGTGGGCAGAGACACCATTGAGTGTCAGCGTCGCGAAAACAATCGTTAGCAAACGATTCATGACTGCATCCTGAGAACCGGAGAATTCGGCCACTATAGGGAATCGCGGCGGTGCCGCAGTGCCAGATCTCACAGGTTGCGACTGCCAGATGCCAAGGCGTGACAAACGTCTCGCTGGAGGCCGTTACGGTAGCGTCGTCGCTCGCTTCACCAGGTGTCCACGTTCGGCCGTTTTTTGTGCTGCCGCGCCGGCACCGGAGGCACGGAGCGCAGGCCGCCGGAAATCCACCGGCGGGAATCCGCCGGGTCGATCACGTCATCGAGTTCGAAGTGCGACGCCATGTTCACGGCTTTGCCGCGCTGGTACATGTCGGCGACCATCTTCTCGTAGGTGGCCTTACGTTCTTGCGGGTCTTCGATTGCCTGCAGTTCCTTGCGATAACCCAGCTTGACCGCGCCCTCCAGACCCATGCCGCCGAACTCACCCGTCGGCCAGGTCACGGTAAACAGCGGCATCTTGAAGCTGCCGCCGGCCATGGCCTGGGCGCCGAGCCCATAGCCCTTGCGGGTGATGATCGTCATCAGGGGAACGTCGATGTTGGCACCCACCACAAACATGCGTCCGGCATGGCGAACCAGCGCGGTTTTTTCACTCTCCGGGCCCACCATGATGCCGGGGCAGTCGCACAGCGACAGAATGGGGATGTCGAAGGCATCGCACAGCTGCATGAATCGAGCGCCCTTGTCGGCGCCGTCCGAATCGATGGCGCCGGAGAGGTGCCCCGGATTGTTCGCGATCACGCCGATGGGTCGGCCTTCGACGCGGATGAACGACGTAATGATGCCCACGCCCCATTGCTGGCGGATTTCCAGCACCGAGCCGACATCCGCGATGCCGTCGATCACCTCTCGCATGTCGTAAAAGCGCAGTCGGTTCTCGGGCACGATGAAGCGCAGCTTGCGTTCATCGGGTGCCTCCCACTCGTCGAGGGGCCCCTGGAAGTACGACAGGTACTTCTTGGCGGTCGCCACGGCTTCGGCTTCGTCTTTCACTGCGATATCGACGACACCATTGGGTACTTGAACGTCCATCGGACCGATTTCGTCGGGCGTGAAGATACCCAGGCCACCGCCTTCGATCATGGCCGGCCCGCCGATCCCGATGTTGGAATCCTCAGTGGCGATGATCACGTCGCAGCAGGCCAGCAACACGGCGTTGCCGGCAAAGCAGCGACCGGTAGTGATGCCAACCATGGGGACCAAGCCGGACAGGCGCGCGAAATACGTGAAGGCGAGACAATCGAGGCCGGCGACGCCGGATCCGTCGGTGTCACCGGGGCGTCCGCCACCGCCTTCCGCGAACAGCACGGTGGGCAACCGGTGTTGCTCGGCGATTTCGAACAGACGGTCTTTCTTGGCGTGATTCTTCATGCCTTGGGTTCCGGCCAGTACCATGTAGTCGTAGGACATCAACATGGTCCGGGATCGTTGCTCACCGAACAGATGCCCGTTGACCTGGCCAAGACCCGCGACCATGCCGTCGCCGGTGGTGTTCTTGATCAGATCCTCCATGCTTCGGCGGCGCCGTTGTCCGGCGACCACCACGGAGCCGTATTCAATAAAGGTGCCTTCGTCACATAGATCCGCGATGTTCTCGCGCGCGGTTCGATGATGAGTCTTGCGGCGCTTGGCCACGGCCTCGGGTCGGTTCTCGTCATAACCCGCAGCCTTACGGTCATACACCTCCTGCAGATCGGGCCGTACGTAGTCGAGATCGAGGGTCTCTTCGTCGCCCTCATGGGTGTTGGCGATCTCGGCTTCTTCGAGATAGATCAGCGGGTGTCCTTCGAAGACGGTATCGCCTACGGCCACCCCCAACCGCTGAACGATGCCGCTGACGTCGGCTTTGACCACGTGTTCCATCTTCATGGCGTCCATCACCAGCACCTGTTTGCCGATGAACACTTCATCGCCCGGAGCGATCGCATAGGACACGATCGTGCCCTGCATGGGAGCTTTGATGGCGACGGTGCCGGCGGGTAGGTCTTCGTCCACCAGGGCCAGTGTCTGCGGCGCGGCGGCGCTGCTCGCCCCGCCGGACTTACCGTGGTCCAGCACCGCCAGGGGGTCGATCGCATCGAGTTTCACGCCGGCCAACGCCGGTGAGGTGGCCCCAGCCACGGCCGTCCCGGCCAGCAGTTCGCGATGTTCGCCGTTTGCGACGAGCTGTTCGATGTGCTCGTCGATGTACCCGATGTGGACATCGTTGGCTTGGAACCTCGGCTGGGCGAACAGGTTGCGTAGTACGCCCAGGTTGGTCGCCACGCCTTCGATGCGGGTTTCGCAGAGCGCTCGATACGCTTTGCGCACGGCATCGGCGTACGCGCCGGTGGTTGAGTGAACAATCAGCTTGGCGAGCAACGAATCGAACGCCGGGTTTGTCGTGTAGCCGGCATATCCGTAGCTATCGGTGCGCAAGCCGGGCCCGGTCGGAACCTCGAAGACACCCAGGGTTCCGCCCGCGGGTTTCGTGGTGCCGTCGGCAAGCATCGTTTCCATGTTGATGCGCGCCTGGATTGCATAGCCCCGCGGCGCGGGGACGTCCGCCTGCTCCAGGTCGAGTTCGGCCAGGGTTCGCCCGCTGGCGATCTCCAGTTGCGCGCGCACCAGATCTACCCCGGTAACTTCTTCGGTCACCGTGTGTTCCACCTGTAGCCGAGCATTGGCCTCCATGAATGTGAAACGTCCGTCGCTGCCGTCCACCAGAAATTCAATCGTACCGAGGCCGCGGTAGCCGCACGCTTCGCCGAGTTTGACCGCCGCTCTGGTCAACGCTTTACGGGTTTTCTGGGAAATGCTGGGGCTTGGGGCGACTTCCACCAGCTTCTGATGCCGTCGCTGAATGCTGCATTCGCGTTCCCAGAAGTGGCTGACCGCGCCGGTGCCATCACCGAGGATCTGGACCTCCACGTGGCGAGCCTTGGGCAGGTACTCCTCGACATAGACTCTCGCATCGCCGAATGCGAGCTCTGCTTCGGAGCTGCAGCGGGCGAAAGCCTCGTCCAGATCCGCGGCATCGGCCACCACGCGCATGCCGCGGCCGCCGCCGCCGCAGACCGCCTTGATGATCATGCCGACGCCATCGCGCAGGCCGGTGAAAAATGCCCGGGCCTCTTCCAGGTCGACCGGCCCCGTGCTGCCATCGAGTACGGGAACCTTGCACCGCTCCGCCAGCTGCCGGGCTTGAACCTTGTCACCCAGCAGGGTGAGCGTTTCAGGCGTGGGGCCGACGAAGGTGATCCCTGCGGCTTCCAGCGCAGCGGCGAACTCGGCGTTCTCGCTCAGGAAGCCGTAGCCCGGGTGGAGCGCGTCGCAGTCGTTCGCTTTCGCCAGGTTGACCAGCTGTGCAATATCGAGGTAGGCGCGGGCGCCTTTGCCGTCGAGCGGTACGGCCTCATCGGTCTTGGAACGATGCAGCGACGGTTCATCATCCTCGGAGTACACGGCAACGGTGGTCACTCCAAGCTCCGCGGCAGCGCGGGCGATCCGAATGGCGATCTCGCCCCGGTTGGCAATCAGCAATCTCTGCACGCTAAATCTCGATTCGCCCGCAAGCGATCGACGCTCCCTCTGGTGAATGCAGGATTCCTGATTCTCGGTGGTTGTCTCGGTGAAGTCCACGCCGACCGCATTTCAGCTCCTTTCCGAGGACCCCGAGACGTGCATAATCCCCGTCCTGCAGGAGGAGAACCCACATGCGCCACCGGCCTCTCGAAGGCGTCACGATCATAGAGTTGTCGACCATGATCACCGCATCGCTGGCGGCCATGATGCTCGCTGAGCAGGGCGCGCGCGTGATTAAAATCGAACCCATCGAGCAGGGCGATCCGATGCGCTACATCGGGACCTCCAAGGGCGGCATGTCCGGGCTGTTCGCGAATTGCAATCGCGGCAAAGAGTCGGTACGCGTCAACCTGAAGGCAGCCGAAGGCCAAGCGCTGGTGCAGCGCCTTGCGGCGGGCGCGGACGTTGTGCTGCACAACTTTCGTCCGGGGGTGATGGATACCCTGGGTCTGGGTAGCGAGGCGTTGCGCGAGGCTAACCCGAGGCTGGTGTACGTAGCGATTTCGGGATTTGGCACTGAAGGCCCGCTACGCCGTGCCCCGGCCTACGATCCGGTGGTGCAGGCCCATTCCGGCATTGCTGCCGTTCAGGGACCCGATACCCCCGCCTTCGTTCGCAACCTGATGTGCGACAAGATTACCGCCTACACAGCTTGCCAGGCGGCGACTGCTGCGTTGCTGCAACGCGAACGGAGCGGCGAGGGCCAACACATCGACCTTTCGATGCTGGATGCCAGCCTGTTTTTCCTCTTCCCCGATGGGTTCATGAACCACACGCTGCTCGATGAAGACGCCGAGTGGCAGCCCCTCCTGTCGGATCTCATCTACGACCTCACGCTGACGAAAGACGGTGCGCTGACCGTTTCCGCAAGCACGGACGCTCAGCGGCTGGGGGTGTATCGCGCGCTCGATCGGGAGGACCTTGCGGCGGACCCGCGCTTTGCGACCCTGGAGTTGATGCTGGCGAACATGGCTGAGTATCGAGCGATTCTCGGCGAGGCGTTTGCGGCGTTCGAGACGGATGAGCTGCTCGATCGGTTACGGGCCAACGACGTCCCCTGCGCCAAGTGCCTGAGTCGCGATGAAGTGGTCGAAGACGTTCAGTTGGCCGCCAACGGGACCCTCCAGATCGTCGATCATCCCCATATGGGTCGACTGCGGGCGGTGACTTCCCCGGCGAAGTTCGGCGGCAAGCGGCTTGCCCCTGCGTCGCCGAGCCCGGGCCACGGCGAACACACCGTCGCGGTCTTCGAGGGCTTGGGGATTGACCCCGAAGAGATCGCGCGCCTGACCCAAGCCGGCATAATCGCGTGAGCCATTTGCCAACGCCCGCGCGGCATCATCGCCGGCTTGGATCGGATTCCCGAACACACTGAATCAAGGAAAAGCAATGAGCAGCAATGCGATCAAGCTGCTGGCCCTGGCCGGTAGCACGCGCACCGATTCGTTGAACAAGCGATTACTGCAGGCCGTAGTCGACCTCGTGCCGGACGGCGATGCCGAGGTCAATCTGATTGACCTCCGGGACTACCCGTTGCCCCTGTTCGACGGTGATCTGGAGGTGCAGGAGGGCATCCCGGACAATGCGATGACGCTGAAGCAGTTGTTCCTCGATGCCGATGCGCTGCTGATCTCGACGCCCGAATACAACACCTCGCTGCCCGCCGTGCTGAAGAATGCGATCGACTGGATCAGTCGCCCGGTTCCTGATCAGTCCTGGCTCGCCGGCATCTCAGGACAGGTGGTGGGCGCCATGTCGGCTTCGCCGGGATCGACGGGCGGCATGTCCGCACTGGCGCATCTGCGGCAGATGTTCACCAATCTTGGCGCGCTGGTGGTGCCGGGATTTACGGCCTGTCCAAATGCCGGCGCGGCCTTCAACGATGACGGCAGCCTGGCGAACGAAGCGCAACGGGCGCTGTACGCCGGTTACATGGAGCAGGTATTGTCGCTGGCATCCTGGCGAGCTGCTGGTTCCCACTAGGCGTCCAGTTCGGCGACGCGCGCTATCAGCTCCTCTACCCGGGTGCTGTAGCCCCACTCGTTGTCGTACCAGCTGATCACTTTCACCATCCGTTGGTCGATCACCTGGGTGAGTTCGGCATCGAAGATGCTTGAATGACTGTTGCCAATGACATCTCCGGACACGATAGGGTCCGTGCAATAGGACAAGATCCCTTGCATCGGTCCGTTGGCTGCGGCTTCCATGGCCCGGTTCACGTCCGCCACACTGACGTCGGTTTCGAGTTCGACGGTGAGATCCACCAAGCTACCGTCGGGGACCGGAACCCGCATGGCCATGCCGTCCAATCGGCCCGCGAGCTCGGGAATCACGATTCCGATCGCGCGCGCTGCCCCCGTTGAGGTGGGAACGATGTTGGTGGCGGCACTTCGCGATCGACGCTTGTCTCTATGCGGCGCATCGATCAACCGTTGATCGGAGGTGTAGGCATGCACGGTCGTCAGCAAGCCGCGCTTGAGCCCGAACTCGTCGTGTAAAACCTTGGCAAGCGGCGCGGCACAGTTGGTGGTGCAACTCGCATTGCTGATGATCTTCGCGTCCTTCGTGACGACATGATCGTTCACCCCCATGACCAGCGTTGCGTCGAGCGGGTCCTTGGTGGGTACCGTAACCAGCACACGCTTGGCGCCGGCCTCGAGGTGCCAGGCGAGTTCATCCAGCCGGCGAAACCGACCGCTGCTTTCGATGACGTAATCCACCCCCAACGCGTCCCAGGGCAACTTGCGCGGGTCGGGTTCGTTCAGAACCTGGAAGGGGTCACCGTCGATCTCGATGACGTCGCCGCGGCAGTTGACCACGCCAGGATAGACACCGTGGATGCTGTCGTACTTGAATGCGTACGCGAGGTCTTCGGAACCGGCCAGGTCGTTGACCGCCACCACGTCGTAGTGCCGCCTCAGTTTCGCGATCCGGGTAATGGTTCGACCTATTCGTCCGAACCCGTTGATGGCGATTCGAGGCAACGACATCGAAGCGCTCACGCGGACTCGCCCGTGGCCTTGCGCATCAACTCGATGCGTGGGTCGTTGGGATAGATCCACTCCTCGCCCATGACCTGCGCAACGCGAAGGTCTTCGGGAATGTTTTCGATTCCGATCAACTGATCAGCGAATTGGTTCCAGTGGTAGATCCGCGCCTCCTGATAGCTCAGGGGCACGCCTCGGAAACCGTAGGATTCCACGGACTTCTGAATCCATGCGCCGAACTCGGTGTCCTCGAGAAGGACTTCAATCAGCGATTCGCCATCGTTGACCGTCCACATATCGGGCTTGGGGTTGTCGCCCCAGTCCGGCGCAAAGGTCCAGGTTTCCAACCGGCTCTTGTTGATGCCGTTGGGCCAGAACAGCAGCGGGGGCAGGGCGCTCGCGCTCAATGGCGACACCCAGTTGGGGAAGATGCCGTACGACTGGGTGCAGGTGCGAGCGATCTCGCCGACGGTTTTGATTTCGGCGACATTGGCGGGTAGATCGACGGCGCCGAGTACGTTTGCGCCCTTGGGCGTCGGCGCCACCATGCGCCCGTGTCCGTTGCGGTAGAAGGTGTTCACGTTGCGGCGATCATCGAGAATAGGCGAGACCGTCTTCGGATGGATGCTGCGCACGTGATAGACCTCGGTGTTCGCCTCCATGGCGATCTTCCAGTTGCAGTCCAGGTCGAATATGTGGCGCGCCGCAAGGCGGCAGGTATCGAACTGAAACTCTTCCCACTCTGCTGCGATCGGGCCGAGCCAGTCTAGCAGCGTCGGCGCCGCGTCATCGAAGTTGACGAAGATCAGATTTCCAAACCGCTCGCAGCGGATCGGGGTCAGGCCCCGGCACGAGAAATCGAGATCCACGAAGTCCTGGGGATCTCGTACGGCCAGCAACTCACCATCGTGGCTGTAGGTCCAACCGTGATACTTGCAGACCAGGCGCGGCCGCTTGCCTTCGGTGTCGGTGACAATCGGTGCCCCCCGGTGGCTGCAGGTGTTGTAGAAGGCGTTGATCGCGCCGCTGTCGGCGTGAATGAGGATCACGGGTTGCCCCGCGTTTTCCCACAGCCGGAAGCAGCCCGGCTCCGGAATCTCGTCGATATGGCCGGCCAGCAGCCAGCTCTTGCGCCACAGGTAGCGTTTTTCCAGTTCGAAGAAGCGTGGGTCGGTGTAGCGTCCGCCGGGCAGATCTGGCAGGTTCGGGAACCCGTCCGGTGGCGCCGTGCGCGCCGCCTCATACTCCATCAGTTCGCGTAGCGTCGCAATTTCCTGTGGGTCCACACGTGCCTCCGTATCGCGGGGAATCAATGGACCCGATAGTATCTGAATCTGAACCAAAGTTGACGCTGGAGATATGGGTATGAAGATTGGCGCGGTGTTTCCCCATCTGGAGATTGGCAGCGATGCCGTGGTGCTGCGCGATTGGGCGCAGACTGCCGAAGAACTCGGCTACTCCCATATCCTCGCCTACGATCACGTGCTCGGCGCCGAACATGCGAATCGCGAACCGAAACTGCGGGGCCCCTACACGGAAGAATCCGAGTTTCACGAGCCGTTCGTGCTGTTCGGGTACTTCGCCGCATGTACCTCTCGCGTGGAACTGGTCACCGGCGTGATCATTCTCCCGCAACGCCAGACCGCACTGGTCGCGAAACAGGCGGCCGAAGTCGATATCCTCTCCGGCGGCCGATTGCGGCTCGGCGTCGGCACGGGCTGGAACTGGGTGGAATACGACAGCCTGGGTGAAGACTACGCGACGCGCGGTCCGCGCCAGGAAGAGCAGATCGAGTTGCTGCGCAAGCTTTGGGCGGAGCCCGTGATCGATTACACCGGCGAATGGCATCGCGTCGAACGCGCCGGACTCAAACCGTTGCCGGGGCGGCAGATTCCGATCTGGCTGGGCGGTTTCAATCCGGTGGCGTTCCGGCGCGCGGCGCGCATCGGCGATGGTTTCATTTTCGGCGGCGGGATCGCCGACGGGCTTGCCGGGTTGGAGCAGATTCGTGGGCATCTCGAAACCGAAGGGCGCGACCCCGGTTCGTTCGGGATTGAGGCGATGATCAACTGGCAGGACGGTCCGGAGCAGTGGAGTGCCAACGTCGACGCGTGGCGATCGGCTGGCGCAGATTACGTGTCCATGCGCGCCATGGGCGCAGGATTCGAAACGCCCCAGGATCACATTGATGCGTTGCGGACGTTTTGGGAGGCGGTTAACTAAGACGCGTCTGAGACGCGTCCAGGACGCATCCAGAACGCGCCTAGGATGAGCCGAGCGCCGGCCCGTCCCAGCGTTCCAGCACAGCGAACTCGTCCACCTGTTTTCGGCTGAGCCTGGTGAGTTGCTTGACGGGTTTGCCGAGCGGAATCATGGCCGCGAATGCCATCTGTTCGGGCACGCCGAGTAGCGTCTGTAGCGCAGTTTCGTTTGCGCTGATAAACGTGGTAGGCGTGCCACCGAGACCTTCGTGGCGCGCAGCCAACAGAATGTTCCAGACGAAGGGATAGATCGAGCCGCCGGAGATGACGCCGACGCGATCCAGATGGCGGTCGAATGACGCAACGTAAGCGAGATCGACGAACACGAACAGCACCACGGGGGCGTGGGTGAGTTTGTGGATGAGTTCGCTCGGTACCGCGGCAGCCGCGATCTGTTGGTCAGATAGCTGCGTTTCGTTGATGGTGTTCCAGGGACTTTCACCTGCACCCACCTGGGCCATGTAGCGCTGCATGGTAGGTTCGATCAACGGCACCAACGCATCCCGAGTCGCCTGTTCGCGCACCACGATCACCCTCCAGGCTTGACGGTTTCCGCCGCTGGGCGCGAAACGTGCGTTGTCCAGAATCGTTCGGATCACGGAATCGGGCACCGGCTCGTCGGTGAACTCCCGGGCAGCGAAGGTGGTTCGCATGACGTCGTAGAGATTCATAGGTCAGCTCCGTTCCGTTCCTTGAATGGGCACCATTAGACCACCCTGATAGCATGGGTGGCATGAGGTGGTTCATCGGCATCGTGCTGGCCCTGGTCCTGTTGGGCATTGGCTATGTCGTGTACGCGACGCGCGTCGCGAATCCCCGCGTCGTAGCCGAACTCCGGGATCACCCCGAGGGCGCACGCGCGCAGCGGGCGATGTTGCTCACATTGCCGGATGGCCAGACGTTCCCGGTGAACTATCTGCGTGAGGAGGATACGGTGTACCTGGGTGCGGACGGTCGCTGGTGGCGTCAGCTCCGCGGCGGTGCCATCGTAACCCTGCTGATTCGGGGCGAGATGCTCAGCGGTCAGGCGAAACCCATTGAGAATGATCAGGAATACACGAATGAGGTATTCGCGCGATTGCGACCCAATGCGCCGGCCTGGCTGCCGGATTGGCTGAACGGTGTGCTCGTGGTGGTTAGCCTCGATACGGCCCCGTGAACGCCCGGGGTCAATGATCGCCCGTCAATGGCACGAACTGCACGGGCAGCACGTCGCGTCGCCGGGTCGAGCCGTCGGCTTGCTTCTCCACTACCACAAGCACTTGACCCCCGCTGGGTTGGTCCAGCGGCAGCACCAGCCGGCCACCGGATGAGAGTTGCTCGACGAGCCTTGGCGGGATGTCTTCGGCGACAGCCGTGACGATGATCCCGTTGAAGGGCGCTTCCTCTGCCCAGCCGTGCCAACCGTCACCGACGGTCAGGTGCACGTTGGTGTACTCGAGGCGGTCCAGCAGGGTGGTTGCAGTTGCCGCGAGGTCCGGAATGATCTCGATGCTGTAGATCTCTGCCTCCAGTTCAGCGAGTACCGCCGCCTGGTATCCGGAACCGGTACCGATTTCCAGGATCCGATGCTCGGGTCGTACCTCCAGCAGGTCGGTCATCAGTGCCACGATGAATGGCTGGGATATCGTCTGGCCATGGCCGATGGGCAGCGGGTGGTTCTGATAGGCGAGGTGCGACGCTTCGTCTGGAACGAACTCTTCGCGGGGTACGCGGCACAGCGCGTCCATCACCTGTGCACTGATCTCCGCCTGTCCGGTGTAGGATTCGGTCACGCGCGCGTCGGTGCGTATCGCGTTCAGCAGTCGTTCCATTTTGGGATTCCAATCCACCGCCGGGAACGTCGGGGCCGCGGGTGCCGCGGCGCTGATCCCGGCCAGACGAAGGGCAAGAACCAGCAGTTAGTTCTGCGCGAGGTGCGAATCCGATTCGATCGTGGCGTCGTCCGGCACGTTGGCGATCCATACGCACAGCTGCGGGTCGGCCTGGCGGATTTCACCGGAGATCCAGCGCCCGTCACCATGGAACAGACCCTCGCGCTTGCCGTCGGTGATCTTGATGGTCCCGTCGTCCTGCAACTCGTACAGCGAGCCATCGAAGGGGTGGCTGATACCGGTGTTCATTTGCCTTCTTCCACCCACTGGGTCAGCTTGTGGTGCAGCCAGCGGACCTTGGATTCCTGGTAGTTGCCCAGGGTGATGCCCGGTTTGTAGGTCGACTCGAGTCCAAGCTGCACCTTGGGCATGTTGAATGCGTCCTGGTCGAACACGCGCCCCAGAAAACCCAGCGCCGAGGACCAGGGTTGGTCCTCCTCCAACCAGTGAATCTTTGCCGCCGGCGGCCGTTCACCCTTGAACGGCGCCAGCATGATGCACTCCATGATGGCGGAGCGATGGTCGTTGCCGTTGGGGCGAAAGCGGTAGACGATCCGGTTGAACGCACCCCAGGGATGAAAATTCGGGAACAGCGTGTAGTCGAGATTGTCGACCATCTCGGCATCGCAATATTCGTCGACCAGGTCCCCCGCATCGGGCCGCAAGGTCTCACGGCTCTCGGCGGCGCTCCAGGCGCGCGCGGACATGCCTTCGGGCAGTGGTGGCGCCGGATCGCCCTCGCGGATGTCCAGCATGGAGCGCACGACGTCCTGTTCGGTCGGTGGATTCTCCTCGAGCAACGGGCTTGGGGTTAACGATGGAGTAATGACCCGGGCGCAGTTCTCCCAGACGTCTACCTGACTGTTGACGTCGCCGATGCCCTTGAGAATCTGCGGATGGGTCGCGTTGACATGGTAAGCCTCGCAGAACGCCTCCTGGGCGATCTTCCAGTTGGCGTGCATGATCTTCGCCACGTGGGCCTGTTTGTAGAGTTTGCTCAGGTCCCAGCGTTCGAATTGCGAAGCGATATCCTGGATGAAGTCTTCGAACGGATCGCACTGTTGATCCGGATTGATGAAAACGAACCCCGCCCAGGTGGCGGTCGGGATCTCGGGCAGCGAAAACTCCGATGCAACGATGTGCGGAAAATCCCACGCGGCCGGGACGGCCTTGAACGAGCCGTCGAGGTTCCAGCAGAACCCGTGGAACGGACAGCGCAGTTCTGACGCGCGTCCATCGAATTCCTTGAGCATGCGGCCACGGTGGAGACAGGCATTCGGGTAGGACTTGATTGCGCCAGTCTCGGTACGCACGATAAGAAACGACATGCCGGCGATGTCGTAACGAATGTGATCGCCGGGTTCGGGAATGTCCTCTTCGCGGCAGGCGAATTGCCAGACCCGCTTCCAGAGGCGTTCCACTTCCAGGTCGTGCCAGGCCTTGGTGGTGTAACGTTCGACCGGCACGTCG